>NZ_JBAUJB010000413.1:0-9162 GCF_049683355.1 Mycobacterium sp.
CGCTGACGGCGCGCGGCGACGATCTGGCCGACCTGTGCGCCAGCGCCGCGCGGGTACGCGACGCCGGACTGGAAGCCGCGGGCCGACGAGGCCCGACAGGCCGGCTGCCCATCAGCTACTCGCGCAAGGTGTTCATCCCCGTCACGCACCTGTGCCGCGACACCTGCCACTACTGCACCTTCGTCACCGTCCCCGGCCGGCTGCGTGCAGCGGGCAAGGGCATGTACATGGAGCCCGACGAAATCCTCGACGTCGCTCGTCGTGGCGCCGAACTGGGTTGCAAAGAAGCGTTGTTCACCCTCGGCGACCGCCCGGAAGAACGGTGGGACGAGGCGCGTCAATGGCTCGACGAGCGGGGTTACGACTCAACTCTGGACTATGTGCGGGCGATGGCGATCAGGGTGCTCGAGGAGACCGGTCTGCTGCCGCACCTCAACCCGGGCGTGATGAGCTGGACGGAACTGTCTCGGCTCAAGCCGGTCGCACCGTCGATGGGGATGATGCTCGAGACGACGTCGCGGCGGCTGTTCGAGACGCGCGGGGAAGCTCACTACGGCAGCCCGGACAAAGATCCCGAGGTGCGGTTGCGGACGCTCGACGACGCCGGCCGGTTGTCGATTCCGTTCACCACCGGGCTGCTGGTGGGCATCGGTGAGACGGTGCGCGAGCGCGCCGAGACCATCCACGCCATCCGCCGGTCACAAAAGTCGTTCGGGCACGTCCAGGAAGTGATCGTGCAGAACTTCCGCGCCAAGGAGCACACCGCGATGGCGGCAACGCCGGACGCGGAGATCGACGAGTTCCTGGCCACGCTGGCCGTCAGCCGGCTGGTGATGGGGCCCAAGGTGCGCATCCAGGCCCCGCCGAACCTGGTGTCACGGGCCGACTGTCTGGCGCTTCTCGGAGCAGGTGTGGACGACTGGGGCGGGGTGTCGCCCTTGACGCCCGACCACGTCAACCCCGAGCGTCCCTGGCCCGCGCTCGACGAGCTCGCGGCGGTGACGGCCGAAGCGGGCTACGACCTGGTGCAGCGACTGACGGCGCAGCCGCAGTACGTGCAGGCCCGCGCCGGCTGGATCGACCCCCGGGTGCAGGGGCACGTCGACGCCCTCGCCGACCCCGACACCGGCTACGCCCTCGATGTCAATCCGGTGGGCCGCCCCTGGCAGGAGCCCGACGAGGCGACCGAGTCGTTGGGCCGCACCGACCTGCACGCCGCGATCGACGCCGAGGGCAGGCTGACCGAGACCCGCAGTGATCTGGGCAGCGCGTTCGGTGACTGGGAGTCCATCCGGGAGAAGGTGCACGAGCTGGCCACCCGCGCTCCCGAACGGGTGGACACCGACGTGCTCGCCGCGCTGCGCTCGGCCGAGCGCGATCCCGCCGGCTGCACCGACGACGAGTACCTCGCGCTGGCCACCGCGGATGGTCCTGCGATGGATGCCGTTGCCGCGCTGGCCGATTCGCTGCGGCGCGACGCCGTCGGTGACGACGTCACGTTCGTCGTCAACCGCAACATCAACTTCACCAACATCTGCTACACAGGCTGCCGGTTCTGCGCGTTCGCCCAGCGCAAAGGGGACGCCGACGCGTTCTCGCTGTCGACCGACGAGGTCGCACAGCGGGCATGGGAGGCGCACGCCGCCGGGGCGACCGAGGTGTGCATGCAGGGTGGTATCGACCCCGAGTTACCCGTCACCGGGTATGCCGACCTGGTTCGTGCGGTCAAGGCGCGCGTGCCGTCGATGCATGTGCACGCGTTCAGCCCAATGGAGATCACCAACGGGGTCGCCAAAAGCGGTGTCAGCATTCGTGATTGGCTCACCGAGCTGCGGGAGGCGGGGCTGGACAGCATTCCCGGTACGGCGGCAGAGATCCTCGACGACGAGGTGCGGTGGGTGCTGACCAAGGGCAAGCTGCCCACCTCGATGTGGATCGAAGTGGTCACGACGGCACATGAAGTCGGGCTGCGGTCGAGTTCGACGATGATGTACGGCCACGTCGACGCGCCACGCCACTGGGTCGGACATTTGCGGGTGCTGCGCGAGATCCAGGACCGCACCGGAGGTTTCACCGAGTTCGTGCCGTTGCCGTTCGTGCACCAGTCCTCGCCGCTGTACCTGGCGGGCGGGGCGCGCCCCGGGCCGACGCACCGGGACAACCGCGCAGTGCATGCGCTGGCGCGGATCATGTTGCACGGCAGGATCTCCAACATCCAGACCAGCTGGGTGAAGCTCGGCGTCGAGCGCACCCAGGTGATGCTCAACGGCGGGGCCAACGATCTCGGCGGCACCTTGATGGAGGAGACCATCTCGCGGATGGCCGGCTCGGAGTTCGGCTCGTACAAGAGCATCGAGGATCTGATCGGCATCGCGGCCGGCATCGGCCGTCCGGCCCGGCAGCGCACCACCACCTACACCCCTCTGGCCGCCTGACCCCCTGTTCCGCGCCCGCCGCGTGTCTACCCGTCTCTTCCTGCCCCTGGCCGAGCCTGGTAGGACGGACGGTGTGAAACTGCGACGCACGCTCGCCGACGGCCGGCTGACCCTGCAGTCGATGACGCCGGATGGCTCCTGGGTCCCCGCGCAGGATCAGGCTGTTCTCGGCGGCACGGTCTTCGACTCCGATTGGGAACTCGCCAGTGCCCGAAGGCATGTCGACCTGTCCGGCAACGTGCTGCCATTCCAGCCGGCGTCGTTTCGTGACTTCATGCTCTACGAGCAGCACGCCGTCGATGCGGCCCGCGGGCTGGTCCGCCGGTTCCACCCCGCCCAGGCCCGGGCAGCCACGCTCGTCGAGAAGCTGACCCGCAAACCGTTTCCACTGTTCAAGCCCAAAGGACTGTTCTACCGGCAACCGATCTACTACATGTCCAACCACCTCAGCTTCATCCCCAGCGGTGCCCCGGTGGCGATCCCCTCGTATTCGTCGGCGTTGGACTTCGAGCTGGAACTCGGCTTCGTGCTGAGGTCGCCGCTGTACAACGCGACCCCGCAGGAGGCGCTCGACGCGGTCGGCGCGTTCGTCGTCGTCAACGACTTCAGCGCCCGCGACGTGCAGCGCAGCGAGATGGCCACCGGGCTGGGGCCGCAGAAGTCCAAGCACTTCGCATCCTCGATGTCGGTGGTGGCGGTCTCCGCCGACGAGATCGTGCCCAGGCTGGACGAGCTGAGCGGTTCGGTCAGTGTCAACGGCTCCACGGTCGGCACGGTGTTCAGCCGGGGGATGCAGTGGTCGATCGGTGAGGTGCTCGCGCACGCCTCGCGTAGCGAATATCTCTATCCGGGAGAACTGTTCGCGACCGGCACCCTGCCGGGTGGCAGCGGTATGGAGACGGGTCGGTGGTTACAGCCGGGAGACCGGCTCACGCTGGTCATCGATCAGATCGGGGAGATCAGTCATTCGATCACCGAGTAGTGCCGGCGAAGGCCACCGCGACGTGACCGCGGTGGCCTTCCGTACCGGCGTCAGGCCTGCTTGAGAGCCTCGATCTCGAGCGTGATCGTCACCTTGTCGCCGACGACCGCGCCTCCGGTCTCCAACGGGATATCGATGTCGACGCCGAAGTCCTTGCGGTTCAGTACAACCGACGCCTCGAACCCGGCGACCTCGCCGTGACCCATGCCGGGGTTGACCCCGTTGAACTCCAGATCCAGCGAGATCGGCCGAGTGACACCATGAACCCACCACATGTCGGCAACCCGTTCGCCGCATCTTCCGGGGTGGATGTCCTCCCGACCTACTGGCCGGTCCCGGGCATGGGTGTCATCCCGATGAACGCCTTCCTGCTGCATTCCGCCGAGCCGGTTCTGGTCGACACCGGCACGGGCGTACTCGCGCCGGATTTTGTCGACGCCCTCGCCGACCGCGTGAAACTGCCGGAACTGAAATGGATCTGGCTGACCCATGAGGACCGCGACCACGCCGGCGCCCTGGAGCGACTTCTCGAGTTGGCTCCCAAGGCAACAGTTCTCGGAACCTTCCTGACCTTCGGGCGGGCCGCACCCGCCGGCGCCCCGCCGTTCGACAGAACCCGCATCGTCAACCCCGGCGACGACGTCCACGTCGGCGACCGGGTGCTGCGGGCCGTTCGGCCTCCGCTCTACGACAGCCCCGGGACGCTGGGTTTCCTCGACCGATCGACCGGCGCATATTTCAGCTCGGACTGCTTCGGTGCGCCACTTCCCGCCGACCTGGTCGCAGGGCCGGACACCGACCACATCGACCCGGACGAGCTGCGGTCCGCGCAGGTGGCCTGGGCCGGCACCGACAGCCCGTGGGTTGCCCACGCCGACGGTACCAAGCTGCGCGACCAGATCGAAGCCGTTCGTGGGCTCGATCCTCCGTGCTGCTCTCGTCACACCTGCCTCCGGTCCGGCGCGGTATCGACCACAGCCTGGACTCGGTTCTGGCCGCCAGTCAGGCCGAGCCGGTCCCGGCGCCGACTCATGACCAGATCGCCTCGCTGCTCGACGAATTCGGCGCCGACGAACACCAACCATCGGAGAGGGCCACCGCATGACCACCACAGAACTGCTCTACCGATTCGACGGACGATTCAGCCGCGTCGTCCCGATCGGCCCTGTCGCCGAGGGCTTCCGGCTCGACGGACACTTCGCCGGCACCCTCACCGCCGGTGAACTCGACGGCGCTGCGGTCGAAGGGGTGGACTACTTCAGGATTCGACACGACGGCGCCGGCGTGGTCCGCGGACACGAGGTGATCACCACCGGTGACCACGAAACCATCGCGGTGGAGCTGACCGGTCTCCTGCTTCCCCCACGGGATATCGGCCGGCCCCGGCCTGAGGACATCGCTGTGCCCGGATTCGCCTGGCCCGCCGAGCCTTACACCATCCACGTCAGCGCCAGATTCCAAACCGCCCACCCGGCAGTCGGATACCTCAACACCACCGTCGTCGCCCACACCGGAACCGTCAACTTCGTGACCGGCGAGCTGCGCGTCGAGCCCGCCCCATCGCCTGACCCACCCGAGGAGCCACATGTACGTGCGGATCGTCACCTTCGCTCTGGCCGATCTCGCACCCGAGGCCTACACCGCTCACGCCGAGCAGATCGCCGCGGCATTCATTGCCTGGCCCGTGCTGCTGACCAAGGTCTGGCTCGCCGACCCCGACACGAACACCTACGGCGGCGTGTACGTATTCGCATCTCGCGACGCCGCCCAGGCGAGCCGCGACACCGCGGTGTTCGGCGGTCTGCTCGACAGCCCACACTTCGCGGAGCTGTCCATCCGCGAGTTCGCCGTGCTCGACGGTCCGACGGCGGTGACCGGCGGGGCGCTCACCCAGCGACAGCGCACCACCTGAGTGGCCGCCCGTGCGCTCGCGGGGCGGGGGAGAGGCGGCAGTGCATCCGGGTGCGTAGCCGTGGCACACTAGGTGACTTGTATGTGCGACGTTTAGTATCAGTAACCACGCGCAATCCCTGAGTCGGGTTGCCGTGCAAGTTAGGGCACACTGAGACACGCGTCCAACTAACGGCAGGGATACTTGCTGAGGCTGGCCGTGGTCGATAGCTGAGCCCCGCCTAGCAGCAGCCCACTGGTAGGTAGTAGCTGGAGAGAACTCGAGGAGAAGTTCGTGACGTACACGATCGCCGAACCCTGCGTCGACGTCAAAGACAAGGCATGTATCGAGGAGTGCCCTGTCGACTGCATCTACGAGGGCGCACGGATGCTGTACATCCACCCGGATGAATGCGTCGACTGCGGCGCCTGTGAGCCGGTTTGCCCGGTCGAGGCGATCTACTACGAAGACGACGTGCCTGATCAGTGGGGCAGCTACACCCAGATCAACGCCGACTTCTTCGCCGAACTCGGCTCGCCCGGTGGGGCGTCGAAGGTCGGTCAGACCGACAACGACCCGCAGGTCGTCAAGGACCTTCCCCCGCAGGGTGAGGACTGAGAACCACGGCGCAGCCTCCCGCCCAGCACGAGCAGCCTGAGGGCACCCGCCGGCCGCTGAGGTCGGCGTCGCTTCCGGTGTTCCCGTGGGACACTCTGGCCGACGTGACCGCCCTCGCGCGGGCCCACCCCGGCGGCATCGTCGACCTGTCTGTCGGCACCCCGGTCGATCCGGTGGCGCCGCTGATCCGCGACGCGCTCGCCGCAGCCAGTGCTGCCCCCGGGTACCCGACGACCGCCGGCACGTCGGCGCTGCGCGAGGCTGCAGTCGCCGCGCTGCACCGCAGATACGCCATCACCGGCCTGTCACCCGGTGCGGTCCTGCCGGTGATCGGCACCAAAGAGTTGATCGCCTGGCTGCCGACGCTTCTCGGGCTCGGCGGTGCCGACACCGTCGTGGTGCCGGAGCTGGCGTATCCCACCTACGAGGTGGGGGCACTGCTGGCCGACGCCGCCGTGCTGCGGGCCGATTCGCTGACCCAGCTCGGGCCGGCCTCACCGCCGCTCGTCTACCTGAACTCGCCGAGCAATCCGACCGGCAAGGTTCTCGGCGTGGACCACCTGCGCAAAGTCGTCGAATGGGCCAGAGAACGCGGCGTGCTGATCGCCTCCGACGAGTGTTACCTCGGGCTCGGCTGGGACGCCGCTCCATTGTCGGTGCTACACCCGGACGTCTGCGGCGGCGACCACACCGGCCTGCTGGCCGTGCACTCGCTGTCGAAGACCTCGTCGCTGGCCGGTTATCGGGCGGGCTTCGTCGCGGGCGACGCGGCCCTCGTGGCCGAGCTCCTGGCGGTGCGCAAGCACGCCGGCATGATGGTGCCCACCCCGGTGCAAGCCGCGATGGTGGCCGCGCTCGAGGACGACGCGCACGAACAGTCTCAGCGCGAGCGCTACGCCCGCAGGCGAGACGTCCTGCTGCCGGCACTGCGCTCGGCGGGTTTCACCGTCGACCACTCCGAGGCCGGGCTCTACCTGTGGGCCACCCGCGGCGAACCGTGCCGGGACACCGTCGCGTGGCTCGCGCAGCGCGGCATCCTCGCCGCTCCCGGTGAGTTCTACGGGCCCGGCGGGGCGCGGCACGTGCGGGTGGCGCTGACGGCCACCGACGAGCGTATCGCCGCTGCGGTGCAGCGATTGGGCTGAGGCTGCGGTGCAGCGATTGGGCTGAGGCTGCGGCGAGGGCGCATTCATGCTCGGGCGCACGAATAGCCGGCAGCAACGTGGGAACCACTATCTGAGCCCGACACAAGAGCACCGATAGGGAGGCACACAATGTCCGACACCGTGCGCGATGCCACCGGAAATCCGGACACCGATGCGAAGACCTTCGAGAGGAGGCGGCTGCTGGCCTCCTTCGAGGCCTACGCCGACGCCCAGGAGTTGGTGGACCGAATGTCCGACGGCGGCTTCCCGGTGGAGCACGTCAGCATCGTCGGCGACGGCGTACGCACCGTCGAACACGTCACCGGCCGGATGACCAAGGCCAAGGCGGCGTTGGCAGGTGCCGCGACCGGCGCGTGGCTCGGCGTGTTCATCGGGTTGCTGTTCTTGCTGTTCACCGTCGGCCCGTTCTGGCAATGGATCTGGGTGCTGCTGATCCCGATCCTCATCGGAGCGTTGTTCGGCGCGGCTTTCGGGTTCATCGCGCACTGGTCGACTCGCGGGCGACGCGACTTCTCCAGCGTGCACACCCTGACGGCGGCCCGTTACGACGTCTTCGTGAGCGCTGAACATGTCGACGAGGCCGCACGATTCGTCCGCCGAGCATAAATCCTGCAGACGCAGGCATATCGACGGCGACAGAGGGCATTCCACGGCTGATGTGTTGGTAGTGGAAGGGACTGGACGATGACACTTTCCGAGCATGAACAGCACGCTTTCGCTCAGATCGAGCGACAGTTGCGCGCCGGCGGCTTGGACTACGAGCTTGTGGCGGCCGACGCCGCGGCACGGCGATGGTCGGTGCGGCGAGGGCTCAAGGCCGCCGCCCTAGTGGTGCTGGGCCTTGCGCTGTTGGTGCTCGGGTCCATCTTGCCGGTCCAAGGCGGCGTCGTACTCATGGTTCTGGGCGTGGTGATGGTGTTTCTTGCCGCGTTGTACGCGGTGACCCATCGACCGATCGGCGCAGCGGCGCGGTGGCTGGCCGATCGGTGCAGGAGACGACGAAGTTGACAGTCCCGCCGACCGTGTCGGCGGCGACACGGAGTGGCTAACCTCGCGAGTCCACAGCGACTTCTTCGGGATCATCGAGCGCGCCCTCGTGCTCACCTGCGCACTTGGACTCGATCTGGGCCGAGATGGCCAGGGCCAGAAAGATGGCGATGGAGGTCAGCAGTCCCCACAGCAACAACACCACGACCGCCGTCAGCGGGCCGTAGACGTTACCGAGGTCGTCGGAGAACATCAGATACACGGCGACCAGACCGGTGAACAACAACAGCAGCAAGAGAGCTGTGCCAGTTCCCAGGGTGAGAAACGACCATCCCGGCTGGCGTCGGCGTGGTGCGAACTTCATCATTACAGTGACTGAGCCGAGCAGTAGTGCGACGCCCACCGGCATGGCGATGATCGTGACCTCGTCGTCGTCGAGGCCGAACACCCGCTCGACGGCCTCGCCGAACGTGGACGCCGCGATCAACACGATGTAGCCGATGAGCGCGGGGAAGCCGGCCAGAAAGGCCATACCGAAAGCGCGGCTATATTTGCGCAGAGCCGGGCGGTCGCGTCGGATGCCGTAGATGCGGTTGGCGCCGCGTTCGACTTGCCCCATGGCGGTCGTCATGGCGAAGACGGCCAGGAACAGGCCCAGCCACAGCGCCACCACCGAGCTGTCGTCACCGTGAGACTGCCGAAGTGCATTGCGGACCACCTCGTCGGACGCCCCAGGGGTCAACTGAAGCAGTGTCATCCTCAGGACGGTTCCGATCCGGTCGGCATACAAGGTGTTGCTGAGCCCGACACCGGCGATCATGAAAGGCACCATGGCCAGCGCGAGCTGAAACCCGAGCGCGCGGGAATGGGAGAAGCCGTCGCCGTACCTGAACCGTCGGAAGGACTCGATAAACAGGCCCCCTCGGTTGGTGCGGATGATCCGCCAGGCGGTTTGACCGCCTAATGGGTGTTGATCAGCGTGTCCTTGACGGGGATTCTGTCTCTGGAGCGGGAGGCTGATCACCGAGCCGCCGGCCGGTGAGCACCGTTGCCGCCTGGAGTGATGGTCAACTCCTAAAGCTA
>NZ_JBAUJB010000414.1:0-11365 GCF_049683355.1 Mycobacterium sp.
GTTGGTTCTCATTGTCCATGGGTAATTTTCACGACATGCAGGCCTACATCGATGGGACCACGTTCCGCTACACCGCTCGGTGCGACTGCGGGTGGGACGGCAAAACCCGCTGGTCACGCGCATCAGCCATGATCGATGTCGGGACGCACGCGGTGGATACCGGTCACTATCCGGTGTCCGTGCCGGTGACCACCGCCGAACCCGTCCTCGTCCTCAAGGCCTCGTAACCCACCGCTGAGACTGCGCTCACGGCGGGGTGTACACACAACTTCCCGCCAAGAGTGCAGTGTCAACGCGCCATCTCGTCAATGTCAACGCGCCATCTCTCCGAGTAGCCGAGTGGCATACTTGTGGCATGCCACGCATACGCGTAAGCACTACCGTCGACGCCGATCTACTCGGCAGCGCTCGGCAACTCCGATCCGGGCGAACGGATGCGGCCCTACTTGATGAAGCCCTCGCCTCGTTGATTGCTCGGCATCGCGCCGTCGAGGTGGACGCGCGCTACGCCGCCTACGACAGACATCCCCCCGACGAACCTGACGAGTGGGGCGACCTCGCGAGCTGGCGTCGGACGGCCAGCACGTCGTGAGCCCGCTCCCTGCACGTGGGGAGGTGTGGTGGTGCGAACTGCCGGACATCGGTCGTCGGCCAGTCGTTGTCCTATCGCGTGACGCAGCCATCCCCCGGCTCAGGCGCGCCCTCGTCGGCCCATGCACAACAACCGTTCGAGGCTTGGCCAGCGAGGTCATTCTTGATCCCGACGATGATCCCGTCCCACGCCGATCCGCGGTCAATCTGGACTCAGTGGAAAGTGTCGCCGTCGCCGTGCTCGTCGAACGCCTGGGCCGTCTCGCCGACGCTCGGATGCGTGAAATCTGCGGTGCACTCGCGGTAGCCGTGGCCTGCGAGTCCGAACCCCTCCGTTGACACTGCAGTAGCGGCGGGTGCTACCCGCACGTTCCGGCGCTGAGCGCAGCTGTAGGTTCTCACCAAGCAAGGCAGACAGCGCAAGCTCTGCCTGTGGCGATGTGGGATTCTCGTCGGATTGGCAGACACCTTTTCTCATCTTGGTGGCGGATCCTCGACGCCCACGCGCACGCCCAGTCCGCTTCTGAAGCCCTACGCCGGGTACGGCACGCTCCGTTCGAAGTCCGTGGTCCGTGCTCACGCCTCTTTGCCATGGTGGGCCCGCTTTAGTTAGCACTCACCATGGCTTTTCAGATGTTTGGGGCTGGTTGGCAGTCGACCATCATGCGGTTGTAGCGGATAGCGGGCATCCCGTTGTAGCGAGTGACGACACCATAGTCGGGGTTCGTTTCAAAAGGAACTTCCGCGAGATCCGGATAGGCGACGATCATCTGGGTGTAGAACTGCACGGCCTCCGGGCAGCCACCTCCGGCGGGGCCGGACGTGTGCCGCTGCACCGGACCTGTACGCGGTTGCGAAAGATTTCGCCTACTGCACAGTAAGGGTTGCAGTTCTGCAGCTGCTCGGCGCCAGCGCCGTCCGCACCATTCGGAACCCCTTATGGTCCACGTGAGATCTTCAAACCAATGCTGCCTGTTGTAGATCGGATTTGCCGAAGGGGTCAGCTGGGCCGCACCGCCGTATCGCGTGCAACCAGGTAGTCGCTGCGGCAACCCTGTCGGACATCCACCAACAAGTACGGCAGCAATTGCAAATTCGACTGCGCACAGGGACACGCTGGCACGGGTGTCGCGGTCGAAAGATTGCGGCCGTTCCCCGCAACTACACGCGATACCGCCACATTCGCCGAGGCCTCAGTACGAGCGGGCGTGGTCCAGAGCCGAAAAGCGTTGTCGAGAGTCAGCGGACTGAGGGTGGCATCGACGTCATCTACGTAGGAAGACAGTAGTTGATGACAAATGAATTTCGGTCGGGTTGAGATATGGTGTCATGCAACCGCTGTCGGGGATGGCGCTGTCATCCTGGTTCCGTGGCGCCCAGGACAGCGAGGAAGACCGACAGCCGGTTGGCGGCTCGGCTTGCCGCACTGGCCTCGTTGGGTGCTTCGGTTATCCATTTTGCCGTTGTGCCTGCTCACTGGCAGGAGTGGATGCCGGCAGGTTTGTTCTTCGTGGCGGTCGCGTTCTTCCAATTGATTTGGGCGAGGGCTGTGCTGGCCCGAACCACGATCCCAGTGCTTGCCGCTGGCATCATGCTCAACCTTGGAGCCATTGCTCTTTGGGCCCTGTCCAGGACCGCGGGAGCCCCGTACGGTCCGCACGCCGGGCAAGCCGAAGTGGTCCAGGCCGCGGACCTTTGTGCACTGCTGCTTCAGATCTATGTCGTGATGGGCGCCGGCTGGGTGTGGTATCGCGGCCTGCAAGGAGAACCGGTACCGGTGTTCAGCAGCGCGATGGTCCTTATGGGCGCAGTCGGTGTCGTGGCGCTGGCGTCCACGGTGGGAGTCGCTTCCGGCCTTCGGCACGGCCATCATGCGCCAGCGGGTGCAGTCGGCGGCCACCATGGAACGACCGCCGAGGATGCACACGGTGATCACCACGGCACCAGCGCCGAGCCCGCGGAGGGGAGTCACCACGGGACGAGCGCCGAGCACGCAGATGTCCACGACGGCGGTCATCCCGCCGCGGTCATCCCGCCGCCGGTGAGTGAGCCCGCTGGCGAGCCGGCGACGCCGCCACCGGCAGAAGACCCGGCCCCACCTGCGGTGCCGCTGCATGACGACCACAGCGATCATGATCACGGCAAGTGAACAGCTGAACTCTCCACTGGAGTGGGCTTCTAAACGCTCCGCAGTTGCCCAGTCGGTATCGCGCTCGACCGATCCTCGAAGTGCCCCTACGGTGTAAGACGCGCGCCAACAGCGCCGCCTGACGTGTCAGCGATCGAGGACGGCGCGGGTGCTGGCCTCGGGCGTCAGGTCGAGGCGGCGCAACACTTGAGCGTTGAGCGCCACCACGATCGTCGACAGGGACATCAAGATCGCGCCGACCGACATCGGCAGGACGAACCCGATGGGCGCGAGAACTCCGGCAGCCAACGGTACCGAGAGGAGGTTGTAGCCGGCGCCCCACCACAGGTTCTGCTTCATCTTGCGGTAGCTGGCACGAGACAGTTCGATGACCGACAGCACCGAGCGCGGGTCGGAGCTGGCGAGGATCACCCCGGCTGACGCAATCGCGACGTCGGTGCCGGCACCGATCGCGATACCGACGTCGGCCTGGGCCAGAGCAGGCGCATCGTTGACCCCGTCGCCGACCATCGAGACCTTTTTGCCCTCGTGCTGCAACGCAGAGACCTTCGACGCCTTGTCTTCCGGGCGCACGCCGGCGAACACGCGGTCGATGCCGAGTTCGTTGCCCACCGCCTGGGCGACCGCCTCGGCGTCACCGGTGATCATGACCACCTCGACGCCGAGCTTGTGCAACGCATCAATCGCTTCGTGCGATTCGGGGCGGATCTCGTCGGCCAGGCGCAGCCCGCCGAGCACAGCTCCGTCGCGTACGACGTGCAGAATGATCGCACCTTCCTCGCGCCACACGGTGGCGGCGTTGACTTCCTGTCCGCCGATCTCGTCGAGCAGGCGAGGGCCGCCCACCCGGATCTCGTGCCCGTCAACTGTCGCGGTCACACCTACCGCCGGAGACGACGAGAAACCGCTGGCGCGCGCCACAGCGAGCCCGCGCTCGTCGGCGGCCCTCACGATGGCTCGCGCCAGGGGGTGTTCACTGTCGGCCTCGGCGGCCGCCGCTAGGGCGAGCACGGTGTCGTCGTCGAGGTCGCCGCGGGACTCGATCGCGGTCAAGGTCGGTTCGCCCCTGGTGAGGGTGCCGGTTTTGTCGAAGAGAACCGCGTCGACGGTGCGCATGCCTTCTAGGGCGAGGCGATCCTTGATCAACACACCACCTCGTGCGGCCCGCTCGGTGGCGATGGAAACGACCAGCGGGATCGCCAAACCCAACGCGTGTGGGCACGCGATGACCAGGACGGTGATCGCTCGTATGACGGCCGCGTCGGGGTAGCCGACGACAGTCCATGCCACCGCAGTGATCGCGGCACTGATCAAAGCGAACCAGAACAGCCAACCGGCCGCCCTGTCGGCGAGGCGCTGGGCACGCGATGACGAATTCTGCGCCTCGCTCACCAGTCGTTGGATACCCGCCAGGGCGGTGTCGTCGCCGGTGGCGGTGATCTCGACGCGCAACCCGGAATCGGTGGCGACGGTTCCGGCCGTGACGGCGTCGCCGACCCCGCGCGCCACTGACCGGGATTCGCCGGTGACCATCGACTCGTCCATGTCGGCGCGTCCGTCGACGATTCTGCCGTCGGCGGGGACGCTGCCTCCGGGGCGGACCACCACCAGATCGCCGACGCGCAGATCGGCCGGCGAAACGGTGACGGTGCGATCACCGTCGATCTTCTCAGCCTCATCAGGAAGCAGCGCGGCCAGCGAGTCCAGTGCCGAGGTCGTCTGCGCCAGCGAACGCATCTCGACCCAATGACCGAGCAGCATGATGACGATGAGCAGCGCGAGTTCCCACCAGAACTCCAGTTCATGGTGCAGCAGACCCAGGCTGGCGCCCCACGACGCGACGAATGCGACAGTGATCGCCAGCCCGATCAACAGCATCATTCCCGGTTTGCGAGAACGTATTTCGCTGATCGCGCCCGTCAGGAATGGGCGCCCGCCGACGACGTACATGACGGTACCGAGCAGTGGAGCAATCCAGCGGGCGCCCGGAAAGTCGGGGATCTCGTAGCCGAGCAGCATCGCGAACATGCTCGAAAACGCGACGACAGGTACGCCGAGGATCACGTTGATCCAGAAAAGCTTTCGGAACTGAGCGACGTGATCAGCGCCGTGGCCAGCATGGCCCCCGTGGTCAGCATTGGGTTGGTGATCGCCGTGGCCGTCGTGGTTGGCGTGCACGTCGGTGAGCGATGTAGCTACCGCTTGGTCATCGTGACTTGTCATGTTCTGCTTCCCTTGATGAGCTCAAGTGTCGGTTCGAGCGCGAGCAGTGGCCGGAGATGCGAGGCGGCTGCGTCGGTGCGCTGCCGTCTTGGGTCATGACCGCACCAGTCGGGCGATGGCTTCGGAGGCTTCGGTGAGTTTGGCGTCGGCGGCCGGCCCTCCGGCGGCAGCAGCGTCTCGAACGCGGTGTCGTAGATGGTCGTCCAGGAGTGCCAGCGCTACGCCCTGCAGGGCTTTGGTCAGCGCGTCAGCCTGGGTGAGGATGTCGATGCAATAGCGTTCCTCCTCGATCATCCGGCTGATGCCACGGGCTTGGCCTTCAATGCGTTTCAAGCGCTTGAGGTACTTGTCCTTATCGGTGATGTAGGCGTGGTGTGGCGAGCCCGACGCGTGGCAGTGGTCGGTGTCGTCGACTTGGGTCATTGCAGGTCCTTTGAGGGTGAGGTTTTATCGTTGAACGGAATGGGGCGCCGGGATGCGAATGTCAGTAACCCCACGCTGGCGTACTTGTCGGGATCACGGTCGAACCGCGGTCCACATCCTTTGCAGCAGAACCAGTAACGTCGACCGCGGTAGTCGCGGAACAGGCCCGCGGCTTCGGCGGACGTCTTGTCCACCGGGGTGCCGGGCATCACCGGGCAGGTCGTCCGATCCTCCGCGGGGTCGAGGAGGTTTCTCGCCGCAGAATCGATGACTGTCGCGTCCAAGTCGTCGGTTGAGCCGATGCAGCAGCAGCTGGATTCGGTTTTTCGGTTGTCGGACATGGGTTCTCCTCGGTGCAGTAGGGATCTAGCTGGTAGGGACAGACGATGTGGACTTGAAACCGCGCAAACGGAGGCTGTTGCCCACGACGAAGACACTGGAGAACGCCATCGCCGCGCCGGCGAGCATGGGGTTGAGCATGCCCAGTGCAGCGACCGGTATCGCGGCGACGTTGTAGGCGAAAGCCCAGAACAGGTTCGTCTTGATCGTCGATAGTGTCCTGCGGGACAGCCGGATCGCATCGACGGCGCTGCCCAGGTCGCCCCGTACCAGGGTGATGTCGGAGGCCTCGATCGCCACGTCAGTTCCGGTACCCATTGCCAGGCCGAGGTCGGCCTGCGCGAGGGCGGGCGCGTCATTGACGCCATCGCCCACCATCGCCACGGTCTTACCCTCGGCTTGCAGCCGGACAATGACGTCGACCTTGTCCTTGGGCATCACCTCGGCGATCACGGTGTCGATGCCGACCTCGGCGGCAATCTGCCGGGCAACGGCTTCGTTGTCACCGGTGAGCAGCACGGGCGTCAACCCCATCTTGCGCATCTGTGAGATCGACTGCGCGCTGGTAGGTTTCACAGTATCTGCGACGAGGAGCACGCCGCGAGCCTGACCGTCCCAGCCGACGGCGACCACAGTCTTCCCCTGAGCTTCCGCATCCGCTTTCGCCTGCGCCAACTCTGCACTGAGGTGTTGGGCCCAGTCCGCGAGCAGTGATTCGCGTCCCACGACGACCGCGTGTCCGTCCACGATGCCCTGTACGCCCTTGCCTTCGATATTGGCGAAATCCTCAGGAGTGGGTAGCGTTCCGAGCTCCTTGGCCGCAGCGACAGCGACGGCCTGGGCGATCGGGTGCTCCGAGGCGTTCTCCAACGCGCCGGCCAGCCGAAGCAGGTCCGCGCGCTTGGTTCCTGGCGCTGCGATGACATCGACCAGGCTCATCTTGCCGGTGGTGACGGTGCCGGTCTTGTCCAGCACCACGGTGTCGACCTTTCGGGTGGACTCCAGCACCTCCGGGCCCTTGATCAAGACACCCATCCGCGCACCTCGACCGGTGCCCACCAGCAGTGCCGTCGGCGTGGCCAACCCGAGCGCGCACGGGCAGGCGATCACCAGGACCGCAACTGCGGCGGTGAAAGCCGCCGCGACCGGAAAGCCGGCGCCCAGCCACGCGCCCAGTGTGATCGCCGCGA
Organism: Mycobacterium sp.; assembly: GCF_049683355.1. Lineage (GTDB taxonomy): Bacteria > Actinomycetota > Actinomycetes > Mycobacteriales > Mycobacteriaceae > Mycobacterium. The sequence continues at coordinate 6,916 of NZ_JBAUJB010000414.1, forward strand.
TCGCGAGGACGACCGGTACAAAAACTCCGGAGATGCGATCGGCCAGGCGCTGGACTTGGGCCTTTCCGGTTTGGGCGTTTTCGACCAGCTGGGCCATCTGCGCCAATTGGGTGTCGGAGCCGACGCTGGTGGCTCGCACCACCAGTCGCCCGCCGGCGTTCACGGTAGCACCGACCACAGTGTCACCTGGGCCGACCTCCACGGGTACCGATTCGCCGGTCAGCATCGACGCGTCGACCGCCGAAGTCCCGGACACCACCACCCCGTCAGTGGCAAACTTCTCCCCCGGGCGCACGACGAACGCGTCGTCGACCACCAGGTCCTCGACCGCGATCTTCGATTCCACCCCGTCGCGCAGCACAGACACCTCCTTGGCACCCAGCTCGAACAGTGCCCGCAACGCCGCGCCGGCCTGCCGTTTGGACCGCTTCTCGAAATAGCGTCCCGCGAGGATGAATGTGGTAACGCCAGCGGCAACTTCGAGATAGATGTTGGCCGCTCCGTGAGACGGTGCCAACGTCAGCTCGAAGGGATGTTTCATCCCTGCGGTACCCGCGGTCCCCAAGAACAGCGCGTACAGCGACCACAGGAAAGCCGACAACGTGCCCAGGGAGATGAGCGTGTCCATCGTCGCCGTGCCGTGCCGCAGGTTGACCCAGGCAGCTCGGTGAAACGGCCACGCCGCCCAGACGATCACCGGCGCCGCCAACACCAACGACGCCCACTGCCAGTAGGTGAACTGCAGCGCCGGGATCATCGCCATCGCGATGACAGGCACCGACAGCAGCACCGATCCGGTCAGGCGGTGGTGCAGGGAAACCATATCGGGGTCGTCGGTCTCGCCCGTCTCCCCGGAAGGGATGGGCTTCTCCGGTGACGGTAGCGCCGCGCTGTATCCGGCGTTTTCCACTTCGGCGATGAGCAGCGCTGGGTCATATCCGTCAGGCACCACGACGGTGGCCTTTTCGGTCGCGTAGTTGACCGTTGCCGCTACACCGTCGATCTTGTTGAGCTTGCGCTCGATACGGTTGGCGCAGGAGGCGCAGGTCATTCCGCCGATTCTTAGCTCAACGCTCGGGCCGGAAACGGGTGTCGATGTCGTCATGTGGGCCAATCCCTTTCAGGTTCCCGGTCGGGCGGAAGCGTCAGTGCCCGCCGGCGTGGCCAGCGTCGCGCGAAGGTTCTGGCAATGGCGGGTTGGCGTCGCCGGGTGCGGCGTCGACGACGAACGTGGCGGTGTGCACGGTGTCGTCGACTTTGAAGTCGAGGTAGAGCAGGTAGCGACCGGCGGTGGGCGCGGTGGCGGCGAACGACACCGCGGGCCCACCGGTGCGTCCCGGGACGGGCTCGGCTCCCTCGGGGTGAACGTGCAGATACGCAAGGTCTCCCTCGCGCAGCGCGACGAGGTGTCCGAACGCCCCCAAGTAGGGCTGCAATGTCGTCACCGGCTGGCCGTCGCGCGCGACTTCAACCGTCAGTCGCCGCGAGGCTCCTGCGGTGAGCACACCGTCGAGTTTCACTGTGTAGCCAGCGATGTGATCCACGGTGCGTGTCGTCATCGGCGGCACCGGGGCGAACTCACCGGCCACCTCGACGGTGCGGGTGAGGGTGAGTTTCGAGCTGCCCGCCTGGGCGGGCTGAAAATCGGCGAACACACGGTAAGAGCCGGCAGCGTTCCACCTCCAGGGCGTCGACCAGATGCCAGTTGTCTTGTCCAGCACTGGGTGTACGTGCGCGAAATGCTGGCCATCGGAACGGACGACGATGAGATGCACCTGCTTGTCGTGCACAGTCGCGTAGTCGAACAGCGACTTGCCGGCCGGGTCGACAATCCTGAAGCTCAACGTCCCCCGATCGTCGGCGGTGTTCGGTGCTTGCACCGGGCTGAGTAGGTAGCCGCCTTGGGCTAGCGACAACCCTGGCGGATCGCCGGGTGAAGGCGATACCGTCGACGCCTGCTCGGTCGTCGCGACGTGATCAGCTGTGGCGTCTGCGCCGAGGTCCTGTTGAGCGGTCGACGCAGTGTCGGGATCGACAGCCGCGGCGGTTACGTACGCAGCCGAGAACGCCACCGCCAGTCCCGCACTGAATGCGGCCACTCGTCCCGCGGCGTTCATGCGACACGCACCGCCGAGTAACCGGCCTCGTCGACGGCGTCGAGGATATGCGCGTCATCGATACGACCGCTGGACGTCACGATGAGCGTGCCGGTCTTGGCGCTCACTTCGACGTCCTGCACTCCGGCTACCTCGCTGACTTCCTCTTGCACCGACAGTTCGCAGTGCCCGCAGGTCATTCCCGTGACGGCGTACTTCTTTGTGCTCACGTCCATCTCCGCCCTCTCGCGTAGATACCCCTACCGGGTATATGCACCTCAGGCTATACCCCCATGGGGTATAGCCGCAAGGGTTGCCCTGTCGCCGAATCAGCTGGCCGCACAGGATGACGTCGACGCGCGCTTTATGACCGGCGATCGGTGCCTACATCATCGGCGCACTGACGAGCGTCCCGTTTCTCCCATACAGGCGCTGTGGGCGATGTCGTCATTCGATACCCCTTCCGCCATGCGCACGGCACCTGAACGCGTTCTAAAGTGCCGCGCGGCAACGAATTCCAAGTATGTAATTCTGTGACTGGTGTGACGGATGTGGCATTTGTGAGTTACCCTCTTCTACGTATCAGCTACGTAAGTCGTTGTTGCATAACTGTAGATGCGCTCCTTGGCCTGCTGTTGGTTCGAATCGGTAGCCACCGCTACGGCGCACGGAAGAGAGATTCGACATGGAACCTGACGTTCATCACGAGGGTTCAGCGGGCACGCACACCAACCGCCCCGCACCAACACCATTCGCTTCCGGATCTGGTATTCGCCGTCTGTCCTTGATCGCTGCGATCGTCGCCTTGCTCTTCATCGCGTGCACACCGGCCGCCTCCGCCGAGCCTGGTGGCGGGCCGTGGGATCCACTACTTCCGAAGCTGCCGAGCGCAGGAGCACCCGGTGATCCGGTGGCCATAGCGAATGCGTCCCTGCAGGCAACGGCCCTCGCAACACAATCGGCCATGAACATGGGCCGCAATTTTCTGAGCAGCCTGGGGATTCTCAGCCCCGCTGTCAGTCCTGAGACAAGCGTTCGCGGCAATCGAGTCTATGGCGCACAGGCAATTGAGTACGTGATTCGCAGAGCCGGAACGCAAATCGGTGTTCCATACTCGTGGGGTGGCGGCAGCCTCAACGGCCCGAGTCGGGGTGTCGACCAAGGAGCGGGCACCGTGGGATTCGACTGCTCCGGTCTGACGCGATTCGCATTCGCCGGCGTGGGAGTTCTGCTCCCGCGCTACTCCGGCGCTCAATATGACGCCGGACGAAAAGTGCCTCCGTCTCAAGCCAAGCGTGGGGACCTGTTGTTCTGGGGCCCCGGGGGAAGCCAGCACGAAGCCATTTACTTGGGTGGAGGTCAGATGATCGAGGCGCAACAGACCGGAGTTCCGATCAAGATCTCACCGGTGCGGACAGGGGGCATGACCCCCTACGTGGTTCGAATCATCGAAAGCTGACGATCGACGCGAGCGGCAACCACCGCAGACTCTCGTTCGGACGACCGGATTCAGTCCGCGAGACAATAGCCGATCCCGCGAACGTCCTTCCTCACAACTTCGTGAGTCATGCGTCCAAGCGGCAAGCGCTTTCGCCGCCTCGCTTCCAGCCCTCGGGACCCCCGAGTATGGGTCGGCTCGTGATCCAATCAAGATTTGGTGAAACGGCGCACGTCGTTCGACTTATCGAATACTGATCACGAGCGCAACGCGCTGCCGCGGACCCATTCGTCCCAGGGCACAGTCCAGTCTCCGTTCTGCCACTGCTCCAAAGGTGCGCCGCCGGTGTTCCTGATCTCGACGACGTCGCCCGGCATGGCGAACTCGTAGTACCACTCGGCGTTTTCTGCGCTCAGATTGAGACAGCCGGCGGAGACGTTGGTATTTCCCTGTGCCCCACCCTGTGGCCTCGCGCTCATGCAGGTAGATGCCATCCGGACTGATACGCACGCCGTGGGCGACGCTCACCTTGTAACCAGAGGCCGAATCGACCGGCAACCCGTAGGTGGACGAATCCATCAGCGCCGGGTTCTGTTTGCCCATCACGGTGTACACGCCCGGTTGCGTCCAGAAGGAGATGGCCTTTCCCCCGACGGTCTGCGTCGGCTCTCCGCTGGTTCAAGTGGGTTGGTTAGGCTTGGCTTATGGTTCGGTTCACACGGCGGCGGATGGGTAGGCGAGTGCGGGGTTGGCGACGGTGGGCAGGGTGAGGTCACCGGCAATGAGATGGATCATGGTGATCATGTTGTGTTTGTTGCGGTAGCCGCGGGCGCGGGCCTTGGCGGCTTGCACGAGGGAGTTGATCCCTTCCAGCAGCCCGTTGTTCAATCGGCTGGCGTGCCAGGCGACGATGCCG
>NZ_JBAUJB010000415.1:0-7483 GCF_049683355.1 Mycobacterium sp.
GCCACGGCGGCCACCACCGCGGCGCCGCCGGTGCGGCTGCTCCAGGCGTCGCGTGGCCGCGACAGCTCCAGCAGCACCGCGAACCAGGCGATGCCCGGCACCGCGACCAGATAGATCTCGAGCCGGCCCAGCACCACCGAGCCGCTGACCACCCGGACCGCATCCAGGGCTAGCACCAGCGCGAAGCTGGTCAACCCGACGGCGGCCAGAACCAGCACCAGCTTGCGCGGGTCCCGGCTCAGCAGGTACAGCCCCAGCCACCAGCTCAGCGCGAACACGGTTGCGGACAGGGCTGCCACGGCTACTCCTCAGCGTCCGTAGCGTCGGTGCCTGGCGCTGTAGTCGCGCAGGGCGCGCAGGAAGTCGAGGCGGCGGAACTCCGGCCAGTACGCCTCGGTGAACCACATCTCCGAGTACGCGCTCTGCCAGAGCAGAAAGCCGGACAGCCGCTGCTCCCCCGAGGTCCGGATCACCAGGTCGGGGTCGGGCTGCCCGGAGGTGTACAGGTTCTCCGAGATCGCCTCGGCGGTGACGGCCTCGATCAGCTGGTCGCCGGTGGCTCCGTTGGCCAGTTCCTTGCCCAGCAGCGCCCGCACGGCATCGACGATCTCCTGCCGTCCGCCGTATCCGACGGCCACGTTGACGTGAAACGACGCCGCAGGCGCCTTGCCCGTCGACAGCACGGCCTCGCGCAGCCGGCGCGCCGGCTCCTCGCCGAGCAGTTCGAGGTCCCCGACGGTGCGCACGCTCCACTGGTTGGCCGGCGCGCAGATCTCCTCGACGACCTCGGTGATGATGTCGATCAGCGACGCCAGCTCGTCGGCGTCGCGTTGCAGGTTCTCGGTCGACAGCAGGTAGACGGTGGCCATCTCGATGCCGGCTTCCTGGCACCAGCGCAGCATCTCGGCGATCTTGTGGGCGCCCATGCGGTACCCGTAGCTGACGTCGTCGTGTCCGAGTTCCCGGGCCCAGCGCCGGTTGCCGTCACACAGCACGGCGATGTGGCGGGGCAGCTCTGAGCGTGCCGGCGCCAGCTCCTGGCGCAGCCGCAGCTCGTAGAGCCGGTACATCGGCTCCTTGAGTCGCCGCGGAATGAGTTCCACGATGGTCCAGACTACTGTGGCGCGGGGAAGTCCCGAGCAAGTCAGCGGAGGTGACATGGCCTCGTCCACTGAACCCGTCGATACCACCGAGTCCGACCGCCGGGGTGCGCCACACGAAGCGGAAGACTTTCCCGAAGCCGTCGCCGACGGTGTCGCCCAGTTCCTGGGTAAGCCGCGGGCGCGGGGCTGGATCCACGTGTACTCGGCGGTCATCGCGGTCATCGGCGGCGCGACGCTGGTGGCGGTGTCCTGGTCGATGGAATCGACCCGCGCCGGGATCGCCACCCTGATCTACACGTTGACCATCGTCGCGATGTTCGCCGTCAGCGGCACCTACCACCGGGTGAACTGGAAGTCGGCCACCGCACGCAAGTGGATGAAGCGCGCCGATCACTCGATGATCTTCCTGTTCATCGCCGGAAGCTACACACCGTTCGCGCTGCTCGCCCTGCCCGAGCACAGCGGCATGACGCTGTTCTGGATCGTCTGGAGTGGCGCGTTGGCCGGCGTCGCACTGAAAATGCTGTGGCCCTCGGCGCCACGATGGCTCGGCGTGCCGCTCTACATCCTGCTCGGCTGGGTGGCGGCGTGGTTCATCGGTCCGATCGCCGACGGCGCGGGTACCGCCGCGGTGGTGCTGCTGATCGTCGGCGGTGCGCTCTACAGCGTCGGCGGGGTGCTCTACGCGCTGAAGTGGCCGAACCCGTGGCCGACGACGTTCGGCCACCACGAGTTCTTCCACGCCTGCACGGCCGTCGCGGCCATCTGCCACTACATCGCGATGTGGTTCGCCGTCTTCTAGTGACTGCGTCGGCTACAGCTGGGTGATGTTCTCCGGGCCCCAGTAGGCCTTCATCGCCGAGATCTTGCCCTCGTCGTCGAACGACATCGTGCTGATGATCTCGATGCTCATCTTGCCGCCCTCTCCGAGGTCGACGACGAGCCGCCAGAAGTACGCCGCCTCGTGCCCGAGCGCACGCAGCGTGACCATCTCGCCACGGCTCTTGACGGTCTCGATGTTGCCGTAGAACCCGCGGATGGCATTCCTGCCGATGTGCACGTCGCTGCCGACGGGATCCTCGACGGTGGCGTCGTCGGCGTAGAGCGCGACGACGTCGTCGGCGCGGCCTTCTCCGACGAGCTCGAGATAGCGGTGAACGGTTTGGGTGATGTGCTCGGCACTCGGCATGGCCGCGAGGCTACACGGAGCTCCCCAGCGCGGCCGCCAGATCCGCGACGGTGGTGACGGGCAGATCGCACACCTGACCGCGGCACACGTACGCCGCGTCGGCGTCGCCCACTCGCGGCCGGCCGATCAGCAACTCCGAGGAATCGGCCGCCCCGCCGATCACCACGGCGCCGCCCGGCGCCAACCGGCGGGCGGCCGCCAGTAGCTCGGAGTCCGCCGGATCACAGGCGACCGCGATCTGGATCGGCCCCCGCACGGCGGCCTCGGCGATCGCCAGCCAATGACCACCCGCGCGGGGTGCCCGGGTGAGCAGCATCGACGCCCTGGACAGCGTGGCGGCGGCGGCACGCGCGTACCGCTCGGCGCGGTCCGCGGACACCAGATGTGCTGCCAGCTGCAGAGCTTCGGCGATCAGCGACGCACCGGACGGGGTCGCGCCGTCCATCGGGTCCGACGGTCGCAGCATCAGTCGCTCGGCATCGTCGGCGACGTCATACCAGCGGCCCTGGTCATCCGGATCGGCGAAATGGTCGAGTGCCAGGTCGAGCAGCACCACGGCCTCGTCCAGCCAGACCTGTTGCCCTGTGGCCTGATGCAGCGTCAGCAACCCGGTGGCCAACGCGGCATGGTCCTCGAGAACGGCGACGCTGTCGCCGACCACTCCGCCGAGGCTGGACCGGCGCAGCCGGCCCTCGACCAGGTGCAGATCGATGATGCGCTGTGCGCATTCCATTGCCGCGCTGAGGTACTCGCTGCGACCCAGCCCGGCGCCGGCCTCTGCGAGAGCTGTCACCGCCAGCCCGTTCCAGGCGGTCACGACCTTGTCGTCGCGCCCCGGCTGCGGTCGAAGGGAACGCGCCGCCAGCAGGGCGGTGCGAACGTCGTCCAAGCGCTCGGCGTCGTCGGGATCGGCGCGCAACTGCAGCACCGAAGCGCCCTGCTCGAATGTCCCGCCGTCGGCGACACCAAAAACCTCTGCCGCCCAACGTCCGTCGTCACCCCCGAGGATCTCGAGCAGCTGTCCGGGAGTCCAGACGTAGGTCAGCCCCTCTTCGCCGGCGGCGTCGGCGTCCAGCGAGGACACGAACATCCCGTCACTGCGCAGCTCATCGATCAGGAACCGCGCGATGCCGTCAGCGATCCGGTGCGCCAGCGTGTTTCGGGTAAGCCTCGCCCAGTGCGCGTAGACCCGCAGCAACTGGGCGTTGTCGTAGAGCATCTTCTCGAAGTGCGGAACCACCCACGACGCATCGACGCTGTAGCGGGCGAATCCACCCGCGAGCTGGTCGTAGATGCCGCCGCGGGCCATCGCCTCCCCGGCACGCGCCACCGCGGACAGCGGCGCTCTCGCCCCGGTGCGTTCGTGGTTGCGCAGCAACGCCTCCAACAGCGCCGACGGCGGAAACTTGGGTGCCCCACCGAATCCGCCGTTGGCGACGTCCTCGTCGGCGAGCAACGTCGCCACCGCGTCGTCACACATCGTCGGTTCCACTGGCGGGCCGCCGCCCGGTAGTCCGGAGGACATCGACCGCAGCTCGTCGGCGATCTTGTCCGATGTGTCCTCCACCTCGGCGCGCCGGGTGCGCCACGTCTCCGACACCGCGGCGAGCAACTGCAGGAAGTTGGGTTTCGGGTAGTAGGTTCCGCAGAAGAACGGCCGCCCGTCCGGGGTCAGAAAGCAGGTCATCGGCCAGCCACCCTGCCCGGTCAACGCGACAGTGGCGTTCATGTAGACCGCATCCAGGTCGGGGCGCTCCTCGCGGTCGACCTTGATGCAGACGAAGTCCCTGTTGGCGATGGCGGCGACGTCGGCGTCGGCGAACGATTCGTGCGCCATGACGTGGCACCAGTGGCACGCGGCGTAACCGATCGACAGCAGGATCGGGACATCGCGCTGCACAGCCAGGGCCAGAGTCTCGGGCCGCCACTCCTGCCAGTGCACCGGGTTGTCGGCGTGCTGGCGGAGGTACGGGCTCGTCGCCGCCGCAAGCGTGTTGGAGGTGGGGACCTCAGCCGGACTCACGTTTCGTCCCGTCGGCCGGGTTGTCGGTGGCCAGGTCGGGATCGGCGGCCCCGACGCCGTCGACCGGGCCCTCACCGGCCGGGTCGGCGCCCTCCGCCGGTTCGGTGTCGAAGGACTCCGGCACCCGCTTCAGGTGCCGGTTCATCGACCACACCAGCACAAAAACGCCGATCAGCAAGAAGATCACGATGATGAAGCCGAGCGGGCTGGCTTTGCCGAAGTCGGGCCCGGTCTGGCGCGGTTCCTCCTGTGCCAGAACGGCTGACATCAGGTTCAGGCCGAGCATCGTTGCCGTGTTCACTCGCGTCCCTCGATTCCGGCGAACAGGTCGGTCTCGGGCAGGCGCACCGGCACCCGCGATCGAGCCAACTCGAACTCCTCTGTCGGCCAGAGCCGTTGCTGCCATTCCATCGGCGTGGTGAAGAAGAAACTCTTCGGATCGATCTGGGTGGCGTGTGCGAGCAGGGCATCGTCGCGCTGCGCGAAGTACTTCGCGCACTCCACCCGGGTGGTCACCCGCTTGCCCAGCAGGTCGTCGTCGGGATCCCACTTCTCCAGCCACTTGGCGAACGGCCCGTCCTGACCGTGCCTGGCGAACTCATCCTGCAGCACCTGCATCCGCTGCCGCAGGAATCCGTGGTTGTAGTACAGCTTCAGCGTGCTCCACGGCTCGCCCGCGCCGGGGTACAGACGGTGATCAGCGGCCGCCTCGTACGCCGCGACCGACACCTGGTGGCAGCGGATGTGGTCGGGATGCGGGTACCCGCCGTTCTCGTCATAGGTGGTCATCACGTGCGGCTTGAACTCCCGGATCACCCGGACCAGGGCCTCGGTGGGCAGCTCCAGCGGCTCCAGTGCGAAACACCCGTCCGGCAGCGGCGGCAGCGGGTCGCCCTCGGGCAGCCCGGAATCGACGAAGCCCAGCCAGTGGTGCTCCACGCCGAGGATCTCCGCGGCTCTGGCCATCTCGTCGCGGCGGATCTCCGGCATCCGCCCGTGCACGTCGGGCAGGTCCATCGCCGGGTTGAGGATGTCGCCGCGCTCCCCGCCCGTCAGGGTCACCACCATGACGCGCACGCCCTCGTCGGCGTAGCGCGCCATCGTCGCGGCACCCTTACTGGACTCGTCGTCCGGGTGCGCGTGTACGGCCATCAACCGCAGTTCGCTCAACCTGTTCCCACTTACATGCTCACCTGCATGGACAGTCACCGAAAGTCCAACACCACTGACTGGCTCTATAGTTCCAGTCCTAGTACACCCATCTGACCGACGGGCATGCAAAACGAGATGATCGAGCGTCCCGCCGCCCGTTACGGCCGGCAGCAGCTGTCCCGGCGCACCCGCCGCTGGATCGCCATCGGATTGACCGCGCTGGTGCTGGTAGCGGGCGTGGCGATTGCTGCGGTGGCCTTTTTCCGGTTCGGCGCCGGGGACGTGAAGGGCGAACTGGGCGGCTATCGGATCGTCGACGACAGAACCGTCGAAGTGACCGTCAGCGTCACCCGAGACGATCCGTCACAGCAAGTGGTGTGCATCGTGCGCGCCCGGTCGTACGACGGCAACGAGATCGGCAGGCGTGAGCTGCTCGTCGCGCCGTCGACCGCAGAAACCGTGCAGGTCAGGACCACTGTCACGACGAGCGCGCCGGCCGTCGTCGGCGAGGTGTACGGCTGCGGATCCGACGTGCCGTCGTACCTGGTGGGCGACTGACGCTCGGCCGCCCGGCGAACGCGCAGCGGCGAAAACATGAAAACCGGGTATCCCCCCGGTGCTATCATGGATCGATACACGGTTCCTGCTGGGGCCGTGTATTGCTGCATTTTGGGTGGGCAGATTGAGTGTCCGCGCCGGCGGCAATACACACACGACAGCTCCTGGCACCGTGGCAGAACTTCTCAACGCGAAATGCGCGGAAGCAACAACGACAGGAGCGCGACGACATGACCGACACCCAGGTCACCTGGTTGACCGAGGAGGCCTTCGACAGGCTCAAGGCTGAACTCGACCAACTGATCGCCCACCGCCCGGTCATCGCCGCCGAGATCAATGACCGCCGCGAAGAGGGCGACCTGCGCGAGAACGGCGGCTATCACGCCGCCCGCGAGGAGCAGGGGCAGCAGGAGGCCCGGATCCGTCAGCTGCAGGAGCTCCTCAACAGCGCCAAGGTGGGCGAAGCGCCCAAGCAGTCCGGGGTGGCGCTGCCGGGCTCGGTCGTCAAGGTCTACTACGACGACGACGAGAGCGACACCGAGACATTCCTGATCGGTACCCGCCAGGAAGGCGTCACCGACGGCAAGCTCGAGGTGTACTCGCCCAACTCGCCGCTGGGCGGCGCGCTGCTCGACGCGAAGGTCGGCGAGTCCCGGTCCTACACCGTGCCCAACGGCAACACCGTCAAGGTGACGCTCGTCAGCGCGGAGCCCTACCACTCCTGACCGATGCGGGCCGTCGAGTTCTGAACGCTGGGCGGCGGGGGGTTACTCTCCAGCCCATGGCGCAGATCGCCGAGGACCTGTTCTTGCTGCTGGTGGACAATGCCGACGCGCAACCCGGGCTGGACAGTCCACGTCGTGACCGCGTCCTGGCGGCGGCGATGCTGCTCGACCTGGCGCACGGGTGCCGGATCCGCCCGGCCGTGGACGGCGAATGCGTGCCCGCGGGACGGCTGGTCGCGTTGGATGCCGCGACCGCGGCCGATCCCGTCACCGAGCCTGCGTTGCGGCTGCTGCAGACGAACCCGCTGAAGCCGGGGACCGCGATCAAGAAGATCTCGAAGCACTCCCAGTCGCGGCTGGTCGAGCATCTCGAGCGGATCGGGCAGATTCGGCGAAACTCTCTGCCGTCCAAAGGTTTACGGCGTGTAGACACGTTTCCGCTGACGAACCGGGACCGGGTCGGTCCTGCGCGGGCGGCAGTGCTGTCAGCGCTGTTCGATCGCCGCCCGCCCGCCCCGTCGACCGCGGCGATCATCACCGTGCTGCACGCAGTCGACGGCCTGGGCGCACTGCTCAGCCTCAACGACCGCGGCTGGCGGTGGGTGCACCACGGTGTCGGCAAAGTCGTGACCTGAGCGTTTGACCTGCAGCGTTGCAGGCGTGACACGCGGGACTGGTGTGGTTACAGGACGGGCACGGCAGAGCACGAGATGATCACAGTTTCCACACCAGC
>NZ_JBAUJB010000416.1:0-2493 GCF_049683355.1 Mycobacterium sp.
GCCGCAGGCCCTGCGCCGGCGGCAGCTGCGGTGCGCCCGGGTCCGCCGCCGAGCACCCGGCAGTTCTCCACCGCTGATCCGAACCCTGTTGCCGTCAGCCAGGTGTCACGCCCGGTTCCGGCACGTCCCGCGCCCCCGTCGCGCAAGTCGCGGACAGCGCCGGTGTTGGTGATCGTCACCGTTGCGCTGTTCGGAATCGCCGCTCTGCTGGCAGTGGTGCTGGTGTCCGGACCCGACACCGGCGGGTCCGAACCCCGGATCGCCGCTCCACAACCGTCGGCCCCGGGCGCCACGTCCGAGGACTCGACGACGAGCACCACGCCCACGACGAGCACAGCCCCGATCTCGGGAGTGTCGGGAACCGACGCGCAGGGGTTTGTCGGCCACTCGGCGCGCTGTGATTCCGGAAGCTCGCCCGCCGCGGCGATCAGGACGGCGAACTCGCTGGCGGTGGTGTGCGAAACTGACTCCGGGAGCTACTACTACCGCGGTGAGCGGCTTCGCGACGGCGCCAGCCTGGAACTGTCCGACGCGCGGCCGGCGGGCAGGGGATTCGTCGCCGTCAATCCCGCCGACGGGGCCCGGTATCAGGTGCAGCCCGACATGCTGACCATCTCCAGCAACGGCTCGGTGGACTCCGCGGAGCCGGCGCTGGAATTCGGCTCGCGCTAGCGGGTCACACCACCTTAATCTCGGCGAAATTCCGGTGGCACAACAGTGCTCTTCACTGGAGGCAGCCCACAGCCTCCTTTCGAAGGAATCCGCCATGACCCTCGAGGCAGATCCGACATACGTCCCCAAAGAGCTGACCATCGTGCGCGGCGCGTGCCCGCACGACTGTCCCGACACCTGCGCGATGCTCTACCACGTCGAAGACGGCAAACTTGTTGACGTCAAAGGCGATCCGGACCATCCCATGACCAGGGGTGGCCTGTGCGTCAAGGTCAAGAACTTCCACGAACACCACTACCAGTCCGACCGGTTGATGCACCCGATGCGCCGGGTGGGCGCCAAGGGCGCGGGCGAGTTCGAGCGCATCACCTGGGACGAGGCGTTGGCCGAGATCAAGCAGCGGTGGACGTCGATCATCGACGAGTTCGGCAGCCAGGCGATCATGCCGCACGCCTATCTGGGCCACCAGGGTGTGCTCAACGGGCTCACCTCCGGTGACGCGTTCTTCAATCGCCTCGGCTCGACCGTCGCGGAGAAGACCTACTGCGAGTCCGGGTCGTCGACGGCCTGGCACATGACCGTCGGCGGCTCCGGTGGTCTGGACGTCGAGTCGATGGCGCATTCGAAGTACATCATCGTCTGGGGCATGAACATGACCAGCACGAATCTGCACGGCTGGCCGTTCCTGCTGGAGGCCCGAAAGAACAACGGCGCCAAGATCGTTGTCATCGACCCGTTCCGCACCCGTACGGCCCGGCAGGCCGACTGGCACATCCCGATCCGGCCCGGCACCGACGGAGCGCTGGCCCTGGGGATGATCCACGAGATAATCGCGCAGGGTCTCACGGACGCCGACTACATCGAGAAGTACACCGTGGGCTACGACGAGCTCGCCGCGCGCGCCGCGAACTTCTCGCCCGAGCGGGTCGAGGAGATCACCGGGATACCGGCCGACGACGTCCGCACGCTGGCGCGTGAGTACGCGACGACGCCGCCGGCGGCGATCCGTCAGGGCGTGGCGTTGGAGCGCAGCCGCGGTGGCGGCCAGGCCATCCGCGCGATCACCTGCCTGCCGGCGCTCGTCGGTGCGTGGCGCCACGTCGGCGGCGGCACGATGGAGATGCCGATCTGGGAGTTCCCCACCAAGTTCGACGCGATCTGCAAGCCGGAGTGGATCCCCGAGGGCACCCGTGTGGTCAACGAGCTCGACCTCGGGATGGCGCTGACCGGTGAGCTCGAACTCGACCCGCCCATCCAGTCGCTGTTCGTCTACAACTCCAACCCGGTGTCCCAGGGCCCCGCCCAGGAGAAGACGATGCGCGGCCTGATGCGCGACGACCTGTTCACCGTCGTGAGCGAGCACTTCATCACCGACACCGCGAAGTACGCCGACATCCTGCTGCCGGCCAGCATGCAGGCCGAGCAGCTCGACATCATGGTGACCTGGGGCCACCTCTACATCTCGCTCAATCAGCCGGCGATCGAGCCGCCCGGGGAGTGCGTGCCCAACGTGGAGCTGTTCCGGCGGCTGGCGAAGACCATGGAGTTCGACGAGCAGTCCATGGCCTACTGGGACCGCACCGACCGGGAGATGCTGATCGACTTCCACGACTGGGACGCACCGGCTCTGGACGGCATCACCTTCGAGAAGCTCGAAGAGGTCGGCTGGATGCGGCTCAACGTCGGAACCCCCGACACGAGGGCGCCGCACGCCGAGGGCAACTTCCCGACCCCTTCGGGCAAGTGCGAGTTCAAGTCCAGCCTGGCCGCGGGCGGCAACTTCGTCGTCCCGGTCTGGCGGTCGATGTACGACGGGATGCA
>NZ_JBAUJB010000417.1:0-1516 GCF_049683355.1 Mycobacterium sp.
CGGCCGGGCTGCATGCGCTGGTCGGCGGGTCCCTGGTGCGGCTGGACGGCCAGCGCACGCCGCGGGTGTCGGGTTCGTTCGGGCAAGTGCCCGGCCAGAGCGCCGCCTCGCTGTCGCGCGGCGGTCAGCTGGTCGCCTCGATCATCACCGAGCGCCCCGGCGCTCCCGACATGGCCTCGACACTGTGGGTGGGACCGCTGGGCGGGGACGCATCCCAGGCGATGGACGGCCGCAGCCTCAGCAGACCGAGCTGGTCGCTGGACGACGCCATCTGGGTCGTCGTCGACGGCATCAACGTCGTCCGCGTCATCCAGGACGCCTCGGGCCAGCCCGCCCGGATCCCCGTCGACTCCGCCTCGGTGTCGACCCGATTCCCAGGCCCGATCGCTGAACTGCAGCTCTCGCGGGACGGCACCCGCGCGGCCATGGTGATCGAGGGACGGGTGATCCTCGCCGGGGTCGAGCAGACAGAAGGCGGCGGGTACGCGCTGACCTTCCCGCGACGGCTCGGCTACGGGTTGCGCGACACGGTGGTGTCGTTGTCCTGGCGCACCGGCGACGACATCGTCGTCAGCCGTACCGATGCCCAGCACCCGGTGGCCTACGTGAACCTCGACGGGGTGAACTCCGACGGCCCGACGTACAACCTGCTGCGGCCGGTGACGACGGTGGCGGCGAACCCGTCGGCGGTCTACGTCGCCGACGCGCGCGGGGTGCTTCAACTGTCGGGGTCGACCGCCGACGGCGACCCCGGGTGGGCGGAGGTCCGGCCGTTGATGACAGCGGGTGCGCTGCCGGTGCTGCCGGGCTGACACTGGACGTGCTGCCGGACAGCCCTCCGGCGGCCAGCCGATGGAGAGGGCACCGATTGATATCGACAAGATGCAGGTTTCCCGGAAGTCGGTGATCGTCGGCGCGGGAGTGGGCCTCGCGGCGGCCACGCTGGCGGCGTGTTCGGGCGGTGATTCCGGCGATTCGGGTGACGAGGTTTCAGGGGCGGCGTCGGAGGAGCTCACCACGACCGCGGACGTGCCCGTCGGCTCGGGCATCATCGTCGGCGAGACCATCATCACCCAGCCGGTGGCGGGGGATTTCAAGGCGTTCTCGGCGGTGTGCACGCACTCCGGCTGCCTGATCAACGCGGTGGCCGACGGGACCCTCAACTGCCCCTGCCACGGCAGCAAGTTCAGCCTCGACGGCGCAGTGGTCAGGGGCCCGGCCGCGCGCCCGCTGACCGAGGAGACGATCACCGTGCAGGGAGATTCGATCGTCGCCGGCTGACGTGGCGCGCCTTGGCCCGCGAGTGTGAACCCAGGGCTGTGGATCAGGCCGAAACCACAGCCCGGAGTGCTATTCCGCGGCGGACGGGGCGGGCTGTCGGACGCCGCCGCCACACTGGCGGGCGTGCTCGACCTGGTCCTTCCGCTCCAGTGCGGTGGCTGCGGCGTCGCCGGCGTGGGCTGGTGCGCGGCGTGCGACCGAGAGCTCACCGTCCGGCCCGACCAGCCCCACCTGG
>NZ_JBAUJB010000418.1:0-9106 GCF_049683355.1 Mycobacterium sp.
GATCGGGGCGCCGCGCGCCTCGGCGAGATGGGCGGTGGCGCCGCGGCGCAACGCCTGCGACTCCGAGGCCAGCGTGATCATCTGGAACCCCAGCTCGGCGGCGGCGTGGCCCAGTGTTCCGGTGCCGGCGTGGACGCCGCTGACCAGCCCCGCCGAGGTGACGGTGTGGTGAATGCGTGCCATGGCATCGCGGACGTCATGGCACGTCCACGCATCGGCGGGCCCATGCCCCATGGAGATCGCCAGATCCGCCGGGCCGACATAGACCCCGCCCAATCCGTCTACGGCACAGATCTCGTCGATCGCGGCCAGCCCACGGGCCGTTTCGACCATCGCGAAAACCGAGACCCTCGCCTGCAGGGCGGCCGGGTCGGTGCCCATGCTCGTCTGCAGGGGGCCGAAGCTACGTACCCCGGCCGGGGCGTAGCGGGTCGCGGCGACCGCCGCCGCCGCCTGCGCCGCGCACTCGACCATCGCGACGACGACGCCGTCGGCACCGGCGTCCAGCACCCTGCCGATGGGGGCAGGATCGGGTGTCGGCAACCGCACCACGGTAGCGAGCGGGAGGTGCTCGAGCCTGCGGAGCATCAGGGCCACGTCGGCATCGCCGAGGTATCCGTGCTGGACGTCGAATCCGACGAAGTCGTAATCACTGCCGGCGAATTCCTCAGGACCCAGGATTGTCGGGGCCACCACCCAGCCGCCCCACACATGTGTCTTCGCCGCCAACGCGTCCTGCAGTCTGCTCGCCGCCGTCACAGGGCCACGATCGCGATCTTGATCCTGCCCGGGACCGGCCGGCATGCCAGCTCGAAAGCGGCCTGCACGTCGTCGGCGGGAAACGTGTGTGTCAGGTAGCGGCTCAGCAGATCGGGGTGTTCGCGCGCGAATGCGTCGGCCCGGTCGAGAACCCGCCGCCGGTCCAGTGTCACAACTGCTTTCAGAGTGAGTTTCTTGCGCAGCATGGTCCGCATGCTGATCGGGTACGAATCGTCGTCGGGCACGCCGAAGTAGAAGACCGTGCCGCCGGGCGCCGCGGCCTCGATGGCGTGGCCGAGGGTGGCGACCTGATGCCCGACCGCCTCGATCACGACGTCGGGCCTGGCTTCCGGCGCCAGTCGGCTGACCCAGCGATCACTGGTCGCCCGCACCACGGTGTCCACCCCGAATGCCGGCCCGACCTCGTCTCGGTCGACGGGATCGACACCGGTGACCTGTGCGGCGCCCGCCGCCTTGGCCACGTAGGAGAACAGCAGCCCGATCGAACCCTGGCCGAGGACCGCGACATTCCGGCCGGCCAGGTCCGGCAGCTGCTCGACCGCGTAGAGCACGCAGGCCAGCGGTTGCAGACCGACGCGGCCTGCTGGGGCTGCAACGCGGGGTCATAGGGCGCCAGACCGTCACCGTCGGCGACGACCTGTTCCATCAGCCCGTCAAAACCCGACGCCCACCCGACCAACCGATCCCCCTGCCGGTGACCGCGGTGGCAGCTGGCGATCACCTCGCCCACCACCTCGTGGATCGGAAAACCGTCTTTCTCCGCCGCGCATTCACCGGTGTCACCGGGCAGCCTGCCCTTGGCGCCGCGGAATCCCGGCAGGTCGCTGCCGCAGATGCCGGCCGCCAGAAATCGCGACAACACCTGCCCCTCGTCCAGGGATTCCGGCGAGTGTTGCCGCACCTCGGTTTTCTCGAAGGTGAACGGGGCGACAAGCCGGTGGGACCACATTTCAGACCTCCACCGGGAGCGTGTTCCATCCCCACTGGAAGCTCGACGGCGGTCGCGACGCGGATTCGGTGTCCACCCGGAAATCCGTTACCCGCCTGAGCCATTCGGTCACCATGATGGTGATCTCCAACCGGGCGAGGTGAGCTCCGAGGCAGAAGTGCTGGCCGCGGCCGAACGCCAGGAGCCGGGACATCGGCCGGTTCCAGATGAACTCGTCTGCCTCGGGGTACTCACGTTCGTCGCGATTGGCCGAGGCCAGCAGCGAGATGATCCGCTGACCCGGCCGGATCGTGGTGCCGTGGAGGGTGAACGGCCGGCGCAGCGTGCGGGCGAACCACTGTGCGGGCGCGCAGTAGCGGATCATCTCCTCGCGGGCGAGGGGCACGTTGCCGGCCGGGTCGGCGCGCACCGCGGCGAGTTGCTCACCCCGGCGGGACAGTTCCCACAAACCGTGGGCAACGATCTTGGGCACGGTTTCGGTGCCGCCGATGAAGACGCCCAGCATCTGTACGGCGGCCTCGGTGTCGGACAGCGCCGATCCGTCGGGAAGCCGGTAGTCGAGCAGGTTGTCCACGATCGGCAGCGGGGCACCATCGCCCGACCTGCTGCGCCACGACCGGGGTCAGGTAGTCCAGATAGCCGGGACGCGCGTTGGCCACCTCGACACCGCTGCCCGGCTGCGCCAGGCTGCCGGCGTTCACGGTGGCCAGCACGTCGGCAGCGAGATCAACTGGTAGACCGACGAGTTCACACACCACCGACGCGGCGACGATTCCGCCGTACTCCTGGATCAGATCGACCCTGCCACGCGGTAGCAGTTCGTCGAGCCGCTCGTTGGCCAGCGTTCTGATCCGTTCAGCGAGCTTCGAGACCGACTTGGGCCGAAACGGTGCCGCGGTACAGCGGCGGATCTGGTCGTAGATCGGTGCGTCGAAGTTCGCGTGGAACGGTAGGGGGTGCAGAGGCGGGTCGGACACGGGCCCGTTGTTGTGCTCGGCGAGCACCGCTGCCGCGGGCAGGGCGCCTTCCGAGGCGACGAATGTTCCGTCGTTGAGCTCCAACACATTCCAGATGTCGGAGAATCGCGACAGCGCGTAGGTGTCCCACTTCTCGATGTGGTACATTGCGTGCTCGTCGCGCAGCACCCGGTAGTACGGGAGCGGGTCGGCCATCACCGCGGGATCGAAGGGGTCGTAGGTGAACGTCGTCGTCGGCATTTCCGTGCTCACTGGAGCGGGGAGGGTGGAGTCCTCCCAGCCGTCACGCAACGCGGGGGCGACGCTCATCCACGTGACGATCTCGGCGGGCGGACTGTCCTTCCACGACGGGTAATGGTTCTCGAAGCAGGCCCACTCCCCTCGAGCGCCCAGTAGTGGATCACCTCGTTGAACCGGAACGTGGTGATGAACGAGCCGAGCCAGCGCTTGCCCGTGGATTCCGACCAGGGCACGTAGAGGCGCTCGAGTTCGCGGATGTAGTCGTCCTGGCGGCCGGGCTTGTCTGCATGATCTCCTGGATCACCAGGCCCGCTGGGAAATTCGTCTCTTGCAGCTGAGCCAGCGTCTTGTTGCTCCGTCCGGCGTACATGATCCGGTCTTCGCCCCGTGCACCGATGTTGCGCAGATACCGCGTCCACTGGCCGGCAGCCGCCTCGTGGCTGCCGCCGCGGCCTGCGCACGACCGATGCGCGCGTAGTCGGCGAACGCGTCGATCTCCCAGATGACGGTGACCTGAGGCCAGTGCCCGTTGTACGGGGTCGTCTCCCACATCGCGAACAGTCGCGCGCCCAGTTCAGTCATCATGGGCTGGTAGACGTCGCTGAACTCCGAGACGAACTGCGCGCTGTCTGCTGACCCCAGATCGATCGTCTCGTGCAGGTACAGCAGGGTGTGGCCGTGGTATCTCTTCATGTTCACCGCCGGCAGTTCCCCTCACCAGCGAGTGCGCCAATGTTGCAGGTAGCCTGTTGACAGTGACACCCAGGGAGCGTGACACTTGTCGCATGTTTTGTAAAGTCTCGATTCGCCCCTTGCTGGTGCTGGGACGATGACCCCCACACCACTTGCCAATGGATTCTGCTTCGGTGAGGGCCCCCGGTGGTTCGAGGGCCTTGTGTGGTTCTCCGACATGCTCGGCGAGGCCGTGCACACCGTGACCCTCGGCGGTGAGATGAGCACGCTGGACCTGGCGGGGCATTCACCGTCCGGGCTGGGATTCCGCCCCGACGGGACACTGCTGATCGTGTCCACAAAGCGCAGGCAGCTGCTCGGATACGACGGCGACTCGGTCACCACGGTCGCCGATTTGTCCGCGCTGGTGCCCGCCGATCTCGGCGACATGGTCGTCGATCGGCACGGGTGCGCCTACGTCGGCTCGGAGGCCCGCGAAGGGGGGGTGATCGTGCGGGTCGACCCCGGGCGCGACGGCGCCGGGCGCGCCACCGTCGTCGCCGGCGATCTCGACTTCCCCAACGGCATGGCCATCACCCCCGACGGCGCGACGCTGATCGTGGCGGAGTCGACTGCGCGCCGGTTGACCGCGTTCACCATCGCTGCAGACGGATCCCTCTGCGAACGAAGGGTTTTCGCCGACGACCTGGACGGACCGCCGGACGGCATCTGCCTCGACGACGGCGGCGGGGTCTGGACGGCGATGACACTGGCCCACCAGTTCCAGCGGATCACCACCGCCAATGCCGGCGATTCAGCCACCGCCGGCGGCGCCGGCGATTCAGCCACCGTGACCGATCGGATCGACATGGGCGACCGGACGGCGATCGCGTGCGCGCTGGGCGGCCCGGAGGGACGGACGCTGTTCTTGTTGTCATCCACCGACGCCTACCCCCAGCGCCTCGTCGGGACGAAGCTCTCCCGCCTGGACGCCACCATCGTTGATGTCCCGGCGGCTGCGCTGGACTGAACCGTGCTGAAAGGTGGAGATGTCGGACTCCTACTACGAGTTGGTCGATGACGATGCGCGCGGCCAGCGCTTCACCGCGACCGACTTCGTCCGCAGCACCTGGTCCGCGGCCATCCAGCACGCCGCACCGGTGTCGGCGTTGCTGGTGCGTGGGTTACAGCGGTGCGATCCGCGCGAGGACACCAGGCTCCGCCGCGTGCTGATCGACCTGCTGGGTCCGGTGCCCGCGGAGGGCGAGCTGTGGGTCCGCGCGCGGCGGGACCGCCCGGGTAGGCAGATCGAGTTGATCACCGCCGAGATGTCGGCGCCGGGTCCCGACGGCGCACTCCGTCCGGTCGCCCGGGCCAGCGGGTGGCGACTGCAGACGCTCGATACCACCGCGGTCGCGCATGCCCCCGCGCCGCCGCTGCGTCCGGTGGCCGACGCGGTCGGCAGGGACATGAAGAAGGACTGGGACCGAAACTACGTGCACAGCCTGGATTGGCGCTGGCTCACCGAGCCGATGAGCGACGGGCCGGGTGAGTCCTGGATCAGGCCGGAGGTCGGTCTGGTCAAGGGTGAGTCGATGACGCCGCTGGAGCGGTTGTTCGCTGTCGCCGACGACGCGAACGGGATCGGAACCAAGCTCGACATCCGGCGGTGTACGTTTCTGAACACCGATCTGGCGGTGCACGTGCACCCGGACGCCCGAGGGACAGTGAATCGGGATCCGCGCCGAGACCAGCTACGGGCCCGACGGGATCGGCACCACGATCGGCGCGCTGTTCGACGAACGCGGCGCCGTCGGCGCGATCCAGCAGTCGGTCCTGCTGCGCCCCCGCCCGCCGAAGTAGTCCCCCGCGCTGCGGGACCTCAGTCGTGCACTGTCAGCGCGGGGGCGGGACACTGCGTGACCGCCCGTTGCATCCGCTCGCGGTCGGATTCCGGGCGCTCGGCGTCGTGGATCACCACCGTGCCGTCGTCCTGCACTTCGAAGACTTCCTCGGCGATGGACTCGCAGATACCGTGCCCGGTGCACTTGGTGAGATCGACGCCGACCTTCATCGCTGCTCCGATCCAGAGGTGGGTTACCGGACGTAGATGAGGTCGATCGCGTTGCGCTCCCACTCATCCCGGGAGGGTGCCATTTCCGGAATAGCGTGACAGTCAGTCGCGAATTTGTAAAGCTGGGTGCATGCCGCAGGTGTCGCCCGATGCTCGACGCGGCCCACAAGACCCTGACGATCCCGACCATCCGACCCGGCAACGGATCCTCGCGGCCACCGCAGAAGTGCTCGGCCGCAACGGCATGGCGAAGCTGTCACTGTCCGAGGTGGCCGCCGAGGCCGGCGTCTCGCGGCCGACGCTCTACCGCTATTTCGCCGGCAAGCGCGAGCTGCTCGACGTCTTCGCGGTGTGGGAACGGCGCTACTACGAGCACGCCATCGCCGCGGCCACCGCCGGACTGCCCGCCCAGGAGAGGCTCGACGCGGCCCTTCGCGTCATCGTGGAGTACCAACTGTCCTATCCCGGTGTGCGCATGGTGGACATCGAACCCGAGCAGGTCATCAAGCGGATGGCAGAGGTGCTGCCGTTGATGCGGGAGCGCCTGCAACGCCTGTGCACGGGGCCCGAGGCTGCCTTGTCGGCCGCGACCGCGGTGCGGGTGGCGATCTCCCAGTATTTGGTGCGCAGCGACGACAGCGCAGACTTCCTCGCCCAACTGCGTCATGCGGCCCAGGTGAGACACCACGCCTCTTCCCGCCCGGGCGCTGGGATCACCGACGGTTGAACCTGTTACAACGAACGATTCGTCCGCTCGGCCACTTCGGCGAGCACCTGCCCGTCCGGGCGGGATCACCGGTCGGCGGTTCGACCTTGACGACGTCGGCGCCCCAGTCCGCCAGGATCCCCCCGGCGGCGGGACCCGCCACCCAGACACCGAGTTCGACGACCCTGACGCCCTCCAAAGGTCCAGCCATGTAGCCTTCCTTCTCCGCGACCATTACAAAAGGCCGCACCGTTGTAAGCCCGTAGGGGCTACAGCCCAAGCCTAGGGAGGCTCGAGGTGTCCGTCCTGGAAAACCTGATCGCACCTGTCGCCGGACTGGCCGCGCACCTGGGCCGCGGGGTGGGACGCATCGCCACCGACGCCGCAATCGGACGGTTGCGGTCGATGCCGCGCACCGTCGGCGACCTCGACGCGCTCACCATGTCACAGCTCACCGGGCGCGTCGTGACGTCGGTGACAGTGCTCGGCGGCGATGCGGGCACCTCCTCACGGACGCGACTCGCGCTCACCGGTGAAGGCGTCCCCGCCACCGTCTTCGTCAAGATGGCCGCCGAGACCGTCGCCACCAGACTGATGGGTGAGCTCGGCAACCGGGCCGACACCGAGACGCGCTTCTATCGGCAGCTGGCACCACAACTGACCGGCGTGCCACTGTGCTACGGCTCGCAGTTCGATCCGTGGACCGGCAGGTTCGTCCTCGTCCTGAAAGATTTGGCGGACCTGGCGGATTCTTCCGCGGCCCCGTGCGAGTTCCCCGACACCCTGCACCCGATCGACCCGGACCGGGCCGCATCCGTCGTCGAGTTGCTGGCCCGCCTGCACGCGACGTACTGGGAGCGCCTGCCCGCGCAGGCCGGCAGGGGTCCGCTGGGTTGGCTCTACACCGCCTCCGCCGACAGTGCCTCCATGCTGACCGGCCCGCTGTTGAAGACATCGTCGCGCCGCCTCGCCGAGCGGACCGACCTACCGCTGGAGCGAGGCCAGTTCATCAACGAGCACTACCGCGCGGTCGCGGCACTCGTCGACCGTCCTCCCCACACCGTGATGCACGGCGACGCCCATCCGGGGAACCTGTACTTCCGCGACGGTCAGGCGGGACTGTTGGACTGGCAGGCGGTCCGTCGCGGCCACCCCGGCCGGGAGCTGGCCTACACCCTGGTCACCAGCATGACCAGGGAACAACGCCAAGCCACGCAGCGCGACCTGCTCGATGTCTACCGCGATGCACTGGCCGGTGCGGGCGGACCCGAGCTGGATCGCGACGAGTTGTGGAACCGCTACGGCAGGGCGCGCTGTAACCGTACGCCGCCGCTGTGATCACCGCGGGCATGGGCGGCATGCAGGCCGAGGACATCGCGATGAAGGGGGTGGAGCGCAGCCTCGCCGCGCTCGAGGACCTCGACACCGTCGCGCTGCTGGAGACGGCTCTGTGAGCGACACCCCCGGCCGGGCGCCGGTCACGACGGCCGGCACCCTCTACGATCGACAGCGAACCCCACCGAAAGCTGCAGTCGAGGCCAGGTCGTGAACGAACCCGCACGCGAAGCATCCGACGCCGCCGAGGACACCTCGACGCGGCACCGGATCCTGGTCGCGACCTCCGAAGTGCTCGGCCGTAGCGGTCAGACCAAGCTGAGCTTGTCCGAGGTAGCGCTGCAGGCCGGGGTGTCCCGGCCGACGCTGTACCGCTGGTTCGCCTCCAAGCAGGAACTGCTCGACGCTTTCGGGATCTACGAGCGCGAGATGTTCGAAACCGGCATCGCCCGGGCCACAGCAGGGTTGCGCGGCAACGACCGCGTCGATGCCGCAATGCGGTTCATCGTCGAATACCAGCAGTCCTACTCGGGCGTGCGGTTGGTCGACATCGAACCCGAGGTCGTCATCGGCAGGCTGGCGCACATCATCCCGACCATGCGCACCCAGCTGGAGAAGCTGCTGCCCGGGCCCAACGGAGCCGTCAAGGCGGCGACGGCGATCCGCGTCGCGGTGTCGCACTACATCGTGCGCAGCGACGACGACGACCAGTTCCTGGCGCAGCTCCGGCACGCCGTCGGGGTCAGGACCAGCTGACGCTCGAGGAAGTCCGCAGGAATGCGTGACACTCGGACAAAAACTTGTAAAGCTAGTGCTAGTGCGATGACGACAGCGGAGACTGAAACGGGCGTGCTGGCCGGTGACGAGCGGATGCTCATCGACGGCGAACTGCATTCACTGCGGGTGGAGCGACATTCGATGTCGTTCATCCAGCCAGCGAACAGGTGGCAGGCCGCGCCACCGACGGCACCGTGGACTACATGGCCCGCGCCGTGGGCGCGCTCGACGGGCGTTCGACACCACCGACTGGTCCCGTGACCTCGATTTCCGCTACCACTGTCTGACCCAGCTGCACGAAGCGCTGGAACAAAACAAGGAGCGGCTGCGCCGGATCCTGATCACCGAGGTCGGCTGCCCGGTGACGGTGTCGGGCTCCCAGATCGAGAGTCCGATCGAGGAAGTCAAGCACTGGGCCGAGCACGGCAAGGCATTCGAGTACCTGGTCGACACCGGGGTCCACCCCACCCAGCTAGACATCCCAGGTGCGTAAGTTGTCAAGCGGCGTCGGCGCCGGCGATGTTCTGGCGGTGCGACCACGCGGTGTGTTCGTCGTATTTGGTGTGGTGACGCAGGCAGCCGTGGAGGATCCCGAC
>NZ_JBAUJB010000419.1:0-3727 GCF_049683355.1 Mycobacterium sp.
CGGCTCGACGATCCGGGCGATCACCAAGTCCCGGAACACCGCATCACCGACGGCGCCAAAGCCCAACCCGTCATAGGTTTTGCCGATCGCCTCATAGAGCAGCCGCGAACTGGTCGACGCCGTGCGCCCCGGCCCAACCGGCAGTCCTTTGGGCTTGACCGGCGGCCCGAACAGCGTCGCGGGGCTCCCGTTGGCCACTTCCTGGACCGACGCGGTGCGCGCAGGCACCTCGAACTCGAGCTGGCCCTGATCACCGAGGGCTATCGCGCGGGCCTTCTCCAACAGCATTCCCAGCTCAGCATCGGTATGAGCCGATCCGACATGGGCCACGATCTCACGGCGGCCACGCTGTTTGGCCACCACCTGCACCGCCACCGCGCCCGAGGCGGTGCGCACCTTCCGCACGTACGCCACCGCCCGAACCTACCCGTTTAGTGCCCCAATTAGTGCCCCCGAGCCAGGAAAACACCAGGTCAAACGACCGTGGTGCAGAAATCCAGAATCAGTGTCCTAAATCAGGTTGAAGTCTCCGGCGGCAATGACTGCTCCGTCCCCCGCCTCTGCGGCGAGGCCATCCATCCGGTCTTTCGCGGCACCGATGCCGGCCCGCCACTCATCGAAGGCCCTGCCGTAGAAAGTCAATGGATTCATGACGTGCACGCTGGCGACGATGGGATCGACTTGCACTTCAGCGAGGTCGACCCTCGCCGCGACCATGCTTCCGCCCTTCAGGGGCGCAATCACCTCGACTGGGTGGCGACTCCATAGTCCGTATCCCCCGGCGCCGGGTAGCGGCACCAACACCGAGTAGGGAAAGTCGTCGCGCATACCCGCGTCGTAGAACCGCCGAAGCCAGTCGGGCGTCAACTCGGACACCGTGATGACGTCGGCGCTGGTTCGAGCCAGGTTCGTGAAGGACGCCATATCGGCGGTCCTTTACGAAGGTTCGACGACAACACGCGCAATTCGACATGCTCGCTAACCGCCGGCTGCGATTGTCCCGAGTAATACCAACGTATTTGGACGCCCAGAGTGGCCGCCACGACCACCACGGCTATCACCGACATCACGATGTGGCGGCCGAGCACCGACAGCACCAGGCCGACCGCGGCCAGAACCACTGCAAATGGGGCGCTCACCGCCACCAGTAGCGCGATGTTGTTCGTCAGCGGAAGCGCGCGGACGACGAGTGTCACCAACGCGTAGGTAAGGGCCAGTACCGCCAACCAGCGGCCGAGCCTGCGGCGCACGCGGCGATGCCTGCCGGATGAGATAGGTGTGTCCTCCCCGTACAGCCACCTGAGCTTCGCACGCTACCAATCATCGATAGGCGCCGCTCCGCGGCGACATCACACGTCCATTCCGACTTTCTAAGGGACTCGTAAGGGCCAACCGCGACAGCGGATCACCCCGCCGATACCATCAGTTCCCATGACCAGCGTGACTGAGCCCGAAGCCGAGCACGAGATCGACATCCACACCACCGCCGGGAAGCTGGCCGATCTGCGCAAGCGCGCCGAGGAAGCCCTGCACCCGGTCGGTGAGACTGCCGTGGAGAAGGTGCACGCGAAGGGCAAGCTGACCGCCCGCGAACGCATCCTGGCCCTGCTCGACGAGGACTCGTTCGTCGAACTCGACGCGCTCGCCAAGCACCGCTCCACCAACTTCGGCCTGGACAAGAACCGGCCCACCGGCGACGGTGTGGTCACCGGCTACGGCACCATCGACGGCCGCGACGTCTGCATCTTCAGCCAGGACGCCACCGTGTTCGGCGGGTCCCTCGGCGAGGTGTACGGCGAGAAGATCGTCAAGGTCCAGGAATTGGCGCTCAAGACCGGTCGCCCGCTGATCGGCATCAACGACGGTGCCGGCGCCCGCATCCAGGAGGGTGTGGTCTCCCTCGGTCTCTACAGCCGGATCTTCCGCAACAACATCCTGGCCTCGGGCGTGATCCCGCAGATCTCGCTGATCATGGGTGCGGCCGCCGGTGGGCACGTCTACTCCCCCGCCCTGACCGACTTCGTGATCATGGTCGACCAGAGCAGCCAGATGTTCATCACCGGGCCCGACGTCATCAAGACCGTCACCGGTGAGGACGTCACCATGGAAGAGCTCGGCGGTGCGCACACCCACATGGCCAAGTCCGGCACCGTGCACTACGTCGCCTCCGGCGAGCAGGACGCGCTGGACTACGTCCGCGACCTGCTGGGCTACCTGCCCCCGAACAACTACGCCGAGCCGCCGCGCTACCCCGCGCCGCACCCCGGCCCCATCGAGGAGAGCCTCACCGACGAGGACCTCGAGCTGGACACACTAATCCCGGATTCGCCGAACCAGCCCTACGACATGCACGAGGTCATCACCCGCATCCTCGACGACGACGAGTTCCTCGAAGTCCAGGCCGGCTACGCGGGCAACATCATCGTCGGGTTCGGCCGCGTCGACGGCCGCCCGGTCGGCATCGTGGCCAACCAACCCACCCAGTTCGCCGGCTGCCTGGACATCAACGCCTCGGAGAAGGCCGCCCGCTTCGTGCGAACCTGCGACTGCTTCAATATCCCGATCGTCATGCTGGTCGATGTGCCGGGCTTCCTGCCGGGCACCGAGCAGGAGTTCAACGGCATCATCCGCCGCGGCGCCAAGCTGCTCTACGCCTACGGAGAGGCCACCGTCGCCAAGATCACCGTCATCACCCGCAAGGCCTACGGCGGCGCGTACTGCGTGATGGGGTCCAAGGACATGGGCTGCGATGTCAACGTCGCCTGGCCGACCGCCCAGATCGCCGTGATGGGCGCCTCCGGTGCGGTCGGTTTCGTCTACCGCAATCAGCTCAAGGAGGCGGCCAAGAACGGCGAGGACGTCGACGCGCTGCGCCTGGAGCTGCAGCAGACATACGAGGACACCCTGGTGAACCCGTACATCGCCGCCGAACGCGGCTACGTCGACGCGGTGATCCCGCCGTCGCACACCCGCGGCTACATCGGCACCGCGCTGCGACTGCTGGAGCGCAAGGTGGTCCAGGTTCCGCCGAAGAAGCACGGCAACATCCCGCTGTAATCCACCGCTTGAACCTCCCCCAGACAAGGACGTTCCCTCATGGACCACAACGCCGACATCGTCGAGGTCTCCGACCCGCGGGACATGACGATCGATGATCCGCCGGCCCCGGATCCGCACTTCCAGGTGCTCAAGGGCGAACCCAGTGTGGAGGAGATCGCCGCGCTGGTGACCGTGCTGGCCGGCGCCGGCGGTGGCGCCGCCGGCGAGCCCGGCCCGCAGGAGCTCAACCCGTGGGGCCACCCGGTCGACAAGCTGCGCTACGACGTCTCCAGCTGGCAGCGGGTCACCTTGCTGGAACGGACACACATGCGGCGATGAGCGCTTGCGCGAAGAACAAACGGCACCGATGATGAGCCGCTTGCGCGAAGAAAATCAGATATGACCCGGGTCGTTCTGGGCTCGGCATCGTCGGGCCGGCTGCGGGTGCTTAGGCAGGCCGGCATCGATCCTCTCGTCGTCGTCTCCGATGTCGACGAGGACGCCCTGCTCGCCTCGTTGGAACCGGAGACGCCGCCGGAGGCGGTGGTGGCCAAGCTCGCCAACGCCAAGGCCATCAGTGTCGCCGCACAACTGCCGGAGGACGTCGCCTTCGATTGCGTGGTGCTCAGTTGTGATTCGATGCTCTATCGGGACGGCGAGCTGTACGGCAAGCCCGGTTCCGCCGTCG
>NZ_JBAUJB010000420.1:0-26893 GCF_049683355.1 Mycobacterium sp.
GCCGCCGACAGTGCGGCGGCACGCAGGTCCGCGGTCTCGGAGGCAGCCGCCCCGGCGAGCTGCGGAACCATCACCGGCGCCGACGGCACGATCGCGATAGCGCTCAGCACGCCGTCAAACCTAGCCAACCGGTCAGGTCAGACGGGTTCCCGGGTGGCGGCTTCACCGCGGGCCAGCGCGGCGGTGGCCGCCACCATCACCGCCACCGCGATGACGAGGGTGAACCACCCCGCCTCGTCCGGCCGCAGCGTCTCGCCGAGCACCACGACGCCGAGCACGCACGCGACGAGCGGCTCGGTGACCGTCATCGTCGGCAACGACGCGGTCAGCGCCCCGGCCCGGAACGACGCCTGCTGCATGGCGGTGCCCGCCACCGCCACCAGGGCCCACGCGTAGAGCTCGGGGGTGAGCAGCAACGCCTCGACACCGGACCAGCTGGTCACGTCGAGGCGGTCCACCACGGACTTGGTCAGCACCGCGAACAACCCCCACAACGCCCCGGACACCACGGCGAGCAGCATCGCGCTGGCCGGTCCGGACCACAGCTTGGCGCCCAGCAGGCACAACGCCAGCACCGGCCCGAGAACAGCGGCCACCCCGAGCCAGGTCTCCAGGGATGCGCGCGAGTCACCGGCGGTCGGATTGCCGACGGTCACGATGACGATCACCGAGCCGGCGAGCAGCACCGCCCACACCCATTCCCACCGGGTGACCCGCCGGTGTGACTGCCGGGCGCTGATCGGCAACGCGAACAACAGCGCGGTCACCAGCACGGCCTGCACCAACAGCACCGAGCCCAGCCCCAGCGCCGCGGCCTGCAGCGCGAACCCGGCGCCGGCCACGCCACTGCCCAACCACCATCGGCGGTCGCGCAGCAGCGTCAAGAACAGCGTGAGGTGGCCGACGTTCTGATCGGTCACATCGTGCGCGGAGCGCTGATGGATGACATCACCGACCGCGATGAAGAAAGCGGCGGCCAGAGCCAGCAGTGCCGCGATATCCGCCTTGGCCATCCACCACCTCCCCGGTTTTCGTCCCGAGCCTAGAGACCTGGCACGCCAAGCCATGGGCGGAGCGCCTGATGACCTGTTTCAATGGCTTCGGAGGCATTGGAGGCTTTGGAGACTTCGAAGGCTCCGATGCTGAGTCAGCTGGTAGGCGCCGCGTAGCGCGGCAGGTGCGCGGGTGTCCGCGCGGAGGGCACGAGGTAACGGATATGACGATCACCGAGCCGGGCGGTTCCCAGGAGTTCGAGCGCGACGCCCCCAAACCCAAGCCGGGGCCTGTCCGGCCGGGGCCGGGCTCGATGGGCCCCCGGCCTGGTGCGATACGGCCAGGGCCGGTCGCCCCGCCCAAAGGCCCGACGGTCAGCCCGGTCCCGGCAAGCGATCCCCACCGCTACGGACGGGTCGACCCCGACGGCACGGTGTGGCTGCTCACCGCTGCGGGCGAGCGCAGGATCGGGTCCTGGCAGGCCGGTGACACCGAAGCCGCCTACGAGCATTTCGGTCGCCGCTTCGATGATCTGCACACCGAGGTGATGCTCCTGGAGCAGCGGCTGGCGTCGGGATCCGGCGAGGCCCGCAAGATCCGCTCTGCCGCGACCACCCTCGCCGAGAGCCTTCCGGAGGCCCACGTGCTGGGTGACGTCGACTCCCTGGCCGCGCGGCTGCAGGCGGTCGTCGAGCACGCCGAGAGCGCCACGGCCGAGGAGAAGGCCAGACGCGAACAGGCCCGTGCCGAGCACACCGCCCGGAAAGAGGCGCTCGCGGCCGAGGCAGAGGAGCTGGCGGCCAACTCGGTGCAGTGGAAGGCCACCGGCGACCGGTTGCGGGCCATCCTCGACGAGTGGAAGACCATCACCGGCCTGGACCGAAAGACCGACGATGCGTTGTGGAAGCGCTACTCGGCGGCCCGCGAGACGTTCAATCGCCGCCGTGGTTCGCACTTCGCCGAACTGGACCGGGAGCGCGTCGGCGCCAAACAGGCCAAGGAATCGCTGTGCGTGCGCGCGGAGGAACTGTGCGACTCCACCGACTGGGGTGCGACGTCGGCGACCTTCCGCGAGCTGCTCACCGAGTGGAAAGCGGCGGGTCGCGCCGCCAAGGACGTCGACGACGCATTGTGGCACCGGTTCAAGTCCGCCCAGGACAAGTTCTTTTCCGCACGCAATGCGGCTAACGCCGAACGCGACACCGAATTCCGCGCCAACGCCGAGGCCAAAGAAGCGTTGCTCGCCGAGGCGGAGAAGCTCGACAACGCCGACCCGGAAGCGGCGCGGGCCGCGCTGCGTGTCATCGGGGACAAGTGGGACGCGATCGGCAAGGTGCCCCGGGAACGCAGCGCAGACCTGGAACGGCGGTTGCGCGCGGTGGAGAAGAAGATCCGCGACGCCCCGACCGGCGGGGTGGACCCCGAGGCGCAGGCGCGGGCAGACCAGTTCCGGGTGCGCGCCGAGCAATTCGAACGTCAGGCGGAGAAGGCCGCGGCCGCCGGCCGCAGCAAGGATGCCGAACAGGCCCGGGCCAGTGCCGCGCAGTGGCGCCAGTGGGCCGACGCGGCCGCTGACGCGCTGACCAGGAAGCGCTAGCCCCGGCCCGGATTCTCGGGGCCGGCCCGCCCATCGTCACCGAAGTCCTCCAGCAGTCCCCGGTTCTGCCGGTCCGCGGCCATCCGGCGGCGGTCCTCCTCGGTGGCCAGCTGCAGCGCGGAGCGGGTCAGCACCACCCGGGCCCAGTTGTAGGCGAGCACCATCACCGCCAACCACGCCACGACCAGCCCGATTCCGGGGCCGGGGTACGGCTCTGGCGCGGTCTGGCGCGACCACACCGCCAGCAGGCCCACGAAGGAGGCGACCGTCGACCCGGCCAGCGCGACCCATGCCAGTGCCCACCGCCGGGCCACCAACGCCAGCATGGAGAAACCGACGCTGAAGACCAGCACGAACCAGGTGAAGACCCGCGACGGCAACGCGACGCCGTCGCTGACGGCCGCGTCGGACCCGATCAGCGCGTCGAGCCCCCTGGCGGCGCCGGTGTGCGGCAGCAACATCGACACCATCAGGACGAACACCAGCACGGCGATGACCAACGCCCGTGCGCCGGGATCGATCTCGCGTGCGATACGCCGTTCGGCGGCTTCGAGGTCACCTTTGAAGGCCTCGAACTCGGGACCGCCTCGGGATTCTGCGCTCATCGTGCACATCCGGTGGTTGCGGCCGCGACGGCGGGCGGACCGACCCCGGGCATACCCAGCCCGGTTCCGGTGCGGGGCTTCTCCCCCGCGGCATGGGCGTCACCCGCCCGGGTGCGGCGGTACTCGATCACGCCGGCGTCGGCGATCAGATGATGCGGGGCGGCGCCGGTGACAGTGGTGACGACGGTGTCCCCCGGGCGGATCGGGGCCACATCGCCCGGAGCGAAGTGCACAAGCCTGCCGTCTCGCGCCCGACCCGACATCCGGGCGGTGCTGGCGTCTTTGCGGCCCTCGCCGGTGGCCACCAACACCTCGACGGTCCGCCCGATCTGCGCGGCGTTCTCCTCGAGCGAAATCCGTTCCTGCAGTTCGATCAAGCGTTGATACCGCTCGGTGACAACGGATTTGGGGACCTGACCATCGAGATCGGCGGCCGGCGTGCCGGGCCGCTTGGAGTACTGGAAGGTGAACGCGCTGGAGAACCGCGCCGCGGCCACGACGTCGAGTGTCGCCTGGAAGTCTGCCTCGGTCTCACCGGGGAAGCCGACGATCAGATCGGTGGTGATCGCCGCGTGCGGTATTGCGGCGCGGACCCGCTCGATGATGCCCAGGTACTTCTCGGCGCGGTAGGACCGCCGCATCGCGCGCAGCACAGTGTCCGAACCCGACTGCAGTGGCATGTGCAGAGTCGGGCACACGTTGGGCGTCTCGGCCATCGCCTCGATGACGTCGTCGGTGAACTCCGCCGGGTGCGGCGAGGTGAAGCGGACCCGCTCCAGTCCGTCGATCCGTCCGCAGGCGCGCAGCAACTTGGCGAACGCGCCCCGGTCACGGGGTTGGTCCGGGTCGGCGAACGACACACCGTAGGCGTTGACATTCTGGCCCAGCAGCGTGATCTCCAGCACACCCTGGTCGACCAGGGATTGCACTTCGGCGAGCACGTCATCGGGTCGGCGGTCGACTTCTCTGCCCCGCAGCGCCGGGACGATGCAGAACGTACAGGTGTTGTTGCAGCCGACTGAAATTGAAACCCATGCGGCATAACAAGATTCGCGGCTGGCGGGAAGCGTCGACGGGAATTCGCGCAGCGCCTCTTTGATTTCGACCTGCGCCACCCGGTTGTGCCGGGCGCGGTCCAGCAGAGCGGGCAGCGAACCGATGTTGTGCGTGCCGAACACGACGTCCACGTACGGGGCCTTGCGCAGCACCGTGTCCCGATCCTTCTGCGCAAGACATCCGCCGACAGCGATCTGCATGTGAGGGTCGGCCTGCTTGCGGGGCGCGAGATGACTCAGGTTGCCGTACAGCTTGTTGTCGGCGTTCTCCCGGACCGCGCAGGTGTTGAACACGACGACGTCGGCGTCACTGCCGTCGTCGGCGCGGCGATACCCGGCCGCCTCGAGCAGTCCGGCCAGCCGTTCCGAGTCGTGCACGTTCATCTGGCAGCCGTAGGTTCGCACCTCGTAGGTGCGAGTGGCGCGTTCGGCACGACGACCAGGAAGGGTCCCGTTCGCCAGCTGCGTCACCGTGGAAGTCACGACCCCATCCTACGGCCGGGAATCAGAGCGCTGAACGGCCGCAGCGGCGCGCGCCTGCCCGCGGTGATCTGGGCGGATTGCCGAGTTCCAGGCAAGCTGAGCATTCCCTGGGTAAGGTCAGCACCCATGGAGAGCGCCCCTGCTGTGCCGATGATCTCGATGAAGTCGGTCAACAAGCACTTCGGCGACCTCCACGTCCTGCAGGACATCAACCTCGAGGTCGACAAGGGACAGGTCGTCGTCGTGCTGGGGCCTTCGGGCTCGGGCAAGTCGACCTTGTGCCGAACCATCAACAGGTTGGAGACCATCGACTCGGGCACGATCGCCATCGACGGCACGGTGCTGCCGGACGAGGGCCGTAAGCTGGCGCAGTTGCGGTCCGATGTCGGGATGGTGTTCCAGTCGTTCAACCTGTTCGCGCACAAAACAATTGTCGACAACGTGATGCTGGCACCGATCAAGGTTCGCAAGACACCCAAGGCCGCGGCACGCGAGAAGGCCATGAGCCTGCTCGAGCGGGTCGGGATCGCCAACCAGGCCGACAAGTATCCGGCTCAGTTGTCGGGCGGTCAGCAGCAGCGGGTCGCCATCGCCCGCTCGCTGGCGATGGACCCGAAGGTGATGCTGTTCGACGAGCCGACCAGCGCACTGGACCCGGAGATGATCAACGAGGTGCTGTCGGTGATGGTCGCGTTGGCCACCGAGGGGATGACGATGCTCGTCGTCACCCACGAGATGGGGTTCGCGCGGCGGGCCGCCAATCGCGTGGTGTTCATGTCCGACGGCGCGATCCTCGAGGACGCAGAGCCCGTGCAGTTCTTCGACCATCCCCAGACCGAGCGTGCCAAGGACTTCCTCGGCAAGATCCTGCAGCATTGACCACCGCTTCAACACCACCCGCCCCGGCGAAAGGAACACCGAGAATGGTTGCCACGTCTCAGAAGTCACTGTCCAAACGCGTCATAGGTGCAGTCGCCCTGGCCGTCGCGCTCCCGTTGGCCGCGACCGCGTGCGGCGGAGGGGGAGGTGACAGTGACAGCATCGTCGTCGGCACCAAGTTCGACCAGCCCGGTCTCGGCATGCAGAACCCCGACGGCACGATGAGCGGCTTCGACGTCGACGTGGCGACCTACGTCGCCGGCGAGCTGGGCTACACCCCCGAGCAGATCGAGTGGAAGGAAGCCCCGTCGGCGCAGCGGGAGAACCTGATCCAGAACGGCCAGGTCGACTTCATCGCCGCCACCTACTCGATCACCGACTCCCGCAAGGAGAAGGTGGCGTTCGCCGGCCCGTACCTGATCACCGGGCAGAGCCTGCTGGTCCGGTCGGACAACAACGACATCACGGGCGCCGCGTCGCTGGAGAACAACAAGATCCTCTGCTCGGTGTCGGGCTCGACGCCGGCGCAGAAGATCAAGGACGAGTACCCGGGCGTGCAGCTGCAGCAGTACGACACCTACTCGGCCTGCATCGAGGCTCTCAAGAACGGCGCGGTGGATGCCGTGACGACCGACGAGGTGATTCTCGCCGGTTACGCCGCACAGTCGCCCGGCGCCTTCAAGATCGTCGGCGAGCAGTTCTCCGAGGAGCGCTACGGCATCGGCCTGAAGAAGGACGACGCCGAGATGCGCACCGAGATCAACGACGCGTTGACGAAGATGGAGGAAAGCGGCGCCTGGAAAGAGGCGTTCGACAAGAACCTCGGCCCCGCGGGCATCACCGCGCCGGCTCCGCCGCCGCTCGACAACTGAGGCGGCTGGGTACCCGGGGGCTTCTTCAGTGGAGGTTTTCACCGAGTATCGCGAGGAGATCTTCGCCGCGTTCTGGACGACGATCCAGCTGACGGTGTTCTCCGCGATCGGTGCGCTGATCATCGGCACGGTGCTGGCCGCGATGCGGCTGGCACCGGTGCCGATGCTCAACTGGATCGGCACGACGTACGTCAACACCGTGCGAAACACCCCACTGACGCTGATCATCCTGTTCTGCTCGTTCGGATTGGCGCAGACGCTGGGCGTCACGCTGGCAGGGCGGCAGTCGCCGACGTTCATCGAGGACAGCAGCTTCCGGCTGGCGATGCTCGGGTTGACCGTCTACACCGCGGCGTTCGTGTGTGAAACCGTCCGTTCCGGGGTCAACACGGTGCCTCTCGGTCAGGCAGAGGCCGCCAGATCCCTCGGCCTGACCTTCGGCCAGAATTTGTCGATCGTGTTGCTGCCGCAGGCTTTTCGCGCCGTCATCATCCCGATGGGGTCGGTGTTGATCGCCCTGACGAAGAACACCACGATCGCCTCGGCCATCGGGGTGGCCGAGGCGGCGTTGCTGATGAAGGAGATGATCGAGAACACCGCGGCGGTGCTGGTGGTCGGGGGCATCTTCGCGCTCGGGTTCGTCATCCTGACGCTGCCGTTGGGATTGTTCTTCGGCTGGCTGGGCAAGCGACTGGCGGTGTCGCAGGCATGATGAGCGCTCGAGCGACGAACGGATGGACACGGTGAGCGGGGCGTCGGTTCTCTTCGATGCGCCGGGACCACGCGCCCGGGTCCGCAATCACGTCATCAGCGGGGTCACCGCGGTCATCGTCCTGGCGGTGGTCTGGGCCCTGTACACGCGGCTGGAGGCCAACGGACAGCTCACCGCCGCGAAGTGGGAACCGTTCCTGACGGCGAACCTGTGGACCACCTACGTCCTGCCGGGGGTCCGGGGCACGCTCACCGCGGCAGCGGTGTCGATCGCTCTGGCTCTGGTGCTGGGCTTCCTGCTCGGCGTCGGCCGGATGTCCAAGCACACCGGCATCCGCTGGGCGTCGTCGGTGTTCGTCGAGTTCTTCCGCGCGGTGCCGGTGCTGATCATGATGATCTTCGCCTACTTCCTGTATGCGTTCTACGGCGTCTTCCAGTCCCAGTACCTGGCTCTGGCCGGCGTGATCACCGGCCTGACGCTCTACAACGGCGCCGTCATCGCCGAGATCGTCCGCGCCGGGGTGCGCGCGCTGCCCCGCGGACAGGGTGAGGCGGCCTTGGCGTTGGGGTTGACGTCGGGGCAGACGATGCGGGCGATCCTGCTCCCCCAGGCGGTCACGTCGATGCTGCCGGTGCTGATCTCGCAGCTGGTGGTGGTCCTCAAGGACACTGCGATCGGTTATCAGATCACGTTCGTCGAGATGGTGCGCCAGGGCACCGTCGTCGGTTCGTCCTACGGCAACTACATTCCGGCGTTGATCGTCATCGCTCTGCTGATGATCACCGTCAACTTCGCCTTGTCGTGGTCTGCGACCTGGTTGGAGAAGCGCATGCGAAGGGCGCGGCGCGGTGGCGCGGCGCTCGACCCCGATGAGATCGAACAGGAGGGGGTGCCCGGTGCGAAGGTCGAGTGACCCTCGCCGTGCGCACCCGAACCTGAGATGATCCAGTCTTTCCACGCGTTCGAGGTGCTGCCCGAGTCAGCGCTGCGCGACATGGTCGACCTGATGGTGCGCCTCATCGAGGGCTGCGGCGCGGTCGTCATCATGATCGGGGCGATCGTCGCCATCACGAAGTTCGCCATCGCGCTGGCACGGCGTGACATCAACCAGTTCTCGGCGGTGCGGCTGTCGCTGGCCCGGTTCCTGGTGCTGGGCCTGGAGTTCCAGCTGGCCGCCGACGTGCTGCGGACAGCGATCTCGCCGTCGTTCGAGGAGATCGGCAAGCTGGCGGCGATCGCGGCCATCCGGACGATCCTGAACTACTTCCTCAACCGTGAGATCGCCCAGGAGCAGCGCGAAATCGAGCTGGCCCGGTCACGTTCCGGGTCTCCGCGCTCGACCACGGAACCACCCCCGGCCCCATGAGCGCGGTCATCACCGCGTCCTGGTGCCTTGCTCTTGCCGGAATCCTGCTCGGCTTCGGGGCCCTGACGGTGTTCGGCCGACCGTTGGTCGCGCTGCGCGCGATGGTGGACCTGTTCGTCGCCGCAGGGTTGCTGCGGTTGAGCGCCGACCTGTCCTGGGCGGCGATCACGTCCACCGTCGCCGTGATCGCGGTGCGGTTGATACTCACTCGGAGTCTGACATCCGATATCGGCAACGCTGCGCGTAGCGTCCATGCCGGTTAGGCGGCACTACACCCTGCGACGTTCCCTCTCGTTCGCCAATTCCGCGATCACCACGTCCACGGCCATCGACTGCCCATATCCACGACGAGCGAGCATCCCGACAAGCCGGCGTATCATCTTGTTCTCCGCATCCCTGTCGTCGCGGTCGCCGAGCTTTTCCCGCCGCAGCTTGTCCCGCACCAGTTCCTCGGCACGGGACCGCTCGGCGCCCGCGTCGATGCCGGCCAGCGCGGCGGTGATCACCTCGTTGTCGACGCCCTTGGTGCGCAGCTCGGCAGCCAGCGCCCGCTTGCCCTTGCCGGCGTTGATCCGCCGGGAACGCACCCACTGCTCGGCGAAGTCCTCGTCATCGACCAGCCCCACGTCGGCCAGCCTGTCGAGCACCTGCGCACTCACGTCGTCGGGATAACCCCGCTTCTGCAGCTGACCGGCCAACTCGGCCCTGGTACGTGCCCGCACGGTGAGCAGGCGCAGGCACAGCGACCTGGCCTGCTCTTCCCGTGACGGCGACTCAGAAGTCGACGGGGGTGGGAAGCGCGTCATCAGCCACTGCATCGTCAGTCACCACGGCGCCGATGCCAAGCTTCTCCTTGATCTTCTTCTCGATCTCGGCGGCGATCTCGGGGTTCTCGATCATGAAGTTGCGGGCGTTCTCCTTGCCCTGGCCGAGTTGCTCACCCTCATAGGTGAACCACGACCCGGACTTGCGGATGAAGCCCTGCTCGACCCCCATGTCGATGAGCGAGCCCTCCTTGGAGATGCCCTTGCCGTAGAGGATGTCGAACTCGGCCTGCTTGAACGGCGGCGACACCTTGTTCTTGACGACCTTGACCCGGGTGCGGTTGCCGACCGCATCGGTGCCGTCCTTGAGGGTCTCGATGCGGCGCACGTCCAGGCGTACGGACGAATAGAACTTCAAAGCCTTTCCGCCCGTGGTCGTTTCGGGACTCCCGAACATGACTCCGATCTTCTCGCGGAGCTGGTTGATGAAGATGGCGGTGGTACCCGAGTTGCTCAGTGCTCCGGTGATCTTTCGGAGCGCCTGGCTCATCAGCCGAGCCTGCAGACCGACGTGACTGTCGCCCATCTCACCCTCGATCTCGGCCCGCGGAACCAGTGCGGCGACGGAGTCGATGACCAGGATGTCCAGGGCGCCGGATCGGATGAGCATGTCGGCGATCTCCAACGCCTGCTCACCGGTGTCCGGCTGGGACACCAGCAGGGCGTCTGTGTCGACGCCCAGATTCTTGGCGTAATCGGGATCGAGCGCGTGCTCGGCGTCGATGAACGCCGCGATCCCGCCCGCGGCCTGCGCATTGGCGACAGCATGCAGCGCCACGGTGGTCTTACCGGAGGACTCGGGGCCGTAGATCTCGACGACCCGGCCGCGCGGCAGGCCACCGATGCCCAGCGCGACGTCGAGCGCGATCGACCCCGTCGGGATGACCGATATCGGCTGGCGGACCTCGTCGCCGAGCCGCATCACCGAACCCT
Organism: Mycobacterium sp.; assembly: GCF_049683355.1. Classification (GTDB taxonomy): domain Bacteria; phylum Actinomycetota; class Actinomycetes; order Mycobacteriales; family Mycobacteriaceae; genus Mycobacterium. Next base: position 10,320 of record NZ_JBAUJB010000420.1, read on the forward strand.
TGCCGTGACTCTTCTCGATTTGGGCGAGAGCCAGCTCGAGGGCCTTCTCGCGGTCGAGCGCTTGCGCCATGGTGATACCTCTTCCGGTAGTCGTTGTTGACCGTTCTCGGTCGGTTGGCCGTGACGTTAGATCAGGGCACCGACAAGTCACTGCGTCGAACGCCCCCCACATTAGACGAACAGGTGTTCGATTCAAGAGGACACGCCGACGGACTACGTTGTCGGCATGACGGCAGCACAGGACGTCCGGATCCCTAGCCGCGGCGAGCAGCTCGCCGCCTACCTGTACCGGCCGCAAGGCCCCGGCCCATCCCCCTGCATCCTGATGGCCCACGGTTTCTGCGGCACCCGCGACGACGGGCTGTCCCCGTACGCCGAGGCGTTCCGTGACGCCGGGTACGTCGTGGTGCTGTTCGACTACCGGCACTTCGGCGCCTCGACCGGCCAGCCTCGCCAGCTGCTCGACATCCACCGCCAGCAGCAGGACTACCACGCCGTCGTCGAATGGGCGCGGCGTCAGGACGGCGTGGACCCGGACCGGGTCGTGGTGTGGGGATCGTCGTTCAGCGGTGGCCATGTGCTGGCCGTCGCCGCCGACGATCCCCGGATCGCGGCGGTGATCTCACAGGCTCCTTTCACCGACTCCATCGCCGCCCTGCGGCAGGTGCCGCCGCGGACCTCGGCAGCGCTCACCATCGCCGCGGTGCGGGATCAACTGGGCGCCTGGCGCGGGCACCCTCCGCGGCTGGCGCCCGCCGTCGGCGACCCGGGCGCCATCGCCGCCATGACCTCACCCGGCGCCAAGCCCGGTTATGAGGCTATAGTCGGTCGGGATTCGCTGTGGCGCAACGCGTTCGCAACACGACTGATGCTGCATTTCCCGTTCTACCGGCCCGGGCGCAAGACCTCGCGGCTCCAGATGCCACTGCTGGTGTGTGTCTGTGACAACGACACCACCACACCACCGGGACCGACGGAGAAGGCCGCGCACCGGGCGCCACGCGGCGAGCTGCGCTGGTACCCCTACGACCACTTCGACATCTACTCCGACCCGCAGGCCAGAACCGACCAGATCGACTTCCTGCGTCGGGTGCTGGCGAGCGGTGGGCCGCGTAGCGCTTGACGCGCCATGGGCCGATTCGTGGACACCCGGCCGGAGACCGGCCTATCGTGGGTTAACCCGGCCAGAACGGGGTGATATGCACGAAATGGCGATCACGCAGAGCGTCGTCGAGGCGGTGTGCGAGCACGCCGCCGGGCGACGCGTCCACAGCGTCAAACTCGAAGTCGGCGCACTGTGCGCGATCGTGCCGGAGGCGATGGAGTTCTGTTTCGGCCTCGCAGTCGAGGGAACCGTCGCCGACGGCGCCATCCTCGAGGTCGACGTCCGCGCCGGGACCGCGCAGTGCCGAAGCTGTGCAGCCCGTTTCGAACTGACCGATCCGATCCTGTTGTGTCCCTGCGGCAGTGCCGACGTCGAGCTGCTAGAAGGCCGGGACCTGCGGATCCTGTCGATGGAGGTGAGCTGACCATGTGCGCTACCTGTGGCTGCGGCGCGGACGAGGCCGTCATCACGTTGGCCGGCCACCGCCATCCGCATGTCCAACCGCACGACCATGACCATCCGCACGACCATGACCATCCGCACGACCACGTCCACACCGAGACGATCACCCTCGAGCAGAAGGTCCTGGCGAAGAACGATCTGGTCGCCGAGGAGAACCGCCGGTGGCTGGCCGAGCGCGACATCTTGGCGCTCAACATGACGAGCTCGCCCGGCGCCGGAAAGACCACCCTGCTCGAACGCACGATCCGCGACCTCGGCGGACAGCTCCCGATCGCGGTCATCGAGGGCGATCAGGAGACGCTGCTGGACGCGAACCGGATCCGGGCCGCCGGCGCCCGCGCGGTCCAGATCAACACCGGGGCGGGCTGCCACCTGGATGCCGACATGGTGCGGCGCGCCCTCCACACCCTCGACCCCGAACCCGGTTCGCTGTTGTTCATCGAGAACGTGGGCAATCTCGTCTGCCCCGCGATGTTCGACCTCGGGGAGCACAGCAAGGTCGTCGTGATCTCGGTGACCGAGGGCGCGGACAAACCGCTGAAGTATCCCCACATGTTCGCCGCCGCGGGGTTGGTCGTCGTCAACAAGACAGACCTGCTGCCGTACGTGGACTTCGATCTCGACGCGTGCACCGGATATGCGCGGTCGCTGAACGCCGGCGTCAATATTCTGCCGCTGTCCGCGACGACAGGCGATGGTATCGCCGACTGGTACGCCTGGGTCGGGCAATCGGCGAACCGGCTCCAAAGCGGGCAGATGTCACAGCATTCCGTTGACAAGACAAACGCGCCGGAGTAGACCCAACAGTTAGCGCCACGCAAGTGGGCCGAGGGTCGACTCCATTGGCGCAGGGCTCCCCAGCCCGGAGCTCGGAAAGCTGTGACACATGCCGACAGAGGCTGCAGTCAAAGCGGAAGAGGCACTGATCCACGTGCTGTGGATCAACGCCGGATTGAGTTGCGACGGCGATTCTGTGGCGTTGACTGCCGCCACCCAACCCAGCATCGAGGAGATCGCCCTGGGCGCCCTCCCCGGGCTACCCAAAATCGCCGTGCACTGGCCACTCATCGATTTCGAGTGTGGCCCGAACGGAGGTGCCGACGACTTCCTCGAATGGTTCTTCAAAGCAGACAGAGGCGAACTGGAACCGTTCGTGCTGGTTGTCGAGGGATCGATCCCCAACGAGCAGCTTCACGACGAAGGATACTGGTGCGGTTTCGGCAACGACCCGGCGACGGGGCAGCCGATGACAACCAGCGAGTGGCTCGACCGCCTCGCACCCAAGGCGACGGCCATCGTCGCCGTCGGCACCTGCGCCACCTACGGCGGAATCCATGCGATGGCGGGCAATCCGACCGGAGCCATGGGGGTCCCCGACTATCTCGGATGGGACTGGAAGAGCAAGGCCGGCATCCCCATCGTGTGCGTGCCCGGTTGTCCGATTCACCCGGACAACCTCTCGGAGACCCTGACGTACCTGCTGTACATGGCGACCGACCAGGCACCGATGATCCCGCTGGACGAGGCACTCCGGCCGCAGTGGCTGTTCGGTCAGACTGTTCATGAGGGGTGTGACCGCGCCGGTTACTACGAGCAGGGCGACTTCGCCACCGAATACGGCTCGCCGAAATGCATTGTGAAGCTTGGCTGCTGGGGTCCGGTCGTCAAGTGCAACGTGCCCAAACGCGGCTGGATCAACGGAATCGGAGGCTGTCCGAACGTGGGCGGGATCTGCATCGGGTGCACCATGCCCGGCTTCCCGGACAAGTTCATGCCCTTCATGGACGAGCCGCCCGGCGGCAAGGTGTCGACGACGGCATCCGGCCTGTACGGCTCGGTCATCCGCAGCCTGCGCCAGATCACCGGCAAGACGGTGGACAAAGAGCCCAAGTGGCGCCACCCCGGGCCGAAACTCGAAAGCGGAGCGACTCGCACCTGGTAGCAGCCGCACCCAGGCGCCCTCGGCGGCGCCGGGTGTCGAATCCTCTTCTCGTGCAGCGCCTCTAGACGAAAGAAGCAGATCTCGATGACCACCATCATCCCCGAGCCGTCCCACGTGAAGCGCGATCCCGGCCAACTGGTGGAGATGGCGTGGGATCCCATCACCAGGATCGTCGGCAGCCTCGGCATCTACACCAAGATCGATTTCGAGAACCGGGAGGTCGTCGAGTGCCACAGCACATCGTCGATCTTCCGCGGGTACTCCATCTTCATGAAGGGCAAGGACCCCCGCGACGCCCACTTCATCACCAGTCGAATCTGCGGGATCTGCGGCGACAACCACGCCACCTGCTCCTGTTACGCGCAGAACATGGCGTACGGGGTGCAGCCGCCGCACGTCGCCGAGTGGATCGTCAACCTCGGCGAAGCCGCGGAATACATGTTCGACCACAACATCTTCCAGGAGAACTTGGTGGGGGTCGACTACTGCGAGAAGATGGTCGCCGAGACCAATCCGAGTGTGCTGGCCAGGGCGGAGAACACCCAGTCCCCGCATGCCGACATGCACGGCTACCGAACCATCGCCGACATCATGCGCGCGCTCAACCCGTTCACCGGCGACTTCTACCGCGAGGCTCTGCAGGTCAGCCGGTGGACCCGGGAGATGTTCTGCCTGATGGAGGGGCGACACGTGCATCCGTCCACGCTCTACCCCGGTGGAGTCGGTACGGTCGCGACGATCCAGCTGATGACCGACTACATGACCCGGCTGATGCGCTACGTCGAGTTCATGAAGAGGGTCGTGCCGATGCACGACGACCTTTTCGATTTCTTCTACGAGGCGCTGCCCGGCTACGACCAGGTGGGCCTGCGGCGCACGCTGCTCGGCTGCTGGGGTTCGTTCCAGGACCCCGAGCACTGCAATTTCGCCTACAAGGACATGGAGAACTGGGGCCGCAAGATGTTCGTCACCCCTGGGGTGGTGGTCGACGGCAAGCTGGTCACCACGTCGCTGGTGGACATCAACCTCGGTATCCGGATCCTGCTGGGCAGTTCGTATTACGACGACTGGGAAGACCAGGAGATGTTCGTCAAGACCGACCCGCTGGGCAATCCGGTGGATCGGCGCCACCCGTGGAACCAGCACACCAACCCCAAGCCGCAGAAGCGTGACTTCGACGACAACTACAGCTGGGTGATGTCGCCGCGCTGGTTCGACGGCAAGGATCACCTGGCGCTCGACACCGGCGGCGGCCCGCTGGCCCGGCTGTGGTCCACCGCGCTGGCCGGACTGGTCGACATCGGCTACGTGAAGTCCACCGGACACAGCGTGCAGATCAACCTGCCGAAGACCGCGCTGATGGGGCCCGTCGAGTTCGAATGGAAGATCCCGCAGTACGGGAGCAACACGCTGGAACGCAATCGGGCCCGCACCTACTTCCAGGCCTACGCCGCCGCCAGCGCCCTGCACTTCGCCGAGAAGGCGCTGGTCGAGATCCGCGCTGGACGCACCAAGACCTGGGAGAAGTTCGAGGTACCCGAGGAGGGCATCGGCTGCGGCTTCACCGAGGCGGTGCGGGGGGTGTTGTCGCACCACATGGTGATCCGCGACGGAAAGATCGCGAACTACCACCCGTACCCACCGACACCGTGGAACGCCAACCCCCGCGACAGTTACGGCACCCCAGGCCCCTACGAGGACGCGGTGCAGGGGCAGCCGATCTTCGAGGAGAACAGCCGGGAGAACTTCAAGGGCATCGACATCATGCGCACGGTGCGCAGCTTCGATCCGTGTCTGCCGTGCGGGGTGCACATGTATCTGGGCGACGGCAAGAGCCTGGACCTGCTGCACTCCCCGACTCAGTCGGTCACCGGGGAATAACGTATGGGCCCGTCGGAACCGTCACCCGTGGACGAATCCGCGGCAGAGACGCAGTGGCGCACGGCGGGCGATCGGATACAGGCGTTGCTCGATGCCAGCGCGGCGGGCGGTGCCGCCGCCCGGGACCGCGCCGAGCACCTGGTGCGCGAGGTCACGGACCTGTACGGCGCGGCGCTGGCGCGGTTGATGGGCTACGCGGCGCAGGTGTCCCCCGAACTGGCCGACGAACTCGTCGCCGACGACCTTGTCGCCAGCCTGCTGCTGGTGCACGGTCTGCACCCGCATTCGGTCGAGCGCCGGATCAGCGACGCTCTGGACACTGTGCGGCCCTACCTCGGGTCGCACGGCGGCGACGTACACCTGCTCGATATCGGTGGCGCCCCGGGAGATCAGACCGTTCGGCTGCAGTTCTCCGGCAGCTGCAAGAGCTGTCCGTCGTCGGCTGTCACACTCGAGCTGGCGGTCGAGGACGCGGTGCGTGCCGCCGCACCGGAGGTCTCCGCGATCGAAGTCGTCGCCCAGCACTCGCAGACGGACACCGCGTCGTCCTCACCCGTCATCCCCGCGCAGTCGCTGCTGGACCGGGTGCACGCCGCCAGGCACGCACCCGCAACCTGGCATGCGGTCCCCGAGTTGGCGGAACTGACACCCGGCGAGGTGGGCGGTTTCCGGGTTGCGGACACGACCGTGCTGGCCTGCCGTGTCGGCGACGATGTGTACGCCTACCGGGACCGCTGCGGTGGCTGTGGTGCGTCATTGGCGGGCGCCGTGCTCCACCGGCGAATGGCCTCCACCGATGTCGTGTTGCGATGTCCCAGCTGCCATGCGCACTTCGACGTCGTGCACGCCGGAGCCTCGATCGATGCAAGCTCCGGCGCCGCGGCCCATCTGGATCCGGTCCCGGTGCTGATGCGTGACGGCGTGCTGTCGATGGCGCTGCCCCGCTCCTCGGCCGAGAGCGTGGCCTGATGAGCTCGGCAAGCGCCTACGACGTGCTGGCCCGCATCCGCGGCAACCGCACAGCGCCGCCCGCAGCCGGCGAGTGCTGTGAGATGTGCGCCGAACGCATCGCCGACGAACACCAGCACGTGGTCAATGTCGAGGGCCGCCAACTGATGTGCGTCTGCCGCGGGTGCTATCTGCTGTTCACCGACCAGCACGCCACCCTCCGCTACCGTGCCGTGCCGGACCGCTATCTGGCGTTTCCACAGTTCGCGCTCGACCGCCGTCGGTGGGAAGCCCTGCAGATTCCGGTCGGGGTCGCGTTCTTCTTCCGCAACTCCCACCTCGGCCGCACCGTCGCGTTCTATCCCGGCCCGGCCGGGGCCACCGAGTCCGAGCTGGATCTGGAATCCTGGAACGAGCTTCGCGCCGCCGACCCGCGGGTCGGCACCCTGGCCGACGACACCGAAGCGCTGCTGGTGCGGGTCCCCACCGCGGGCCGTGACGACGCCGGCGGGGCCGAGCCGGTCTGCCATCTGCTGCCGATCGACGCGTGCTACGAGTTCGTCGGCCGGTTGCGGATGCTGTGGCGCGGCTTCGACGGCGGGCAGCAGGCCCGCAATTACATGGACGAGTTCTTCGCGACCGTCGCGGCCCGCAGCAAGGTGGTCACCCCATGACTGGGACGGAGGTGACGTTCGCGGTGCTCGACGTGGCGCCGGAACCGTACGCGGTCACACCTGTCCTCACCGCCCGGGTCGGTATCGCCGCGATCGGCGACGAACCGATCCACGCGATCGCGCTGCGCTGCCAGGTTCGCATCGATCCGGTCCGGCGCAGCTACTCTGACGAGGAAGCGCAAGGCCTGGCTGATCTCTTCGGCACCCGCGACCGCTGGGCCACCACCCAGCACACGTTCCTGTGGCAGCACACCACCGCCATGGTGCCCGGGTTCACCGGGGCCACCCAGGTCGATTTGCCGCTGCAGTGCACCTACGACTTCGACGTCTCCTCCGCGAAGTACCTCCATGCCCTTCGCGACGGGACGGTGCCATTGCAGTTCTTGTTCAGCGGCACCGTGTTCGTTCAGGGAAGCCGCGGCTTTTCGGTCCTGCAGGTGCCGTGGGACCGCGAAGACCGCCACCACATGCCGGTGTCGGTGTGGCGGGACCTGATCGACCAGCACTTCCCGAACACCGGTTGGCTGCGGTTGGACCGTGAGACCGTCGACGCGCTCGCCGGATACCGGTCCGCGCACGCATCGCTGTCGCACGACGAGGCGATCATGGCGCTGCTGTCCCGGGCGACCGAGGACGTCCGATGAGCGCCGACTGGGTCCGGGCCCGCGCCGTCGCCGACGCCGTGCTGTACGAGGGTTACCTGCTTTACCCGTACCGCGCGACGTCGGCCAAGAACCAGTCCCGCTGGCAGTTCGGGGTCCTCGGCCCGCAGGACGCCGAACAGGGCGGCATCGGCGAGAACAGCACGCTGTCGGCTGATGTGCTGATCCAGCCGGGCGGGGCGGCGGCATTGTCGGTGGTGGTCCGCTTCCTGCAGCTGCAGCACCGCGCAGTCGAACGCGCTACCGACGGCGGTTTCGAGGCCGTTGACGAGCTGGTCGCCGGTGACCGGTCCTGGCTGCGCTGGGACGAGGCGGTCGAACACGAGATCCCGTTCGGTCCGATCCCCCTCGGTGACCTCGACGGCGCCCTGCGACTTCCGCTGGTGATTCCCGCGGGCCGCGAGGTCGAGACCGTCGACGCCGGTCGCCTGGTGCGGACCCGACGCGAGCTGCGTGCCGAGCTGAACCTGGTGGCGGAGCCGGACGGCGCACTGACCAGGGTGAGCGTGGCGATACACAACCTCGCCCTGCCCGCCACCGACAAGGACGGCGCGATCGCCACATCGCTGATCGGAACCCACGCGCTGACGGAAGTGCAGGGCGGGCAGTTCGTCTCGCTGCTCGAACCGCCACCGGATGCCGCAGGCGCGGTGGCACGCTGCCGGCGCCACCGCTGCTTCCCGGTCCTGGCCGGGCCGGCGGGCGTACGTGACCTGATGCTGATCTCGCCGATCATCCTCTACGACCACCCCGAGATCGCCGAACAGAGCGACGGTGCGCTCTATGACTCCACCGAGATCGACGAGATCCTCACCCTGCGCATCATGACGATGACCGGCCAGGAGAAGGCCCAGGCGCGAGCCACCGACCCGCTGGCCGCCGCGATCATCGACCGCTGCGACACGATGTCCCCCGAGGCGTTGCTCAACCTGCACGGCGTGCTGCGTGATCCGCACGCCGCAACCGGGGATGCGGGCCTCGTCCCGCAGGTTCCTGACGGCGTCGACTGGTGGGACCCGATGGTGGACAACGCCGTGAACCCGGGTGTGGACGCCGTGCTGGTGGACGGCGTGCGTGTCAGTTGCGGCAGCCGGGTGCGGCTGCGGCCCACCCGCCGGGCTGACGCCCAGGATCTGTTCTACGCGGACAAGGTCGCGCGCGTTACGTCGGTGCACGAAACCGTTGACGGTGAGACGCATGTCGGCGTGGTAATCGAGGACGATCCGGCGGCAGATCTCCACGAATGGTATGGCCGCTACCTGTATTTCGCACCTGATGAGGTCGAACCTCTCGACGCTCAGGATCTCAGCCCCGAAAGGAGTTCGACATGGAGGTAGTCGGCTGGATCGCCACCGTGGTGGCGGCGGTGGTCGTGGTACTGGCGGTGACGCTCGGCGTTCGGTCGATACCGGATGCGCAGCGCTACCTGAAGATGCGCCGGATGTAGCGGGGCGGAGTCATCACGTTTACCACCCTGGTAGCCGGTATCGGCAACATCTTCTGCTCCGACGACGGTTTCGGACCAGAAGTGCTGCGTCGTGTGGCGCCGCGGTTCACCGACCCGGCGGTCCGCGCGACGGACTACGGGATCCGGGGCATGCATCTGGCCTACGATCTTCTCGACGGGTACGACGCCCTGGTGCTCGTCGACGCGTTGCCCGACCGCGGCGCGCCCGGCACCCTGCGCGTCTTCGAGGCCGACCATGACACTCTCTCGGCGGCAACCGGTCTGGATGCACACGCGATGGATCCAGCGGCCGTGTTCGCCAGCCTGAACGCGCTCGGCGGCAGCCCCCCCTACACGGTGGTGATCGGTTGTGAGGTCGGCTGCATCGACGAGGGCATCGGCCTGTCCGACGTGGTCGCTGCGGCCGTTCCGGACGCGGTGCGCGCCGTCGAGGAGGTGCTCGCCGGGCTCGCGGCGCGCCTCGCGGTTCGGGAGGGCTGACCGGTGTGCCTGGGCATCCCCGGACGGGTCATCCAGATGCTTTCCGGATACGGCGACCAACTCGCCCTCGTCGACGTCGCGGGCGAACCCCGCAAGGTCAACATCGGCATGCTGCCCGAGGAGACGTTCTCCGCCGGTGATTGGGTGGTCATCCACATGGGATTCGTCGTCGAGAAGACCGACGAGGCCGGCGCGACCGCCGCGTTGGCCGGGTTGAAGTTGATGGGCAGCGGGACCGAGGATCCACCGTGAGCAGCCGGTGCCGGCGGCGGATCTGTGTGCGCGGTGTGGTCCAGGGTGTCGGCTTCCGGCCGTTCGTCTACACCACCGCCGCGGCGGCCGGCCTGTCGGGCTCCGTGCGCAACGACAGTGCGGGCGCCATCATCGAGGTCGAGGGCGAACCCGGCGACATCGACGGTTTCCTGGACCGGCTACGCGGTGAACCGCCGCCGCTCGCGGTCATCGACGCGGTCGAGGTTCGAGACGTTCCCGCGGTCGGCGGCACCGGGTTCCGGATCGAGGACACCTCCCGCTCGGACGGCGGCCGCACCCTGGTCTCCCCCGATGTGGCGATGTGCGCCGACTGCGAGGCCGAACAACGCGATCCGGCCGACCGTCGCTACCGCCACGCGTTCGTCAACTGCACCAACTGCGGTCCGCGGTTCACGATCATCGCCGGGGTACCGTATGACCGCGCGGCGACCACGATGGCGGCCTTCCCGATGTGCGCCGACTGCGCGGCCGAATACGCCGATCCGGCCGACCGCCGGTTCCATGCGCAGCCGGTCTGCTGCCCGCACTGTGGCCCGACCCTGTCATACCTCGACGCACAGGGGCGCCGCAGCGGAGCCGAGGACGGGCTGCGACGCGCCAGACAACTGCTGCGTGACGGCGGGATCCTCGCCGTCAAAGGCATCGGGGGGTACCACCTGGCCTGTGACGCCGCGAACGACAGTGCGGTGTCCGAGCTGCGCCGGCGTAAACGCCGCGGCGACAAGCCTTTTGCGGTGATGGTTGCCGGTCTGACGGTGGCGCGCACGCTGTGTGTGCTCGATGACGGTGCCGAGCGGCTGCTGTCGGGTCCGCAGCGACCGATCGTGCTGGCGGACCGGTCACCGTCGGCTCCCGTTGCCGAGTCGGTGGCCCCTCATAACCCCGACCTCGGTGTGATGCTCCCCTACACTCCGGTGCACACGCTGCTGCTGGGGCTGCCCGGTGACGAGCCGGGTCCGCCGGCTTTGGTGATGACGTCGGGAAACCTCGGCGGTGAACCAATCTGCTATCGCGACGACGATGCGGTGCAACGACTCTCGCATCTCACCGACGGCTGGCTGATGCATGACCGGCCGATCCTGGTGCCCTGCGACGATTCCGTGGTGCGGCCGCTCGGCGGCGGAATAGAGATCCCGATCCGCCGGTCCCGCGGATACGCTCCGCTGCCGGTCGCCCTGCCGGTGTCCGTCCCGCCGACGCTGGCGGTCGGTGCGGACCTGAAGAACACCATGGGCCTTGCCGAGGGCCGGTACGCGTGGCTGAGTCAGCACATCGGTGACATGGACGATGTGGCCACCCTGTCTGCGTTCGCCGCCGCGGCGAAGCACCTGAGCACGTTGACGGGGGTGCGCCCACAGATCGTCGTCGCCGACGCGCACCCGCGGTACCGCTCGACGGCGTGGGCCCACCGCCACGCCGACGGCCGGCCGGTGCGCTCGGTGCAGCATCATCATGCTCATATCGCCGCGGTGATGGCCGAACACGGCCTCGACGGGGTGCAGGAGGTGCTCGGCTTCGCGTTCGACGGCACCGGATACGGCCCGGACGGGGCGATCTGGGGCGGTGAAGCGTTGCTCGCCGACTACAAGGGCTTTCGGCGGATGGCCCACCTCAAGTACGTTCCCTTACCCGGTGGCGACGTCAGCGTGCTGCGGCCCTACCGGATGGCGCTGGCGCACCTGTGGGCTGCGGGGGTGGCGTGGGCCGAGGACCTGCCACCGGTGCGCGCCTGCCCGCCGGAAGAGCGCGCGGTGTTGAGGCACCAACTCGAGACCGGGCTGGGATGCGCACCGACCTCCAGCATGGGCCGGCTTTTCGACGCCGTGTCGGCGCTGGCCGGCGTACGCCAGGTGGTGGACTACGAAGCGCAGGCGGCCATCGAGCTGGAGGGGTTGTCCCGCCGCGCGGACCCCGGCGCGCTCCGGTACCGCTTCCACGTCGACCTCGCCTTGGCACCGGCACAGATCGATCCCGCGCCCTTGCTGCGCGCGGTCGTCGACGATGTGTGCAACGGTGTACCTGCGGGCGTGATCGGCGCCCGCTTCCACGCCGCGGTCGGCCGGCTGATCGTCGACCTCGCCACCGAGTACGCGGTGGACACCGACACGGTCGCGCTGTCGGGCGGGGTGTTCCAGAACGCGCTGCTTGCCGCGGTGACGTTCACGGAGTTACTCGACAACGGTTTTGAGGTCATCACCCACCGCCGGGTTCCCCCGAACGACGGCGGCATCGCGCTGGGTCAGTTGATGGTCGGGAACTCGGGGTAGTAGGAAAGGCAGGGCAGCTCATGTGTCTGGCGGTACCCGGGAAGATTCTGCGGATGGAGGACCGCGACGGCACGCTGATGTCGGTCGTCGACTTCGGCGGTGTCCAGAAGGACGTCTGCCTGCAGTACATACCCGACGCCCAGGTGGGCGAATACGTGGTGGTGCATGTCGGTTTCGCGATTCAGCGTCTCGACGAGGAATCGGCGATCCAGACGCTGGCCGAGTTCGAACGCCTCGGGGTGCTCAACGAGGAGTTCGGTGACGGGTTCGAACTGGCCGCGCAGCAGGCAGGGCTGACCAATCCCGAGGAGACACGATGAAGTACCTGGACGAGTTCAGTGATCCCGAACTGGCGGGCAAGTTGATCCATCAGATCCGGGCGGCGACCACCAGACGCTGGGCGATCATGGAAGTCTGTGGCGGGCAGACGCATTCGATCATCCGCCACGGCATCGACCAACTACTCCCCGACGAGATCGAGATGATCCACGGGCCGGGTTGCCCGGTGTGCGTGACCCCGTTGGAAATCATCGACAAGGCGCTGGAGATCGCGTCCCGTCCCGACGTAGTCTTCTGCTCGTTCGGTGACATGCTACGGGTTCCGGGAAGCGGGAAGGACCTGTTCCGGATCAAGAGCGAGGGCGGCGATGTGCGGGTGGTGTATTCGCCGCTGGATGCGCTCACCATCGCCAAGGACAATCCGGACAAACAGGTGGTGTTCTTCGGAATCGGTTTCGAGACCACCGCGCCCGCCAACGCGATGACTGTGTACCAGGCCAAACGGGTTGGCATCGAGAACTTCTCACTACTGGTCTCGCACGTCCTGGTGCCGCCGGCCATCGCCGCGATCATGGAGTCTCCCACCTGCCGGGTGCAGGCGTTCCTGGCCGCCGGCCATGTCTGCTCGGTCATGGGGACCGAGGAGTACCCGCCGTTGTGCGACAAGTACGGCATCCCCATCGTGGTGACCGGCTTCGAGCCGCTGGACATCCTCGAAGGTATCCGGCGCACCGTGCTGCAACTGGAATCGGGCCGCCACGAATTGGAGAACGCCTATCCGCGTGCGGTGCGCGCGGAAGGCAACGCCGCAGCCAAAGCCATGCTGTGGGACGTGTTCGAGGTGACCGACCGGGCGTGGCGCGGCATCGGGATGATCCCCTCGAGCGGCTGGCGCCTGTCGGCCGACTACCGCGACTTCGACGCCGAGCACCGGTTCGCGGTGACCGACATCCACACCGAGGAGTCCGCGGTGTGCCGTTCCGGAGAGGTGTTGCAGGGCTTGATCAAACCGCACGAGTGCTCAGCCTTCGGCACGCTGTGCACTCCGCGCAATCCGCTCGGCGCCACCATGGTCTCGTCCGAGGGTGCCTGCGCCGCCTACTATCTCTACCGGCGGCTGGAGGTGATGCATGCCTGAGGCGAACTCCGAAGTGTCGGCCGCCGAGCCGGCGACCATCGACATGGAGGCCTGGGTGTGTCCCGTGCCGCTGCGCGACGCACCCAACATCCTGATGGGGCACGGCGGCGGCGGGGCGATGTCCGCCGAGCTGATCGAGCACCTGTTCCTACCGGCGTTCGGTTCGGCGGCCGACGCCCAGATGGGTGATTCCGCGGTGCTGCAGGTGGGCGCCGAAAGGCTGGCGTTCTCGACCGACTCCTATGTGGTCAAACCGATGTTCTTCCCCGGCGGCAGCATCGGCGATCTGGCCGTCAACGGCACGGTCAACGATCTGGCGATGGCCGGCGCGCAGCCGGTGGCGCTGTCGACCGCGTTCATCCTCGAGGAGGGCACCCCGCTGGCCGAACTCGCCCGCGTCGCACACGCCGTCGGCACCGCCGCATTGGCGGCCGGGGTGAAGTTGGTCACCGGTGACACCAAGGTCGTCGACTCCGGCCACGGTGACAGCGTGTACATCAACACCGCGGGAATCGGCCTGGTGGACAGCCGTGCCGACATCCGCCCGCAGCGGGCCCGTCCCGGCGATGTGGTGATCGTCAGCGGTGACATCGGCGTGCACGGCGTGGCGGTGATGAGCTGCCGGGAGGGCCTCGAGTTCGGGACCACCGTCGCCACTGACAGCGCCCCGCTGCACGGGCTGGTGGCGGCGATGATCGACACCGGCGCCGACATCCACGCGCTACGCGACCCCACCAGGGGCGGTGTCGGGGCGACGCTGAACGAGATCGCCAGGGCGGCGGGCGTCGGGATCTCGCTCGACGAGCGCTCTTTCCCCATTCCCGGTGAGGTGCGCGATGCCTGCGGACTGCTGGGACTCGACCCGCTCTACGTCGCCAACGAGGGCAAGCTGATCGCCTTCGTCGCGCCCGAGGACGCTGACGGGGTGCTCGCCGCAATGCACGGCCATCCGTTCGGGGGGCGCGCCGGGGTGATCGGCCGCTGCGTCACCGAACACCCGGGCATGGTGGTGGCGCGCACCGCACTGGGCGGCACCAGGGTGGTGGATCTGCCCGTCGGTGAACAACTTCCGCGGATCTGCTGAATGACGGCGGGCAGCGACCGGAACCATCCCGGTCACGCGATGTTCGCCAGGTACGCTTTCCCGCCCAACGAACTCGGGTACTGCGGGCCGCCGGGCACCGTCGCACTGTCCGGCCCAGACGCACCCGACCTGGCCGACTACGCCCGCGAGTTCGACGGCGCCTGGCCGTACCTCAACGCCATCGCCGCAGCGGTGGGTCAGCACGACCCGCTCGATGAGCAGATCGTGCGCAGCTACTGGGTGGGTGGGCCGCTGCTGGCCGAAGTCGACGCCGAGGTGCTGCTGGCCACATTGCGGGAACAGTTCAGGGGGCAGGTCACCGGCCTCCTGGACGACGTGTCGTCACAGAATTCCCTGGCGAATCACAGTTTTCACGTGTTCGTGGTCTACCCGTGGGCGCGCTTTCTGCATCGTGACCCCCGCACACCGGTGAAGGTGATGCAGGATTGCCGGATCCGCTGGGGAGTCGTCGACGCCGTGGACGACGAGCACGCCGTGATCGTGTCGCGTCCGCTGATCTTCGCCGCGGGTGCGCTCGGCCTCGGTGTGCCCGTGGCCGAGCGGGTGCGCTGGCGCCGCGACGGTGCGTCGTTGGCGCCGGCGCCGATGCCCGGGCAGACGGTGGCGGCGCACTGGGACTGGATCTGCGGGGCACTGACCGCCGGCGAGGTCGCCGATCTCGACGCGGCCACCAGTGCGACGCTGACGCTGGCCAACGCCGCCCTGTCAGCGGCACAGTCCGCGCGGCACGGTTTGTGACGCCGGTCACAGGGGTTGCCGCACAGCAGCCGGCCGTATCGCCGCGGCGGGCGGTGAGGAGACGTCATGAGCACCTCGAGTGACCATCTGTCGGAGGAGCCGCAGGAAGAACGCGGAGCGCCCGGGTCCCGCGACACCGGGTCGGACCAGCCTTCCGGCGGACCGACCGACCGGCCTTCGGGCAGCTACAGCGGAGACGAGAGCGTGCCCGCGCACGACGAGGAGGGCGGCCCGGACGAGTCCGGCCGCGCCGGCTGACTCACCACTGATCGCGGGGCACGTCGAAGTCGGCACACAATGCCCGCCACACCTCGCGCGGGTCGATGCCTTCTTCGATGGCCTGCGCGCCGGTGCGGCCACCCAGGCTCGTCAACACGTGGTCGAGCAACAGCGACGAGGCCCGCGCCGCACCGAACTGGTGCTCGACGAGCTCCGAGAATTCCGTCAGCCGCACACGACCAACTTACGCTGACCGCTGCAGGGCTTCATGGCACACCCGTACCGGATCGGCGACCTGCGCGGCGGTCGCACCGGCCTGCCGGGCAGCCTCGCGGTAGCGCGGTATGGCGAGCACCTCCCGGGCCGCGGCGGCCAGAGCCGCCCCGGTCAACGGCCGGACGAGCTGCGCACTCCCCTGGCGCACAACACGATTGGCGATCTCCCACTGGTCGCCACCACCAGGCACGATCACCATCGGCACGCCGGCCAGCAGTGCTTTGGCGACGGTTCCGTGGCCGCCACCGCAGATCAGCAGGTCCGCCGCAGACAGCAGCTCGTCCTGGCGACCGAGGCCGACCACCGCCCACGGTGGAAGCTCCCCATCGGGACCCTCGAGCCGCGACACCGCCACCCGCGCTCCCGCCGGCAACACCTGCGCCGGTATCAGTGTCTCCAGGGCCAGTTCGGTGAGTCCCTTCGCTCCGGTGGTGGCCGTGGAGGGGGCAACCACCACCACGGGTCCGTCGCCGGGGGGCAGGGGCAGCACCGACGTCGTCGGCTCGAAATGCAGCGGGCCCACGACGACGGCCTCGTCGGGCCAGTCCGGGCGGGGCACCTCCAGGGCGGGCAGGGTGGCGATCAGGCGTCGCAGCGGGCCGGGATCGTGCGCGGGCAGCCCGATCCCGACACGCGCCGCCGAGCGCTGGCGCAGAC
>NZ_JBAUJB010000421.1:0-24185 GCF_049683355.1 Mycobacterium sp.
ACTCCGAGCTGGCGGCGGGTGCCACCGTGGACACCCGCCCGCCTCGCAGCGCATTCGCATCGGTGGTGCGCGCCCGCAGGCATCTGCTGGTGGCCGCGGGCATCGGGATCACGCCGATGGTGTCGCACCTGCGCAGCGCCCGGCTGTGGGGCCGCGACGCCCGGCTGCTCTACATCCATCGCGCAGAGCGGCCGGCCTACGTCGACACGGTGCTGTCGCTCGCCGACCACGCTGCGGTCCACACCCGACGCGACGAGTTCGCCGGCGAGCTCGCCACCAGCCTCGCCGACCAGCCCATCGGCACCCACCTCTACATCTGCGGACCGGCGTCGTTCATCGACTCGGTCACCGCCCTCGCCGGCGGGCTGGGCTGGCCGGACAGCCGAATCCACATGGAGCACTTCGGATCTGACGCACTGGATCCCGGGGAGCCGTTCGCCGTGCGGGTCTGCTCCACCGGCGAGGGGTTCACCGTCGACCCGGGGGTCTCGCTGCTGGAGGCGCTGGAGAGCCGCGGCTACGACGTGACCAGCCTGTGCCGGCGCGGAGTCTGCGGCGAATGTCGTGTCCCGGTCTCGGGTGGCGTCATCACCCACCGCGATCTGTTCCTCAGCGACGAGGAGAAGCGATCGGGCGACTCGATGATGGCCTGTGTGTCCCGGGCCGGCGGCGAAACCTTGGAGTTGGCCCTGTGATCGGAGTGACCGCATGAATGTTGAAGGACTGTTGTCGGCGCCGGACCTGATCGAGACGTTTCCGTTCCCGTTCGCTGCCGACAGCTACCGGTACAGCACCAACGTGGAACCGGCAGGCTCGGCGGTGCAGACTCCCGCGGGCCGCTGGGGGGAGCGCATCGTCGACATCGACAGTGAGTACGAGCACGAACTCGCCGAGCGTGCCACGGTTCTCGCTGTCGATCCGACCCGCTACGCCGTGCTGCCACACATGCGGCCGGCCTGCTGGGACACCATGTTGACGCTGATGCACGAGATGGCCACCGCATACCCCGAGATCATGTCGTTGGAGCGCCGCGGCAACGGGTGGCACTGGCGCAACGACCGGCTGGGCCTCACCCAGGACTTTGTCGTCGGGGACGAGACCACGCTTCCCGCCGAACCGTTGGCCTACATCGCGAGCCAGGTACAGGAGGACATCGTGCTGCTCGACCAGCGCGACGGCGACCTCTTCGGTGATGCCGGTGTGGTGACCTTCGCCGCGGACTGGTCCTTCGGTTTCGACGTGGGCATGACCTTCCTGGAGATCCACGGTCCGGTACCCCGGCTCCGGGAGTCCGGCGTGATCACCCGTGCCCGCGAGTTCCTGATGCGGCTGCAGCCCGGCGAGACCTACCGGCGCACCAACTGGACGCTGACCATCGGCCGTCGCCTCGATGTCTCCACGGAGCGTTACCACGAGTGGGGCCCGGACCGGACGATGATCCAGACGGTCCCCGACGAGGATTTCGGGCGGCTGGTGCACCTGCGGGTCGAGGTGCAGCATCTCATCCGGCTTCCCGAATCGGGATCGATCTGCTTTCTGATCCGCACCTACATGCTGCCGCTCGCCGATATCGCGGCGGTGGAACCGTGGCGTCAGCGCGCGGCGACGGTGCTCGCCGAGTTGCCCGAGGACATGGCCGACTACAAGGGCATCATCGCTTTCCGTGACCACGCCGTCCGGTGGCTGCGCAACGCGGGCTGACGGGGCGACTCGCGAGCAGACACAAAGTCGCACGAATCCAATCGGATCCGTGCGACTTTGTGTCTGCTCGCGAAGGTCAGTAGACCGGCGGCTCCCCCTCGGCCGCCGGCCCCTTCTCGACCGGCGTGTGTTCGATGATGGCCTTGTAGGCGTGGTTCTCGTGCTGGATCATCCGGACGAAGAACCCGACGAAGAGCGCCACCGCGAGGATGAAGAACAACCAGGTGCCGAAGCTGTTGCCCCCGAAGGTGAACACCACGCCGGGCACGTCATAGCTGTCGATCGGACTGAACATTTATTTCACCTCCTCACCGAGGACGAGCACCGCAGTGCCGCTGCTGGAACGCATCTCGGTCACCGGGATGCCCTCGGGGTACGGCGTGGCCGGAACCTCGGACAGGTCCAGACCCTGCAGCTCCACCTCCGGCGGAATCCGCAGCAGACCCGCCTTCTTCAGCCCCAGCGACAGCAGGTAGGCGGGGAAGAACCCCAGTGCGGCGAAGGTGACCGCACCGATCAGCTGACCCCAGAAGGAAATCGACGGGTTGCCGTCGGTGTTGGGGTAGCCGGCGAGGAACACGCCCGCCATGATCAGCGAGTAGAAGCCCATACCGCCGTGCACCGCGACGGCACCGACCACGTCGTCGATCTTCATCTTGTCCAGCAGTTTGCCGATGAACGGGATCAGGCCGCCGCCCACCAACGCGATGACGAACGTCAGCGCCGGGTGGTACAGGTCCAGTCCGGCGGCGACGGCGATCACGCCCGCCAGCCCGCCCGAGATCGTCCAGAACGGCTCCCCGCGGGAGGTCAGGTAGGCGCCGATGATGCCGCCTGCCAGACCCATCAACGTGTTGAAAGCAAAGGCGCTCAACGTCGTCGGGCTTCCGTAGATGGTGGCGTAGCCGCCGGGGCCGTAGATGACACAGCCCATCAGGAAGCCGAAGAAGCCCGTGAAGATCAGGAACAGCCCGAGCATGGTCAACGGCAGGTTGTGCGGTCGGATCGTCACCGGCGTGCCATCAGGCAGGAAGCGGCCGATCCGTGGCCCCAGGTTGATCAGGATGCCCAGCGCGGCGAAGCCGGCGATCATGTGCACACAACCGGCCGCACCGACGTCGTGGAAACCGAGTTCGGTCAGCATCCAGCCGGCGCCGTGCCACCCCCATGACGCGCCGATGATCCACACCACCGATCCGACGAATACGGTCAGGACCAGAAAGCCGCTGGTCCGGATGCGTTCGAGTACCGCCCCGGACATGATCGAACCGGTGGTGGCGGCGAACAGAGCGAACGCACCCCAGAAAATGCCGCTCGCTGGGTCGTCGGTGTTCGGGCCCATGTTGTCGCTCCACGGCAGGGCTGCCTTGGCCGCGTCGTTGAACTCGATGAATCCGGTGGGCATCGCGTTGTAGAGGAACCAGCCGACAAAAAAGAACGACGCGATGATGGTTGCGAACGCCAGCAGGTTCTTCATCGCGGTGGCCAGGACGTTCTTCGAACGCGACGCACCGATCTCGTAGGCTAGGAAGCCCGCGTGGATGAGCATCATCAACGCGATGGACATCCAATAGAAGAACTCGTTGTTGACTGCCGCCATGGACGCAATCGCGTCCTCGACTTCGGGTGTCAAGGGGACCTCCACCGTTGAGTATTTGGGGATGGCTGGTTGGGCCACTGGGTTTATCAGGAGTGTTCTCGAGGTACTGACGGTGTACGAGGCTTGACGCTAACTGTGGGAATGTGTCCCACCTGTCAAGGCGCGTTAATTCCACGTGAAGTCGTCTGGTGGCGTGTGTTACGAAGTGCACATGACCTCAACTGCGGGATCCGCAGCACCTTTCGGCGACCTCGACGACTTCCTGGCGCTCCCGCGGATGTCCGGTCTTGCGGTGTCCGCGGACGGCTCGCGGGTCGTCACCACCGTCGCCGCGCTCAACACCAAGCGCACCGAATTTCTCAGCTCGCTGTGGGAACTCGACCCGCATGGACGGCAGCCGGCCCGGCGAATCACGCACGGCGAGAAAGGGGAGTCGGCACCGGCTTTCACCGCAGACGGAGATCTGCTGTTCCTCACCGCCCGGCCCACCGCCGATGACGACAAACCACCCAAATCGCTGTGGCGGTTACCCGCTGCCGGTGGCGAAGCGGTCGAGGCCGTCACGTTGCCCGGTGGCGTCGACGTGGTGGTGGCGGCTGAAGCCGCGGCCACGATTGTGATCGCCTCCTCGGTGTTGCCGTCGGCGACCGACGCCGACCACGACAAGCAACTGCGGGCGGCCCGCAAGGACAACAAGGTCTCCGCGGTGTTGCACGACGGTTACCCGGTCCGGTACTGGGACCACAACCTCGGCCCTGAGCGCACGCACCTGTTCGGCGCGGACGGGCGCGACCTGACCCCGGACCCCGGCGACGCCCTGGACCACGCGGATTTCGACCTCAGCCGCGACGGTGCGTTCGTGGTGGCGGCCTGGCAGCGGCCGGCGCCGGGAGCGGCGGTCCGCAACACCCTGGTCCGCATCGACGTGGCGACCGCGCAGCGCTCGGTCCTCGTCGACGACGCCGACGCGGATCTGGGACTGCCGGCGATCTCCCCCGACGGGCGGTCGGTGGCCTTCACCCGGGAGACGTTCTCCACGCCGCGTCAGGCGCCGCGAACAACGTTGTGGCTGCTGCGTTTCGGCGCCGAGCCGGTCGAGCTGACGGCGCACTGGGACCGCTGGCCGACGTCGGTGACATGGTCGACGGACGGTTCGTCGCTGATCGTGACCGCAGACGACAACGGCCGCGGCCCGATCTTCGCCGTCGACCCGGCCTCCGGCGCGGTGCGCCCGATCGCCGCTGACGATTTCGCCTACTCCGACGTACACCCCGCCCCTGGCGGGGTGCTGTTCGCGCTGCGCAGTTCCTGCGCGACCCCGCCGCACCCGGTGCGCATCGACGCCGACGGGACGGTGGCCGAGCTGCCGTGCCTGCCGAGGCCCGAACTGCCCGGCACGCTGACAGAGGTGACCGCGGTCGCCGGCGATGGGCAGTCGGTGCGGTCCTGGCTGGCCGTCCCCCACGGCAGTGACGACGACGCACCGGCCCCACTGCTGTTGTGGATCCACGGCGGCCCGCTGGCGAGCTGGAATGCCTGGCATTGGCGGTGGAACCCGTGGGTCATGGTGGCCCGCGGCTACGCGGTGCTGCTGCCCGACCCGGCCCTGTCGACCGGCTACGGCCAGGACTTCATCCAACGTGGTTGGGGAGCATGGGGTTCGGCGCCGTACACCGATCTACTCGCGGCCACCGACGCGGCCTGCGCGCACCCCGGCGTCGATCCGACCCGGACCGCGGCGATGGGCGGTTCGTTCGGCGGCTACATGGCCAACTGGATCGCCGGGCACACCGACCGATTCGCGGCGATCGTCACCCACGCGAGCCTGTGGGCACTCGACCAGTTCGGCTCGACCACCGACGGCGCGTACTGGTGGGCCAGGGAGATGACACCCGAGATGGCGGCGGCGCACTCACCGCACCGCTTCGTCTCCGAGATCGCCAGGCCGATGCTGGTGATCCACGGCGACAAGGACTACCGGGTGCCGATCGGCGAGGCCCTTCGATTGTGGTACGAGTTGCTGAGCCGATCGGCGCTGCCGGCCGGCGACGACGGATCGACCGTCCACCGCTTCCTGTACTTCCCGTCGGAGAACCACTGGGTGCTCAGCCCGCAGCACGCCAAGATCTGGTACCAGGTGGTGACAGCCTTCCTGTCGAGACATGTGCTCGGCCAGGACGTCGAGTTGCCCGAGATGCTCGGGTAGCGTCGGCGCCATGACCGCTCCGGAGAATCAAGCCGATCGCGAGTTCGATGCCGTCGTCTACGGTGCCACCGGATTCGTCGGCAAGCTGACCGCCGAGTATCTGGCCGCTGCGGCAGGCGGCGCACGCGTCGCCCTGGCAGGCCGTTCGGCAGACCGGCTGCTCGCCGTGCGGGACTCGCTGGGGGAGGCGGCGCAATCGTGGCCACTGATCACCGCCGACGCGTCGCAACCGGCCACGCTCAACGCGATGGCGGCACGCACCCGGGTGGTGATCACGACGGTCGGGCCCTACCTGCGCTACGGCCTGCCCCTGGTCGCCGCATGCGCGGCTGCGGGCACCGACTACGCCGATCTCACCGGCGAGCCGTTGTTCATCCGCAAAGGCATCGACCTCTACCACAAGCAGGCCGCCGACACCGGCGCGCGGATCGTCCACTCGTGCGGGTTCGACTCCATCCCTTCGGATCTGACGGTGTACGCGCTGTACCGTCAGGCCGAGCGCGACGGCACCGGTCAGCTCGGTGACACCAACTTCGTGGTGCGCCGTTTCGCGGGCGGTGTCTCCGGCGGCACCGTCGCGTCGATGACCGAGCTCGCCCGGGAAGCCTCCGCCGATCCCGAGGCGCGCCGGCTGCTCAACGATCCCTACACGCTGACACCGGACCGCGCGGCGGAGCCGGAACTCGGCGCGCAGCCCGACGCGCGATGGCGGCGCGGGCGCGACATCGCCCCCGAACTCGACGGCTACTGGGTCGGCGCGTTCGCGATGGCGATCCCGAACACCCGCATCGTCCGGCGAAGCAATGCGCTGTTGGACTACGCCTACGGGAGGCGGTTCGAGTACGCCGAGCAGATGAGCGTCGGACGTTCCGTGGTGGCCCCGTTGGCTGCGGCGATGGCGACCGGCGGCAACGTCGCGACCATGGGGTTGGGCAGTCGATTCCTCGACCGGGTGCCCCGCGGCCTGCTCGAGCGGGTACTGCCCAAGGTGGGCACCGGGCCCAGCGAGCGGGCCCGCGAACAGGGCCACTACACCGTCGAGACGTACACCACCACCTCCACGGGCGCCCGCTACCTGGCGCGGATGTCGCAGCGGGGTGACCCGGGCTACAAGGCGACGTCGGTGTTGCTGGGCGAAAGCGGACTGGCGCTGGCGCTGGACCGCGAGCACCTCTCTGACCTGCGTGGGGTGTTGACGCCGGCGGCCGCCATGGGTGACGCGTTGCTGGCGCGGTTCCCGGCCGCCGGGGTGTCGCTGGAGACGTCACGGCTGGCCTGACCGGTGGGGCGGTGACCCGCTTGCAGCGTCTTCCTAGAATGGCTCGGTGACCGCCAGTTCCCAGCCCACCGCCAGCAGCGGCCTCGAAGGGGGCCCGGCCATCGACGCCCTTCCCAAATCGTGGGACCCGGGGACGGTGGAGAGCGCGCTCTACGAGGGCTGGGTCGACTCCGGGTACTTCGGCGCCGACCCTGACAGCGGCAAGCCCGCGTACTCGATCGTGTTGCCGCCACCGAACGTCACGGGCAACCTGCACATGGGTCACGCACTCGACCACACGCTGATGGACGCCCTGACGCGGCGCAAGCGCATGCAGGGCTACGAAGTGCTCTGGCTACCTGGGATGGACCACGCGGGTATCGCCACCCAGTCGGTGGTGGAGAAGCAACTCGCGGTCGACGGGAAGACGAAAGAGGACTTCGGCCGCGAGCTGTTCGTCGAAAAGGTGTGGGACTGGAAGCGGGAGTCCGGCGGCACCATCGGATGGCAGATGCGCGCCCTGGGTGACGGCGTGGACTGGAGCCGCGACCGGTTCACAATGGACGAGGGCCTGTCGCGGGCGGTCCGCACGATCTTCAAACGACTCTTCGACGCCGGGCTGATCTATCAGGCCGAGCGGCTGGTGAACTGGTCGCCGGTGCTCGAGACCGCGATCTCCGACCTCGAGGTCAAGTACGAAGACGTCGAAGGCGAACTGGTCTCGTTCCGCTACGGCTCGATGAACGACGACGAGCCGCACATCGTCGTGGCGACCACCCGGATGGAGACGATGCTCGGCGACACCGCGATCGCCGTGCATCCCGACGATCAGCGGTACCGCCACCTGGTGGGCCAGACGCTGCCGCATCCGTTCCTCGACCGGGACATCGCGATCGTCGCCGACGACCACGTCGACCCCGAGTTCGGCACAGGTGCGGTGAAAGTCACGCCCGCCCACGACCCGAACGACTTCGAGATCGGTCTGCGGCACCAGCTGCCGATGCCGTCGATTCTCGACACCAAGGGCCGGATCGTCGACACGGCAACACAATTCGATAGCATGGACCGATTCGAGGCGCGCGTGGCCATCCGCGAAGCGCTGGCCGAACAGGGCCGGATCGTCGCCGAGAAGCGGCCCTACCTGCACAGCGTCGGCCACTCCGAACGCAGCGGTGAACCGATCGAGCCACGCCTGAGCCTGCAGTGGTGGGTCAAGGTGGAATCGCTGGCCAAGGCCGCCGGTGACGCGGTCCGCAACGGCGACACCGTGATCCATCCCGCCAGCCTGGAGCCCCGTTGGTTCGGCTGGGTCGACAACATGCACGACTGGTGCATCTCACGTCAGCTGTGGTGGGGACACCGCATCCCGATCTGGCACGGGCCGAACGGCGAAACCGTGTGCGTGGGCCCGGACGAGACACCGCCACAGGGCTGGGAGCAGGACCCCGACGTGCTGGACACCTGGTTCAGCTCGGCGCTGTGGCCGTTCTCCACGATGGGCTGGCCGGAGCGCACCCCCGAGCTGGCGAAGTTCTATCCGACCACGGTGCTGGTCACCGGATACGACATCCTGTTCTTCTGGGTAGCGCGGATGATGATGTTCGGCACGTTTGTCGCCGACGACCCGGCGATCACCGACGACGGTACCCGCGATCCACAAGTGCCTTTCCAGAATGTCTTCCTGCACGGCCTGATCCGCGACGAGCACGGTCGCAAGATGAGCAAGACCCGCGGCAACGGCATCGACCCACTCGAGTGGGTGGCGAAGTTCGGTGCAGACGCGCTGCGATTCACCCTGGCCCGGGGTGCCAGCCCGGGCGGTGATCTGGCCATCGGTGAGGATCACGCCCGGGCGTCGCGCAACTTCGCCACCAAGTTGTTCAACGCCACCCGGTTCGCGCTGCTCAACGGGGCAAGCCCTGCAGCGCTGCCGTCGGCCGCGGAGCTCACCGACGCCGACCGCTGGGTCCTCGGCCGGCTGGAAGAGGTTCGTGCCGAAGTGGATTCGGCGTTGGACAGCTACGAGTTCAGCAAGGCGTGCGAGGCGCTGTACCACTTCGCCTGGGACGAGTTCTGCGACTGGTATGTGGAGCTGGCGAAAGTTCAACTCGGACAGGAAGAGACACACGCCGCCCGCACCACTGCGGTCCTCGCCTTCGTGCTCGACACGCTGCTCAAGCTGCTTCACCCGGTGATGCCGTTTGTGACCGAGGTGCTGTGGAAGGCGGTGACCGGGGGTGAGTCGCTCGTCATCGCCGACTGGCCCGAGCCCTCCGGGTTCGGTACCGATGAGGCTGCGGCCCAACGTGTGGCCGACATGCAGAAGTTGGTCACCGAGGTCCGCAGGTTCCGCAGCGACCAGGGCCTCGGCGACCGGCAGAAGGTCCCGGCCCGACTCTCCGAGATCAGCGCCGCCGGGCTCGACGCCCATGTTCCAGCGGTCACAGCGCTGGCCTGGCTGACCCCGCCGGCTGACGACTTCACCCCGTCGGCCTCTCTGGAGGTGAGGTTGTCCGGAGCCACCGTGCTCGTCGAACTCGACACCTCGGGCACCGTCGACGTCGGCGCCGAACGGCGCAGGCTGGAAAAGGATCTGGCCGCCGCGCAGAAGGAGCTGGCCGGCACCACCGGCAAGCTCGGCAACGACGGATTCCTGGCCAAGGCACCCGTCGAGGTCGTCGACAAGATCCGCGCTCGTCAGCAGGTCGCCCGCGAAGAAGTGGAGCGCATCACCTCCAGGCTCGAGTCGCTGCCGCAATGACCGTCGAGCCCGAACCCGAGCCCACCCCGGACGAGATCGCCTCACTGCTGCAGGTCGAGCACCTGCTCGATCAGCGCTGGCCGGAAACCAGGATCGAGCCGAGCACCGCTCGGATCTCGGCGCTGCTGGAGCTGCTCGGGTCGCCGCAACGCGGTTACCCGTCGATCCACATCGGCGGAACCAACGGCAAGACCTCAGTCGCCAGGATGGTCGACGCACTGCTGACCGCGCTGCACCGGCGCACCGGGCGCACCACCAGCCCGCACCTGCAGTCGGCCGTGGAGCGCATCGCGATCGACGGCAAACCGATCAGCCCGGCGACCTACGTCGACACCTACCGCGAGATCGAGCCGTTCGTGGAGCTGGTCGACAAGCAGTCCCAGGCCACCGGGGACGGCCCACGGCTGAGCAAGTTCGAAGTTCTCACCGCGATGGCCTTCGCCGCTTTCGCCGACGCGCCCATCGACGTGGCCGTCGTCGAAGTGGGCCTCGGCGGCCGGTGGGATGCCACCAACGTCGTCAACGCCCCCGTCGTGGTCATCACGCCGATCGGCGTCGACCATGTCGACTACCTCGGCGAGACCGTCACCGAGATCGCCGGTGAGAAGGCGGGCATCATCACGAAGCAGGCAGACGACCTGATACCGACCGACACGGTCGCGGTGATCGCCCGGCAGCCGCAGGAAGCGATGGAGGTGCTGCTGGCGCAGGCGGTGCGTGCCGACGCCGCGGTCGCCCGCGAGGACTCCGAGTTCGCGGTGCTCGGCAGGCAGGTGGCCGTCGGCGGGCAGCTGCTCGAGCTGCAGGGTCTCGGCGGGCTGTACTCCGAGATCTTCCTTCCGCTGCACGGTGAGCATCAGGCGCACAACGCCGTCCTCGCCCTCGCGGCGGTCGAGGCGTTCTTCGGCGCCGGAGCTCAGCGCCAACTCGACATCGACGCGGTGCGTGCAGGATTCGCGGCCGTGGCTTCGCCCGGCCGGCTGGAACGGATGCGCAGCGCCCCAACAGTTTTCATCGATGCGGCACACAACCCGGCCGGCGCGGCCGCGCTCGCTCAGGCGTTGAGCGAGGAGTTCGACTTCCGGTTCCTGGTGGGCGTCGTGTCCGTGATGGCCGACAAGGATGCCGACGGCATCCTGGCCGCGCTCGAACCGGTGTTGGACCAGATCGTGGTCACCCACAACGGTTCGCCGCGGGCGCTGGAGGTCGAAACGCTGGCGCTCAAGGCCGAGGAGCGGTTCGGTCCGGAGCGCGTCATCTCCGCGAACACCCTGCCGGACGCCATCGAGACGGCCACCGCACTCGTCGAGGAGTCAGGCAACGCCGACGACGGGGCCGGCGGTATGGGGGGAGTGGGCGTCGTCATTACCGGGTCGGTGGTGACCGCCGGCGCGGCGCGCACCCTGTTCGGCAGGGACCCGGCGTGAGCGCACAACCCCCACCGCCAGACCCCGCCGCTGTCGGCCAGGGGGCCCCGGACCCGTGGAAGAGCTTCCGCGGGGTCATGGCCGGGATCCTGATCCTCGAGGCGATCGTCGTGCTGCTGGCATTACCCGTGGTGAGCGCCGTCGGGGGCGGGTTGTCGACCGGCTCGATGGCCTACATCATCGGGTTCGCGGTGCTTCTGGTGCTGATGGCGGGTATCCAGGGCCGCTCCTGGGCAATCTGGGCCAATCTCGGGGTGCAGGTGCTGCTGATCGCCGGGTGGCTGATCTACCCGGGGCTGGGCTTCATCGGGCTGCTGTTCGCGGTGGTCTGGCTGCTGCTCGTCTACCTGCGGACAGAAGTCCTGCGCCGACAGAAGCGTGGTCTCCTCCCCGGGCAGCAACCACCCGGCTAGATCTGTCCGCCGGACTTCTCATCGCGGACTCGTTCCTCGCCGCTTGATCGTCGTCCGGCTAGGCTGTCGGCCGTGACTGAGCGGACCCTCGTATTGATCAAGCCCGACGGTGTTGAGCGCCGCCTCATCGGAGAGATCCTCAGCCGGATCGAAGGCAAAGGCCTCACCATCGCAGCCCTGGAACTGAAGAACGTGAGCGACGAGCTGGCTCGTGCGCATTACGCCGAGCACGAGGGGAAGCCCTTCTTCCCGTCGCTGCTGGAGTTCATCACCTCGGGTCCCGTGGTCGCCGCGATCCTCGAAGGGCCACGCGCGGTCGCGGCCTTCCGGCAACTGGCCGGCGGGACCGACCCCGTCGAGAAGGCCACGCCCGGCACGATCCGTGGTGACCTGGGGTTGGAGACCCAGTACAACCTGGTCCACGGCTCTGATTCGCCGGATTCGGCTGTTCGTGAGATCGACCTCTGGTTCCCCGGCCGATAGGCCCGCGCGGCACGGGTTGACCGCGGATTGCGTCAGCCTCCTCGGAGCCGCTGTCGGGATGTGGGATACTGGCTGCGGGTGACCGGCTTAACAACCCGTGGTCGGCCACCCGGATGAAGACTTCGACGAGCGCGACCACCGCTACCTGCTGTGCGGCGCAGACAGTCCAGCCATCATTCAGACCGGCACCGAGATGGTTCCCCTGGGGATCGCTCGGGGCGAGACCATAACAAGTTCGGGAGTAGTCAGCCCGGACACACAAACGAAGCCCTCGCGTGGCCGCGTCAGAACCCGACGCGCCCGGGGGCTTGAGGAGAATTCGTGGCCGACAATGAGAACTTTCAAAGCCCGACCGACAACCTCCCCGCAGAGACCGAGCACAGCGCGGTCCCGTCGGGTGAAGCGAAAGACGCCCCACCGCCCGAACGGCTGAGGGTTCACTCGCTGGCCAGAGTCCTGGGGACCACCAGCAAGCGCATCATCGACGCCCTGGTCGAGATGGACGGTCGGACGCGCAGCGCGCACTCCACCGTGGGCCGCGAGGAAGCAGACCAGGTGCGGGAGGCCCTCGCCGAACCTGTTGCCGCCGAGGCGGCCGTGCCGGCCCCCGTCGCTGACCCAGAGCCTGAGGCAGTGCCAGAGCCCGTCGCCGACGTCGAGGCGAGCGTGCCGTCCGTGGCCGAGCAGGAACCGGAGTCGCGGCTGATCCTGGAGACTCCCGACTCGGACCCGGCAGAAACCGCCGATTACCTCCCTCTGTTCGTCGCTCCGCAGCCCGTGCGCTTCGGCCAGGACAGCGCTCGCACCGACGACAACGACGATGACGATGACGATGACGATGACGGTGACGACGCCTCGGACGCCGACGACGACCAGGCCGAGCGTCCGACCGCCAAGCGTCGGCGGCGGGGACGGCGGGGCCGGGGACGCGGCCGCGGCGAGCAGAATGGCGACGATTCGTCCGACACCGACGGCGACGATCAGGGCGACAGCGACCAGTCCGATACCGGCGACGACTCCGACGACGACAACGGTGACGACGACGGTTCGGGCGCAGACGGAGCCAAGACCCGCCGGCGCCGACGCCGCCGGCGCAAGTCCGGCTCCAGTGACGACAACAACGGCAGCACCTCTGCCGACGATCCGCCCAACACCGTCGTGCACGAGCGTCCTCCGCGGCGCGCCAAGGGCGGCGGCGACGGTGACTCGTCGAACAACGAGATCCAGGGGATCAGCGGCTCGACCCGGTTGGAGGCCAAACGGCAACGCCGCCGGGATGGTCGCGACGCCGGCCGGCGTCGGCCCCCGATCCTGAGCGAGGCCGAGTTCCTGGCACGCCGCGAAGCCGTCGAGCGGGTGATGGTCGTCCGCGACAAGGTCCGCAGCGAACCGCCGCACGAGGGTGCCCGCTACACGCAGATCGCAGTGCTCGAGGACGGCGTGGTGGTCGAGCACTTCGTCACCTCCGCTGCCCAGACCTCACTGGTCGGCAACATCTACCTCGGCATCGTGCAGAACGTGCTGCCGTCGATGGAAGCAGCGTTCGTCGACATCGGCCGCGGCCGCAACGGTGTGCTCTACGCCGGTGAGGTGAACTGGGAGGCCGCCGGCCTCGGCGGTGCGCAACGCAAAATCGAACAGGCACTCAAACCGGGCGACTACGTCGTCGTCCAGGTCAGCAAGGACCCCGTCGGCCACAAAGGCGCACGGCTGACGACGCAGGTCTCGCTTGCCGGCCGCTACCTGGTCTACGTGCCCGGCGCCTCGTCCACCGGGATCAGTCGAAAGCTGCCCGACACCGAACGTCAGCGGCTCAAGGAGATCCTGCGGGAGGTGGTTCCCGCGGACGCGGGTGTGATCATCCGCACCGCCTCGGAGGGTGTCAAAGAAGAGGACATCCGCAGTGACGTCGACCGCCTGCAGGAGCGGTGGAACCAGATCGACGCCAAGGCCGCCGAGACCAAGAAGAAGGCCGCCGGCGCGGCGGTGGCGCTCTACGAAGAGCCCGATGTGCTGGTCAAGGTCATCCGCGACCTGTTCAACGAGGACTTCACCGGGCTGATCGTGTCGGGTGACGACGCCTGGAAGACGATCAACGACTACGTCAACAACGTGGCACCGGAACTGGTTCCGCGGATGACGAAGTACGAACCCGGGGCCTCCTCGGAATCCGGCTCGGGCCCCGACGTGTTCGCGGTGCACCGCATCGACGAACAGCTCGCCAAGGCGATGGACCGCAAGGTGTGGCTGCCGTCCGGCGGCACGCTGGTCATCGACCGCACCGAGGCGATGACGGTGGTCGACGTCAACACCGGCAAGTTCACCGGATCCGGGGGCAACCTCGAGCAGACCGTGACCCGCAACAACCTGGAAGCCGCCGAAGAGATCGTGCGACAGCTGCGGCTGCGCGACATCGGCGGCATCGTCGTCATCGACTTCATCGACATGGTCCTGGAGAACAACCGCGATCTGGTGCTGCGCAGGCTGACCGAGGCGCTGGCCCGGGACCGCACCCGGCACCAGGTCTCAGAGGTCACGTCGCTCGGCCTGGTGCAGCTGACCAGGAAGCGTCTCGGAACCGGGCTGATCGAGGCGTTCTCGACCTCCTGCACCCACTGTGGCGGTCGCGGCATCGTGCTGCACGGTGACCCGGTCGACTCCACGTCGTCGGCGGGGCGAAAGACCGAGTCCGGCGGCGGACGCCGCAGCAAACGAGGCAAGCGCGGCGCACGGGAGCAGCAGGACGTCCCGGTTGCCAAAGTGCCCGCCCATTCGCCGGGTGAGCACCCGATGTTCAAGGCGATGGCCGCCGCGAACGGCAAGCACGACGATGACGATGAGCACGACGGCGAGGTCGACGAGGCCACGGAGGCCGCCGAAGAGGTCGCCGAGCTCGAGCCCGACGCCATCCGCGAGGCGGTGAGCCGCGAGGACGACGACGACTCGGACGACGACTCGGACGATGACGACGACTCCGATGATGACTCCGACTCCGATGATGACGACGACGACGAGGACTCGGACGACGAGGACGAGATCGATCTCGACGACGACGACGAGGACTCCGACGACGAGGACGAGATCGACGTCATCGACGATTCGGATGATGACTCCGACGACGACTCCGACGATGACTCCGGAGACGACTCCGGAGACGATTCGGAAGAGGACTCGGAGGAGTCAGATGAGCCGCGACGTGCTGTCGCCAATGCCTCCGGGGGCCGCAGCCGCAGACGAGCGGCGGCGAGACCCGCGGGTCCACCGTCGGCCGACTGAGCGGTTTGACCCTCTACCCGCTGGTCACGTACCCTTGAGCAGTTGTCTCCACGGCCTGTTCACGGCCAGAGGGAGACAGTGGGAAGCCTCGAGGCTGCGTTAGCGCACGTCCCGGGCCCCCGCACCCCAGACCCGCACGCGCACCCCCGGGTGTTGCGCGCCCGCACGCGAAGCAGAGGAAGACCATCGATGGCAGCCGAAACAGCCACGTACGCGATCGTGAAGACCGGTGGCAAGCAGTACAAGGTCGCGGCCGGTGACGTGGTCAAGGTGGAGAAGCTCGAGGTTGAGCCCGGCGCCACGGTTTCGCTGCCGGTCGCCCTGGTCGTCAACGGTTCCGAGGTGACCACCGACGCCAAGGCGCTGGAGAAGGTCGCGGTCACCGGTGAGGTCCTCGAACACATCAAGGGCCCGAAGATCCGCATCCACAAGTTCAAGAACAAGACCGGCTACCACAAGCGCCAGGGCCACCGTCAGCCGCTGACGGTGCTCAAGGTCACCGGCATCAAGTAACGACGGAGGCGACAGACATGGCACACAAAAAGGGCGCTTCGAGCTCACGCAACGGTCGCGACTCCAACGCTCAGCGACTGGGCGTGAAGCGGTTCGGCGGGCAGGTCGTCAAGGCCGGCGAGATCCTGGTCCGGCAGCGCGGTACCCACTTCCACCCCGGTGACAATGTCGGCCGCGGTGGCGACGACACGCTGTTCGCCACGGCGCCCGGCGCCGTCGAGTTCGGCAAGAAGCGCGGTCGCAAGTTCGTCAACGTCGTCCGTACACCCCGCGTCGACGCGTAGTTCCCTCTTCCACCGGCGAGATCTGCGTTTTCAGAGGGGCTCTTGCGCTTCGTCTGTAAAACGTAGATTTCGTGACGGAAAGGAAGTCCGATGACCCGGTTCATCGACCGCGTCGTCGTCCACGCGCGGGCAGGCAACGGCGGAAACGGCTGTGCCTCGGTACACCGCGAGAAGTTCAAGCCGCTGGGCGGCCCTGATGGCGGGAACGGTGGGCGTGGAGGCAGCGTCGTGTTTGTCGTCGACCCCCAGGTGCACACCCTCCTGGACTTCCACTTCCATCCCCATGTCGTCGCCCCGTCGGGCAAGCAGGGCGCCGGAAGCAATCGCGACGGTGCCGCCGGTGCCGACCTCGAGGTGAAGGTCCCGGACGGGACCGTCGTGCTCGACGAGCGCGGCCGGATGCTGGCCGATCTCGTGGGCGCAGGCACCCGATTCGACGCCGCCGCCGGAGGACGGGGCGGGCTGGGCAACGCCGCGCTGGCCTCGCGGGCACGTAAAGCCCCCGGCTTCGCGCTGCTGGGCGAGAAGGGCGAGGTCCGCGATCTCACCCTGGAGCTCAAGACGGTCGCCGACGTCGGACTCGTCGGGTTCCCGTCGGCGGGCAAGTCGTCACTGGTGTCGGCCATCTCCGCCGCCAAACCGAAGATCGCCGACTACCCGTTCACGACGCTGGCGCCCAACCTGGGGGTGGTGTCGGCAGGCGAGCACACCTTCACCGTCGCCGATGTTCCCGGCCTGATCCCCGGCGCCTCCGAGGGCCGGGGCCTGGGGCTGGACTTCCTGCGCCATCTGGAGCGGTGCGCGGTGCTGGTGCACGTCGTGGATTGCGCGACGATGGAGCCCGGCCGCGACCCCGTCTCCGACATCGAGGCGCTGGAAGCCGAGCTCGCCGCCTACACCCCGACACTGCAAGGGGATTCGACGCTGGGTGATCTCGCCGAGCGTCCGCGGGCGGTGGTGCTCAACAAGATCGATGTCCCCGACGCACGTGAACTCGCCGACTTCGTCCGCGACGAAGTCGCCCGCAAGTTCGGCTGGCCGGTGTTCGAGGTGTCGGCAGTCGCCCGAGACGGCCTGCGGTCGTTGACCTTCGCGCTCTGGGAGATGGTCGCCGCCTACCGCGCCGCCCAGCCCGAGGTGGTGCCGCGCCGTCCGGTGATCCGGCCGGTCGCCGTCGACGACAGCGGTTTCACCGTCGAAGCCGACGGCACCGGAGGATTCGTGGTGCGCGGTACCCGGCCGCAGCGGTGGGTGGCGCAGACGAAATTCGACAACGACGAGGCGGTCGGCTATCTCGGTGACCGCCTCGCACGCCTGGGTGTCGAGGACGAGTTGCTCAAACTCGGCGCCCGGCCCGGATGTGCGGTGACCATCGGCGGCATGACGTTCGACTGGGAGCCGCAGACCCCGGCCGGGGTGGACATGCAGATGTCGGGCCGCGGCACCGATGTCCGGCTCGAACAGACCGACCGCGTCGGAGCCGATGAGCGGAAGGCTGCGCGCAAGGCACGCCGAGCAGAGGGCAGTGGTGAGTGAGGACCGCGCCGACTGGGCGAACTCCGTGCACCGGGAGGCTGTCCGTTCTGCGCGTTCGGTCGTCGTCAAGATCGGCACCACTGCGCTGACCACCCCCGCGGGCGTGTTCGACGCGAGTCGGTTGCAGTGCCTCGCCGACGCGATCGAAATGCGGATGAGGGCCGGATCCGATGTCGTGATCGTGTCCTCCGGTGCGATCGCCGCAGGCATCGAGCCACTGGGATTGACCAGGCGCCCGACGGATCTGGCCACCAAGCAGGCGGCGGCAAGCGTCGGACAGGTAGCGCTGGTCAACTCGTGGAGTGCGGCATTCGGGCACTACGGCCGCACCGTGGGACAGGTACTGCTGACGGCGCACGACATCTCGATGCGGGTGCAGCACACCAACGCCGCACGCACTCTGGACCGGTTGCGCGCGCTGCACGCGGTGGGGATCGTCAACGAGAACGACACAGTGGCCACCAACGAAATCAGATTCGGTGACAACGACCGGCTTTCGGCGCTGGTCGCGCACCTGGTCGGAGCGGACGCGCTGATCCTGCTGAGCGACATCGACGGTCTCTACGACGGCGACCCGCGCAAAGCGTCCGACGACCGCCCGGCGCGCTTCATCCCGGAGGTCGATGGACCCGGCGATCTGGAAGGTGTCACAGCCGGCCGGGGCAGCCACCTCGGCACCGGCGGGATGGTGTCAAAGCTGTCCTCGGCGCTGCTGGCCGCCGACGCGGGCGTGCCGGTGCTGCTGGCAGCCGCGACCGACGCGGCGGCCGCGCTGGCGGACGCCTCGGTGGGCACCGTCTTCGCTCCGCGCGCCGAGCGCATGTCGGCGCGCCGGTTCTGGGTGCAGCACGCAGCCGAGGTCGCGGGGACGCTGACGCTGGACGACGGTGCGGTCAACGCCGTGGTGCGCCAACGGCGTTCTTTGCTGGTCGCGGGCATTACGGCGCTGTCCGGGCGGTTCTACGGCGGTGACGTGGTCGAGCTGCGTGCTCAGGACTCGACGCTGGTTGCTCGCGGTGTCGTGGCCTACGACGCCACCGAACTGGCCACCATGCTGGGCCGGTCCACCTCGGACCTACCGGCTGAGCTGCGTCGGCCGGCCGTGCACGCCGACGACCTCGTCGCCGTCTGAACAGCGCGGGTGCGCGGGCAGTTCGTCGGCCAGCAACGCCAGCATCGGTGAGCAGCCGTTGTCGATCTTGACCGTCGCCAGGTCGTCGCCGCGAGTGTGTCCGCGGTTGACGATCGCCACGGGTATACCGCGGGCCGCGGCGTGGCGGACGAACCGGTAGCCGGAGAAGACCGTCAGCGAAGAACCCGCCACCAGCAGTGCATCGGCGTCGTCGACCATCGAATAGGCTTGGTCGACAATGTGTTTGGGAACACTCTCGCCGAAGTAGACGATGTCGGGCTTGAGCATGCCGCCACACGCAGGGCAGTCGACGATACGGAAGTTCGTCGTGTCGCCGACCTCAGCGTCGGCGTCGGGAGCCACCCCGATGCTGCCGACGGCACGCACGCGTTCCAGGAAACCGGGGTTGCCGGCCTCGAGCAAGTCGGCCAGCACGGCCCGGGACATGGTGTGCCCGCAGTCCAGGCAGACCACCCGAACGTAGGTGCCGTGTAGATCCACCACCGCGCGACTGCCTGCCTTGGTGTGCAACAGGTCGACGTTCTGGGTGATCAGCCCGGACACCACACCGGTGCGTTCGAGCGTGGCCAGCGCCCGGTGTCCGGCATTGGGCATCCTCTGGTCCATGTGCCGCCACCCGACGTGGTTACGGGCCCAGTAGCGCCGTCGGAAGACCGGGTCGGACGTGAACTGGCGGATCGTCATCGGGTTACTGGGCGGTGAGTCCGGACCGCGGTAATCCGGAATCCCCGAATCGGTCGACAGCCCGGCGCCGGTCAGCACCGCAAGACGCCTGCCCCGGAGTAGGGCGACCAGTTCGGGTGCTTCCACGTGTTCGAATGTAAATGATCAGCTCTGCTCGGAGGATACGTCGGGGTCAGAGGCGTCGTCGGCGGCGCGGTCGATGGCGCTGTCCTCCTCGTCGCTGTCCTCGATGGCGACGATCTCCACTATCTCGACGTGCTTCTGCATCCGGTGCTCGTCCAGCAGCGGCACCATCACGGTCAGGACACCGCGGTCGTAGGTGGCGTTGACGTCGTCCACGTCCGCCCCGTCTGGCAGGACCAGAGTCCTGGTCAATGTTCCGTAGGTGAACTCGGCATGGCCACAGTTCTCATCCGGGCGTGCCCGCTCGGCGGTGATCGTCAACCGGCCGTCGCACACCGTCACCTCGATGTCGTCGTCAGGGTCCACCCCGGGCAGTTCGGCGCGGATCTCGTAGGCATCGTCGTGGAGTTCGTCCTCGATGCGGATCGCGCGGGTGTCGAAGAGCGGTCGCAGTGCCGCAAACGTCGGGAGACTGTCGAGCAGGCCCGCCAGATCGGTAAGCAGCGGACGCGACTGGCGTTGAGTGGCAACCTTGTTCACGCGCTCAGCATGCACGCCGGAAGAGAAATTCCCGGGTCGGGGGCGGTTCCGGCGGGCGAACGACAGGCCAACAGGCGCAGGCCGCGTCGCCGCATCCGTCGGGGCCTGATTATTCGCTCGAGGTTTCGGGCAACAATGAGGCATGGATTTCTACTCGGCCTACCGACACGGCTTCGCGCGCATTGCCGCATGCACCCACCACACCACGCTCGCCGACCCTGCCGCCAACGCCGAGTCGGTCCTGCGGATGTCGCGGGAATGCCATGACGACAGTGTGGCCTTGGCGGTGTTTCCGGAGTTGACGATGTCCGGGTATTCGATCGAGGACATCGTGATGCAGGACGTGCTGCTCGAAGCCGTCGAACACGCGCTGCTCGAGGTGATCGCCGGCTCGGGGGAGCTGCTGCCCGTCCTGGTGGTCGGGGCGCCGCTGCGGTACCGCAACCGGATCTACAACACCGCCGTCGTCATCCACCGCGGCCGGGTGCTCGGCGTGGTGCCGAAGTCCTACCTGCCGAACTATCGCGAGTTCTACGAGAAGCGCCAGTTCGCGGCGGGCGCCGACGAGCGCGGGGAGATCCGGGTGGGCGACGCCGACGTGCCGTTCGGTCCGGACCTGTTGTTCGCGGCGGCCGACCTGCCCGGTTTCGTGCTGCACGTGGAGATCTGTGAGGACATGTTCGTCCCGGTGACGCCGAGCGCCGAAGCCGCACTGGCCGGCGCCACGGTGCTCGCCAACCTGTCCGGCAGCCCCATCACGATCGGCCGCGCCGACGACCGCTGCCTGCTCGCCAGGTCGGCGTCGTCGCGATGTCTGGCCGCCTACGTGTACGCCGCTGCCGGTGAAGGCGAGTCCACGACGGATCTCGCCTGGGATGGCCAGACCATGATCTGGGAGAACGGTGTCTGTCTGGCGCAGTCCGAACGCTTCCCGAAGGGGGAGCGCCGCTCCACCGCCGACGTCGACCTGGAGCTGTTGCGCAACGAGCGGGTGCGGATGGGCAGCTTCGACGACAACCGGCGCCACCAACTGATCGACGAGGACACCTTCCGCCGTGTCGAGTTCCGCCTCGACCCGCCCGGCGGCGACATCGGCCTGCTGCGCGAAGTGGAGCGGTTGCCGTTCGTGCCCGCCGATCCGGAACGGCTCGAGCAGGACTGCTACGAGGCCTACAACATCCAGGTGTCCGGCCTCGAGCAGCGGTTGCGCATGCTGAACTACCCGAAGGTGGTGCTGGGGTTGTCCGGGGGGCTGGACTCGACACACGCGTTGATCGTCGCCGCCAAGGCGATGGACCGCGAAGGGCGTCCGCGCAGCGACATCCTGGCGTTCACGTTGCCCGGCTTCGCCACCGGTGAGCGAACGAGGAACAACGCCACCCGGCTGGCCGCCGCGCTCGGCGTGACCTTCGAGACAATCGACATCCGCTCGTCGGCCGAGTTGATGCTGCGCGAAATGGATCATCCGTTCTCCCGCGGCGAGAAGGTCTACGACGTCACGTTCGAGAACGTGCAGGCCGGGCTGCGTACCGACTACCTGTTCCGGCTGGCCAATCAGCGCGGCGGCATCGTGTTGGGCACCGGGGATCTGTCGGAGTTGGCGCTGGGCTGGTCGACCTACGGTGTGGGCGACCAGATGTCGCACTACAACGTCAACGGCGGGGTGCCGAAGACGTTGATCCAGCATCTGATCCGGTGGGTGATCTCCTCGGAGCAGTTCGGCAGCGCCGACGACGAGATCAACGCGGCGCTGCAGTCGGTGGTGGAGACCGAGATCAGCCCGGAACTGGTGCCGACGGGTGAGGACGAGGAGATTCAGAGCACCCAGGGCAAGATCGGCCCGTATGTGCTGCAGGACTTCTCGCTTTTCCAGGTGCTGCGCTACGGGTTCCGGCCCTCGAAGGTGGCTTTCCTGGCCTGGCACGCCTGGAGTGACCCGCAGCGCGGCAACTGGCCCCCCGGTATCCCGGAGAGTGATCGACCGGCGTACTCACTCAAGGAGATTCGCCACTGGTTGCTGGTGTTCGCCGAGCGCTTCTACTCGTTCAGCCAGTTCAAGCGCTCGGCGCTGCCGAACGGTCCCAAGGTCTCTGCCGGCGGCTCGCTGTCCCCGCGCGGTGACTGGCGGGCACCGTCGGACATGTCGGCGCGCGCTTGGCTCGACGAGATCGAAGCCGCGATTCCCAGCGAATGAGCCGTTGAGACTGCGCTGACGGCGCGATTGTCCGGCGTGTCGCCGCCCTCACCGCAGCTTCAACGGCGCGGGTCCTGGTGGCAGCACGGATCGCCGCGCCAGGCTTCGATCCCTTCGCGCACCGCAAGCGCGGCGATGCCCAGCGCCGCGAGCGGATCGGCCCACGTCCAGCCGAGAAGGCCGTTGAGCAGCAACCCGACCAACAGCACCGCGGACAGGTAGGCGCACAACAGCGTCTGTTTGGAGTCGGCCACCGCCGACGTGGAGCCGAGTTCGCGCCCGGCGCGGCGCTGCGTCAGCGACAGCGCCGGCATGATCACCAGGCTGGCGATCGCCAGGCCGATGCCGATCGGTGACGGCTCGGGTTCGCGCACGCCTGCCAGCGCGAGCACGGCTTCGACCGAGACGTAGCAAGCCAGGGCGAAGAAGGAGAAGGCGATGAAGCGAAGGGCGGCCTTCTCCCGTCGTTCGGGGTCGGTGGCCGAGAACTGCCACGCCACCGCGGCCGCCGAGGCGACCTCGACGAGAGAGTCCAGGCCGAAACCGACCAGCGCGGCCGAGGACACCCGGACGCCCTCGGCCAGCGCGATCACCGCCTCGACCACGTTGTAGGTGATCGTGGCGCCGACAAGGAGCCGGATCCGCCGGGTGAGAACGGCGCGGCGCTGCGCAGTCGTCGGAGCCGCTCCGGCGGCGGCATCAGGCGTCGTCATCAGTGCACCAATTCGTCGGTGGCCGGATGGCAGGCCGGATCGACGGCCAGCACGAGGCCGACGAGGTCGTCGAGGGCGTGGGCGATGCGTGGATCAGCGAGTTCGTAGCGGCTGCGCCGCCCCTCCGGACAGGCCACCACCAGTCCGCAACCCCGCAGGCAGGCCAGGTGGTTGGACAGGATCTGGCGGGACACCCCGATATGGTCGGCGAGGTCGGACGGGTAGCCGGGGCCGTCGCGCAGGATCAGCAGGATCTCGGTGCGCGTCGGATCCGACAGTGCACAGCCGAACCGGTAGAGCGCTTGACTGCCGAGGGCGGCTTCCATAGTCCGCGATAGTACATCACATTCTGTATTCAGAGACAGCTGAATTGCTGGTTCAGAGCCGGCCCTCGACGCGCAGCTCGGGGTGCACCCAATCCGGAGAGCGCCGCTCCTTGAACGCCATGAATCCCTCGATCGATTCGGGAGCGCCCAGGCTCGACTGCATGCCGATGCGGTCGTACAGACCGATGTAGTTGTCCAGGCTCGACTTGATCACGGCCCTGGCTGCGGGCGCGGTGCGCGCACACTGGGCGAGCACCTCGCGTGCGGCGTCGTGCAGGTCCTCGTGCGGAACCACCCGTGCCACCATGCCCCAGTCGAGTGCCTCGGCAGCGGACAGCGTGCGGCCGGTGAACATCAGGTCGCGGGTGCGCACCGGGCCGATCAACCGGGCCAGCATGTGGCTGTAGTAGGTGTCGGCGATGCCACGGTAGAGCTCGGGCACCCGGAACGTCGCCCGCTCGCTGACGACCGCCATGTCGGCGCACAGCGCGATCTGGAGCCCGCCGCCCTGACACAGTCCGTTCACCGCGGCCACGACGGGTTTGGCGGACTGGCGCAGGGTGTCGAACGGCAGCGCATCCATGCCGAGCGCGGAACCGAACGTCAGCCAGTTGTCCGCCCCGCCACCGCCCATGTCCCCGCCGGGGGCGAAGACGTCACCGGTGCCGGTGAGCAGCAACCCCGCCAGCTCCGAATCGCCGTCGACGTGTTTGACGGCGTATTTGATGCCGAAGTACATCGCTGGCGTCATCGCATTGCGCGCGTCGGGGCGGTCCAGCGTGCACACCCCGAACGCGCCTTCCCGGGTGAAGCGCAGGTACGGCGTCCCGAGCCAGTCACCCTCGGGCGGCCGGGGCAGATTCGTCGCGGTCATGAAGCCTCCAAGATGTCCTCGATGGCCTCACTGTAAGGGGCACAGTCACCGGCACCGTGGACCAGTGTCGCCAGGGCGCCGGCCGCGCAGGCGCGCCGCAGCGCGTGGTCGGCGCCGAGC
>NZ_JBAUJB010000422.1:0-15202 GCF_049683355.1 Mycobacterium sp.
TCGGTGATGTGGAGCGAACACTGCTCCTACAAGTCCTCCAAGGTGCATCTGCGCTACTTCGGTGAGACCACCACCGCCAAGATGCGCGAGGCGATGCTCGCCGGTATCGGTGAGAACGCCGGCGTCGTCGACATCGGCGACGGGTGGGCGGTCACCTTCAAGGTGGAGTCCCACAACCACCCGTCCTACATCGAGCCGTACCAGGGCGCTGCCACCGGCGTCGGCGGCATCGTCCGCGACATCATGGCGATGGGCGCCCGGCCGGTGGCGGTGATGGATCAGCTGCGGTTCGGGGCCGCCGACGCCCCGGACACCCGGCGGGTCCTCGACGGTGTGGTGCGCGGTGTCGGCGGATACGGCAACTCGCTGGGCCTGCCGAACATCGGCGGCGAGACGGTGTTCGACGCCAGCTATGCGGGCAACCCTCTGGTGAACGCGCTGTGTGTCGGCGTGCTGCGCAAAGAGGATCTGCAGCTGGCGTTCGCCTCCGGAGCCGGCAACAAGATCATCCTGTTCGGAGCCCGCACCGGCCTCGACGGCATCGGCGGGGTCTCGGTGCTGGCCTCGGAGACCTTCGGCGGCGACGAGTCGGGCTCCGGCGGACACGAAGCCGGAGGCGGAGCTGGACCATCGAGATCGAGAAAGAAGCTGCCCAGCGTGCAGGTCGGTGACCCGTTCACCGAGAAGGTTCTCATCGAGTGCTGCCTCGAGCTCTACGCCAACGATCTGGTGGTCGGTATCCAGGATCTGGGCGGCGCCGGGTTGTCCTGTGCCACTTCTGAACTCGCATCAGCAGGTGACGGCGGGATGAGGGTGGAGCTGGACACGGTGCCGCTGCGGGCCACCAACATGACGCCGGCCGAGATCCTGTCCAGCGAATCCCAGGAACGGATGTGCGCGGTCGTCACGCCGGAGCACGTCGACGCCTTCATGGACGTGTGTCGCAAGTGGGATGTCCTGGCCACCGTCATCGGTGAGGTGACCGAAGGCGACCGGCTCGAGATCACCTGGCACGGTGAGACCGTCGTCGACGTGCCGCCGCGCACGGTGGCGCACGAGGGCCCGGTTTACGAGAGGCCGGTGCAGCGGCCCGACGCGCAGGACGCTCTCAACGCCGACACGTCGGCGTCGTTGCCGCGGCCGTCGAGCGGAGACGAGCTGCGCTCGACGCTGCTCGCCATGGTCGGCAGCCCGCACCTGTGCAGTCGCGCGTTCATCACCGAGCAGTACGACCGCTACGTGCGCGGCAACACCGTGCTGGCGGAGAACGCCGATGGCGGTGTGCTGCGCGTCGACGAGGAGACCGGTCGCGGCGTGGCGATCTCCACCGACGCGTCGGGGCGCTACACGGCGCTCGACCCGTATGCCGGTGCGCAGCTCGCGCTGGCCGAGGCCTACCGCAACGTCGTCGTCACCGGCGCCACCCCGATTGCGGTGACCAACTGTCTGAACTTCGGTTCCCCCGAGGATCCCGGCGTGATGTGGCAGTTCTCGCAGGCGGTGCGCGGCTTGGCCGACGGCGCTGCCACCCTTGGCATTCCGGTCACCGGCGGCAACGTCAGCTTCTACAACCAGACCGGGACCACCCCGATCCTGCCCACTCCGGTGGTCGGGGTGCTCGGCGTCTTGGACGATGTGAGCCGACGTCTTCCTCCAGGATTCGGCAACGAACCCGGTGAGACGCTGATCCTGCTGGGCGACACCCGCGACGAGTTCGACGGCTCGATCTGGGCTCAGGTCACCGCCGACCATCTCGGCGGCGTACCGCCGGTGGTCGACCTGGAACGGGAACGGCTGCTGGCCGATGTGCTCACCGCCGCATCGCGGGACGGTCTGGTCTCCGCCGCCCACGACCTGTCCGAAGGCGGATTGATCCAGTCCGTCGTCGAGGCCGCGCTCACCGGCGAAACCGCTTGCCGCCTGGTACTTCCCGAGTCGAGCGACCCGTTCGTGTTCCTGTTCTCCGAATCCGCCGGGCGGGTGCTGGTCGCGGTGCCCCGCACCGAGGAGAGCAGGTTCACGGCGATGTGTCAGGCCCGCGGGCTGCCGGCCACCCGCATCGGGGTCGTCGACGAAGGACCCGACGGGGGCGAGACGACCATCGAGGTACAGGGTCAGTTCACGGTGACCCTGGAGGAGTTGCGGCGCACGTCGGAGGGCGTGCTGCCCGGGTTGTTCGGGTGACGACGCAAGACCACCAGGAACGTCCGTTCTACCTCTGGGCATTTCGGCTGCTGCGCCTTGATTTCACCGGTGCCGCCTTAGGCGCACTGTTCTTCTGTCTGTCGATGACCCCGTCGCTGCTGCCCC
Source organism: Mycobacterium sp. (assembly GCF_049683355.1). Lineage (GTDB taxonomy): Bacteria > Actinomycetota > Actinomycetes > Mycobacteriales > Mycobacteriaceae > Mycobacterium. The sequence goes on from NZ_JBAUJB010000422.1 coordinate 2,311, forward strand.
GCGACTGGCTGTTCCAGGGACTGATCGGCGGCGTGACCGCGGCGATCGGTTACGGCATCGGGGTGTTCGTGTCCAAGATGGTGCGCCGGTTCCTGCTGGCGCGCCGTAGGTGGTGGCCACCGGGCCCCGCCGTCTTGTACACGCTGAAGACGGTCACCGTCGTGCTGTCGGTGGTGGCGTGCCTGCTCATGGTAATCCCGGCGGCCGCATGGCAGCGTCAGGTCTCGTCGCTGATGGGTATGCAGGGCCCCAGCACCGAAAGCTATCTACGCACCTCCGTGATCGCGGTGGTGGTTGCGGGCGTCTGCGTCGCAGTGGCCCGGGTGCTGCTCGAAGTCATCAAGACCATGGCCCGGATGCTCATCCGCCGCTGGCGGTTGTCCGACGAGGTGGCGCTGTTCATCGGCACCGCGATCGTCGTGGTACTGGTGATCACCTTGGTCAACGGCGTGCTGCTGCGCGGCTTTCTCGCAGGCGCCAACCGGGTGTTCCAGCCGCAGAACACCACAACGCGCGAAGGCGTCGTCCAGCCCGAGCAGCCCGAGAGATCCGGTAGCCCAGAGTCTTTCGCATCGTGGGACTCCCTGGGCTACCAGGGCCGCAGCTTCGTCGCAGGCGGACCCGACGCCGACGAGCTCGCCCGAATCAACGGGCGCCCGGCCATGGAACCCATCCGGGCCTACGTCGGGTTGCAGACCGCCGACACCGACGAAGCCCGGATGGCGGTGCTCCTCAGCGAGCTCGAACGCACGGGCGCCTTCGATCGCGAGGTGCTCGCGATCGTCCCGACGACCGGCACCGGGTGGGTCAACCCGATCGCCGCCGGCGCGCTGGAGATGATGTACAACGGCGACACCGCGATCGTCGGGTCGCAGTATTCGTATCTGCCGAGCTGGATCTCGTTCCTCGGCGACCAACGCAAGTCGATGGAAGCCGGCCGGCTGATGATCGACGCGATTCACGGCCGGTGGGCAGAGCTGCCGCCCGAGCAGCGTCCGGAGCTGCTGCTCTACGGCGAGAGTTTGGGTTCGATGGCCGGACAGGGCGCCTTCGACTGGCTGCCCGACATCTCCCGCATGGGCTTCTCCTCGGTGCTCTGGGTCGGTCCGCCCAACGCCAGCCCGCTGTGGCGGGCGATCACGGCGCGCCGCGATCCGGGCACTCCCGAGGTGGAGCCGCGCTACGACGACGGCAGGACGGTGCGCTTCTCCCAGGGCAACAGCGCCACCGAGATCGCCGTGGACACCGCGGCCCCGTGGGACGGAACCCGGGTGCTGTTCCTGCAGCACGCCTCCGACCCGATCGTCTGGTGGTCACCGGATCTGCTGTTCAGCCGCCCCGACTGGCTCGCCGAGCCACCGGGGCGCGACCGGACGGCCTCCATGCGCTGGTACCCCATCATCACGTTCTGGCAGGTCGCTGCCGATCTGACGAATGCGGCGTCGGCCCCGGGCGGTCACGGGCACAACTACGGCGACTTCATCCTCGACGGATGGGTGGGTGTCGCCCCGCCGCCGGGGTGGACACCGGCGGACACCGAACGGATTCGGCTGGCCTTGGAGCAGGCTGAGTCCTTTGACACTGTGAAATAGTGCGCGACAAGCTCAGGACGGCCGCGCTGGCGGCGGTGCTCATCGGGTGGAGCGTGGCGACACCACGAATCCCGTTGCGGTGGAAACCGATTCCGCACGCGGCGTTCGGTGCGTCGGTGTCGCTGGCCAGCGGTGCACCGCATGGTCTGCGACCTCCTGAGCTGTGGGCGGGCCTGCGGTGGGGAGCGGCGGTCGCTGCACCCGTGGCGCTCGGCGTGGCGGCCGGGACGGTCATCCGGCCGGTGCGCGCCGGAATGGCCGAACGCACGTTGCCCGCCTCCGCTGGTCACTGGCTGCTGCTGCGCATCCCGGTGGGCACGGTGTGGACCGAGGAGGTGGCCTACCGGGCCGCCTTGGGCACCGCCGCGAAGCGGGCGTTCGGCGCGCCTGGGGGGCGGCTGGTCGCGGCGGCTGTCTTCGGGCTGTCCCATGTACCCGACGCCCGCGCGGCGGGAGAGTCGGTGTCGGGCACGGTGCTGGTGACCGCCGCCGCGGGGTGGGTCTTCGACTGGCTGTATGTGAAGTCCGGCAGCCTCGCCGCGCCGATGCTGGCCCATCTGGCGGTCAACGAGGCGGGAGCTGTGGGGGCGCTCGCAGTGCAGAGGTCAGGGGCGAGCGAAGCGACGGGGTAGAAAGGTCAGGGGCGAGCGAAGCGACGGGGATTAGCGCGCAGGGTCGCGCGAAGCGACGGGGTCAGCCGACGTTTCGGACGTGGGCGACGAGCTGGTGCGGTTCGGTGGTCTGGTCGTCGATCCCGAAACTGATCACCCGCCGCGGCGTGATTCGGATGATCGCGTTGTCGAGCGGATCGCCGTTGGGTTCGCGTGGTGTCTCGTCGAGCTGTGCCTGTTCGGCGGTGCCGCGGATCTCCAGGCAGCGCACCCGCCACGGATCTCGCGACGGGATGTCGTCGACGACGAAGGCCACCTTGTTGTTTCGCGCGAGATTGCGGAACTTGCGGCTGCGCGACATCTCGTAGCCGGTGATGTCGATGGTGCCGAGCTGTTCGTTGAATGCGAAGCCGACCGGGCTGTTCTGCGGGGTGCCGTCGGGTTGGATGGTGGCCAGCCTGCCGATGTCGGCCTGCTTCATGAACTCGATCTCGAATGCGGTGAAGGACATGACTCCCAACGTAGAACCTCAATCGTCGTTGAGGTCAAGGGTCACGGGTTGATGGTGGGTGCGCCGATCTGCCAGCCCCACACGTAGTCGACGAGCATCGGTTCCGGAATTCCGGCGTGATTGTAGGGCGCCAGGCTGTAGCCGGTGTCCATCACCAGGTAGGGCATCGGCCACAGGTCGCGGGTCACCTTCTGCCAGCAACCCGGCCGGCCGCCCGGGCCACCGCTGGCGTTCACCCGCGGCAGGTTGTCGGGATAGACGAACGGGTTTCCGGCGCCGAGCACCGTGCCGGCGGCCCGAAGCGAGTACCCGTTGTCCCCGAGGGTGCGCGCGATCTCCGGGCCGACCTCGGCGTAGTTGCGGATGGTGCACAAGATCATGCCGCGGTACTCGTCGAGCAGCAGCGACGTCGGGACCAGGTCGGCGGCACCGCGCACCAGATACGGCCCCGCACGATCGAACACCTCGGTGTTGTCGTCGGCGAAGCCGAGAGGGGCCAGTAACGCGGCGTCGACGTCGCCGGAGTGCTCGGTGAGCGTGCGCGCTGTCGTGACCGCGGCATCCAAACCGTCGAGGAGGTCCGGGGACGCATCGGCGTACACGTCGGCCAGCGCCGCCACCCGGTCGATGTCGTAGCGCAACTGGGGCAGCTGCGGTATCAGCTCCTCGAGAATGCGGTTGCCGTCGACCAGGGATTCGCCGAACCGGTCGCCCAGGCCGGTCAGCGCTTCGGCCGCGGCACTCAGCGTCTGGTTCAGCTTGACCGGATCCACCTGTGGGCGATCTCGGAGACGGTCTCGAACAACGCGTTGAACTCCGTCGTCACCGTCGTGACCGCAACGGTGTCATCGGAGGAGATAGGTTGGGCGACAGGGTCGTTCGGTGAACTGAAGGACACGTACTTGTTGCCGAAGACGGTGGTCGCGCGGATCTCTGCCACCACATTTGCCGGAATGAGCCGTACGTAGTCCGGATCGACCTCCAGCATGAGCCTGGCACCGGCGGCGTCGCGTTCTGAGATGGCGTCGATCCGGTCCACCCGGCCGATCTCGACGCCGTTGCAGGTGACATTGGCGCCCGGTTCCACCACCAGGCCGGCGCGCGGGGCCGTCAGCGTCAGCGTGGTCTTTGCGGTGAACTCGCCGCGGAACTGCAGGAAGAGCAGAGTGCCTGCGAAGACTGCGATCGCCAAAAAGAGCGCGCCCGCGAGCTTGTACGGCGGGTCGTCGCGGTCGACAGACACTTTTGAGACCATAGAGTGTGGCCGCTCGTCGTAGTGCCGATCCGGCAAAGACCCGGGCCGCGGTGGATGCGGTGGCCGACTGGCTCCGCGACGACGACGTGGCCCCACCCACGCGTGCCGAACTGGCCGAGGCGGTGCGGTTGACCGCCAGGACGCTCGCCGAGAGCGCGCCGGGTGCCAGCGTCGAAGTCAGGGTGCCGCCGTTCGTGGCGGTGCAGTGCATCGCGGGTCCCAAGCACACCCGAGGAAACCCGCCCAACGTGGTCGAGACCGCCCCGCGCACCTGGCTGCTGCTGGCCACCGGGCTGCTGTCGGTCGCCGACGCGGCCACCGCCGGTGCCCTGCAGATGTCGGGCACCAGAGCTGCGGAGATCGCCGGTCTGCTGCCGGTCGTCCGTCTCCCGAACTGAGTGAGGTGGTTTCGCGAAATGTTCGCGGTGCCGTCGCTGTTGAACTTTGTCGACGACACCGCCGGTCGATTCAACCTTCGCCCGGCGTTCACCGTAGACTTGCCGATGTCACCCACCGCCCCCAGGGAGCAGCCATCGTGACCGACGTGCCACCCGAAGACGATCCCAAAGAAGAATGCGGAGTTTTCGGGGTGTGGGCGCCTGGCGAAGAGGTGTCCAAGCTCACGTACTACGGACTTTATGCGCTGCAGCACAGGGGCCAGGAGGCCGCGGGCATCGCCGTGGCGGACGGCTCGCAGGTGCTGGTGTTCAAGGATCTCGGCCTGGTGAGCCAGGTGTTCGACGAGCAGACCCTGGCCGCCATGCCGGGCCACGTCGCCGTCGGCCACTGCCGGTACTCCACCACCGGCTCCACCACCTGGGAGAACGCCCAGCCCGTCTTCCGTAACACCGCCGCCGGCACCGGGGTGGCGCTGGGGCACAACGGAAACCTGGTCAATACCGCCGAACTGGCAGCCCGCGCCCGTGACGAAGGGCTGATGGGCAACCGAGGCGCTGTCGCCGCCACCACCGACTCCGACGTCCTCGGTGCGTTGCTGGCCCACGGCGCGGCGGACTCCTCGCTCGAGCAGGCCGCTCTGGAACTGCTGCCGACCGTGCGCGGCGCATTCTGTCTGACCTTCATGGACGAGAACACCCTCTACGCGGCGCGCGATCCCTACGGGGTACGGCCGCTGTCGCTGGGCCGGCTGGACCGCGGTTGGGTGGTGGCCTCGGAAACCGCCGCGCTCGACATCGTCGGCGCGGCGTTCGTCCGTGACATCGAGCCGGGCGAGCTGCTCGCCATCGACGCCGACGGGGTGCGCTCCACGCGCTTCGCCAACCCGACGCCCAAGGGATGTGTCTTCGAATACGTCTACCTGGCCCGGCCGGACAGCACGCTCGCGGGCCGCTCGGTGCACGGCACCCGCGTGGAGATCGGTCGCCGGCTGGCTGCGGAGTCGCCTGTCGAGGCCGACCTGGTCATCGGCGTCCCCGAGTCGGGAACCCCGGCCGCGGTCGGCTACGCGCAGGGCTCGGGCATCCCATACGGGCAGGGCCTGATGAAGAACGCGTACGTCGGGCGGACCTTCATCCAGCCGTCCCAGACCATTCGGCAGCTCGGCATCCGACTCAAGCTCAACCCGCTCAAGGAAGTCATCCGCGGCAAGCGGCTGATCGTCGTCGACGACTCGATCGTGCGCGGCAACACCCAGCGCGCGCTGATCCGGATGCTGCGCGAGGCCGGAGCCGTCGAGGTGCACGTGCGAATCGCGTCTCCGCCGGTCAAGTGGCCGTGCTTCTACGGCATCGACTTCGCCACGCCGGCCGAGCTGATCGCCAACGCCGCGAGCAACTCGGCGAACGAAGACGAGATGCTCGATGGCGTCCGACGGGCGATCGGCGCGGACACGCTGAGCTACATCAGTCGCCAGGGCATGATCGCGGCCACCGAGCAGCCGGCATCGCGGCTGTGCGCGGCCTGTTTCGACGGCGTGTATCCGATCGAGCTGCCCGGAGAGACCGCGCTCGGCAAGAACGTCATCGAGCACATGCTGGAGACCGCGGCCCGCACCGGCATCCCGCTGCAGGTGGAGAACGACAACGCCTCGGCGTTGCGTCGGCCCTAGCGGCACCGACCCCCGGGCATCACTGCACCGTGGTGGGACTCCAACGCATCAACTGCCGACGGCCGGCTTTGGGTTGGTCCTCGCTCTGCAGCGCCAGTACCACCGAGTCGCGGTAACTGGTCAGACCGGTGGGCGGTGGCGGAATGACAGTGTCGATGTCGTGTTCGAGGGCCATCGCGTCGCATTCCAGCGATGCGACCAGGGGGCGAGCCAGCCCCAGCGGAATGGGCGTCACCAACCCCACCCACCAGCTCGCGATGGCGGGGGTCAGGAACGGGATGGCCACGATGAGACGCCTTCGCAACCCGGCGACGTCGGCGTAGACCTGCATGGCTTCGCCGTATTCGAGGACGTCGGGTCCACCCACATCCCACGTCCGCGATTGTGGTACCGGCGCCGTCGCCGCCTCGACCAGGTAGTGCAGGATGTCGTCGATTGCGACGGGCTGGATCTTGTTGTGCACCCATTTCGGGGTCGTCATGACCGGCAGTCGGTCGGTGAGATGGCGGATCATCTCGAAGGACGCCGAACCGGAGCCCACGACGATGCCGGCCTGCAGCACCAGGGTCTCGATGCCAGACCCGATGAGGATGTCCCCGACAGCCGCCCGCGACGCCAGATGCGGCGACAACTCACCTTCGGGATGCAGACCACTGAGGTAGACCACGCGCTTGACCCCGGCGGCCTTCGCGGCCTCGACCACGTTCTGAGCGGCGCGCTTCTCCTCGGCGACGAAATCTTTCGAGGCCCCCATCGAGTGCACCAGGTAGTACACGACGTAGGTGCCCTGAAACGCCGCGATCAGCGACTCAGGGTCGGACAGGTCGCCTCGCACCACCTCGGCGCGATCCCGCCACGGGGCGTCGGAGAGCTTGTCCGGTGTGCGGGCCATCGCCCGCACCTGATGGCCCTGCTCGAGCAGCGCGGGCGCCAACTGACCTCCGATGTAACCGGTCGCTCCCGTCACCAAGCACCTGATCTGCGCTGCCACTACCGCTCCGTTCGTCGTCACCCGCAACTGCTCTCGATAGTGTTTCGTTGCCGGTGCCGACGTGGAGTGCTCGCTGAGCACATTTGCTAACCGTGACGGGCAGCTGGTTCGGCGCCGGCACCCGCCGATCACCTCCACAATGAAGTCGTGGCGTTTCAGGGATGGCCGATCGAGGCCGTCGAGTTCTACGAAGGACTCGAGGCAGACAACTCGAAGGTGTACTGGCAGGAGCACAAGGCGGTCTACGACACCCACGTGAGGGCGCCGATGGAAGAACTGGTGGCTGAGCTCGCCGACGAGTTCGGCGAAGGCAGACTGTTCCGGCCCTACCGTGACGTTCGGTTCAGCGCCGACAAGACGCCGTACAAGACCACCTGCGCGGCCATGATCGGCGACGGGTACGTGTCGTTCTCCGCCGACGGGTTGTCAGCGGGAAGCGGCCTCTACATGCCGGACCCGGCATCGCTGCAGCGTTACCGGGCCGCGGTCGACGCCGAGGCCGAAGGTCAGGAACTGGCGGCGATCGTCGCCGAACTGCACAGCAACGGCTACCAGACCATGGCCCACCAGGTGCTCAAGACCGCACCGCGCGGATACCCGAAGGACCACGAGCGGATCGAGCTGCTCCGGCACAAGGGCGTCGCGATGATGAAGACCTGGCCGGTCGGGGCGTGGCTCGGCACCAGAAAAGCCAAGGAACGCGTGGTGACGGCCTTCCGCGCGGCGAAACCGCTCAACGGGTGGCTGGCCCGCAACGTCGGCTGACGGCCGGCCCATACCGGTAGCGGTTAGCCACCAAAACGCGGGGTAGCCTTGCTCTCGATGACCGAGCGCGCCGAACAACACGGCATTTCCTATGCGTCGGCAGGGGTGGACATCGAAGCAGGTGACCGCGCCGTCGAACTCTTCAAGCCGCTAGCCAAGAAGGCCACCAGGCCCGAGGTGCGCGGTGGGCTGGGCGGGTTCGCCGGGCTGTTCGCGCTGCGCGATGACTACCGCGAGCCGCTGCTGGCGTCGTCGACCGACGGGGTGGGCACCAAGCTCGCCGTCGCCCAGGCGATGGACAAGCACGACACGGTCGGCATCGACCTGGTCGCGATGGTGGTCGACGACCTCGTGGTCTGCGGTGCCGAGCCGCTGTTCCTGCAGGACTACATCGCGGTCGGGCGCACCGTCCCCGAACGTGTCGCCGAACTCGTCTCCGGCATCGCCGACGGATGCGTCCTCGCCGGCTGCGCTCTGCTCGGTGGTGAGACGGCGGAGCATCCCGGGTTGATGGCCCCCGACCACTACGACATCTCCGCGACGGGGGTCGGTGTCGTCGAAGCCGACGACGTTCTGGGCCCCGACCGGGTCAGGCCCGGCGACGTCATCATCGCCATGGCATCGACCGGGCTGCACTCCAACGGCTACTCGTTGGCCCGCTACGTGCTGCTCGAAATCGACCACATGAACCTGGCGGGGCATGTGGAGGAGTTCGGCCGCACCCTTGGTGAGGAACTGCTGGAGCCGACGCGCATCTACACCAAGGACTGCCTGGCGCTGGCCGCCGAGACCCAGGTGCGGACTTTCTGCCACGTCACCGGTGGCGGGCTGGCCGGAAACCTGGAGCGGGTCATCCCGCACGGTCTGGTTGCCCAGCTCGACCGGGGGACATGGACGCCCGCGCCGGTGTTCGGCATGATCGCCCAGCGCGGCCGCATCGACCGGGTGGAGATGGAGAAGACGTTCAACATGGGCGTCGGCATGGTCGCCGTCGTCGCGCCGGAGGACACCGATCGCGCGCTGGCCGTGCTCACCGCCCGCCACTTGAACTGCTGGACCCTGGGAACCATCGAAAAGGGGAGCAAGGACTCCGCACGAGCCACGCTCGTGGGCCAGCACCCCAGGTTCTGAAGCGCGCGCGCCTAGCGCCGCCAGTCGTCCTCGTCTACCCAGCCGTCGTCTGCCGGGACGTCGCTGCCGTTGAGGCGATCGTCATCCGGCGAACCCGACAGCTCGCGCTGTAGCCGCTCGAAGTCGGTCTGCGGTGAACTGTATTTGAGATCACGTGCAACCTTGGTCTGCTTTGCCTTTGCCCGGCCGCGGCCCATGGGGGAACCCCCTCGCGCAATAACGGAGCGGCCCAATCAACAGGCGGCTCCGATCTGAGTGTGTTTATTGTCCTGCCAACACTTTACCGTGCCCGTCGCCGGGGCGCTGGCAGACCCTGGTCGCCTGTCGTCAACGGGCACCCCCGCGAAGCCGCTCGACGGCCAGGCGACCCGCACCCACGCCGTCGGTGCCGGTCATCGAATCGGGGTCGATGGCGGCGGCTGTCGCGACATCACCGCCGGTGATGAGCTCGGTGTCCGCAGGCAGGCCACGCTTGACCAGGGCAAGCGCGATGACGCCGTCGTCCACGTGGTCGACGACGGTGCCCAGCCGGCCCACGGTGCGGCCGCCGGCCTGCAGTGGGTCGCCCGGTACCGGCCGGTCACCGTCTCCGTCGAGGTGCAGCAGCACCAGCATCCGGGGCGGTTTGCCCAGGTTGTGGACCCGCGCGACGGTTTCCTGGCCGCGGTAGCACCCCTTGTCCAGGTGCACGGCGGGCCCGATCCAGCCGACCTCGTGGGGGATGGTGCGTTCGTCGGTGTCGACGCCGAGGCGGGGGCAGCGTTCGGCCACCCGGTGGGCTTCGTAGGTCCAGACCCCTGCGGGCCGGACCCCGGCCGCCAGCAGACGGTCGCGCCACCCGGAGACCTGGGATGGTGGCACCACGACGTCGACCTCGATGCCCGGCCCCCAGAGGCGACGCACGAAACCGCCTTTTGCCAGGGCCGCGGCCGTGCCCTCGGCGGGCAGCCCGGTCAGCCCCAGGGCCTCCAGCACCGGCGTGTCGGCCACGCGGGGGCCGAGAAGGGACAACACCGCCAGGTCGGCGGGCTCCACGGTGACGTCGGCCCAGAAAACCATCCGGCGCAGGTAGGCCAGCAGCGGCTCCCCGCGCCACGGTTCGGTGTCGAGAACTGTGAGGCCATCGAGTTCGGTCTGCAGCCAGTGATCTTCCACACGACCCTGCCCGTCGAGGCTCAGATTCTGGGTGACCACGCCGTCGGGGAGCTCGCTGACGTGCTGGGTGGTGAGGTTGTGCAGCCAGGACTTGCGTTCGGCGCCGGTCAGGGCCAACACGGACCGGTGGGAGCGGTCTACATAGACCGCGCCCTCCGCGGCGGCCCGCTGCTCGCCCAGCGGGTCGCCGTAGTGCCAGACAGCGCCGGCGTCGGGTCCGGTGGTGGGAGCCGGCACCCCGGAAGTGGTGGAAGACATAGGTCAACTCTACGGTCAGCGGCCTTGCCGGTCGGGCTACGCTTTCGGCCCATGGCGGTCGTGGTCACTCTGGACGGGCAACTGCACGATCCACAGGCGCCGTTTCTGCACGCCGACGATGTGGCCGCGGTGCGTGGCGACGGGATCTTCGAGACCCTGCTGGTTCGCGACGGCCGGCCCTGTCTGCTCGAAGCCCACCTGGGCAGGCTGGACCGCTCCGCACACCTGCTCGACCTGGCACCCCCCGACCTGCCACGGTGGCGATCAGCGGTCGCGGTCGCGGTGCAGCGCTGGCTCGCAGACGGTAGCGGCGAAGGCTTGCTGAGGCTGGTGTACAGCCGAGGCCGGGAAAGTGGCATGGGCGCAGCGGGCACCGCCTACGTCACGGTGGGCCGGGTGCCCGCGCGAGTGGCCGAGGTCCGCCGCGCCGGGCTGGCCGCGCTGACCCTGGAACGGGGGATGTCCGCCCACGGGATCGACGCGATGCCGTGGCTGCTCGCGGGCGCCAAGACGCTGTCCTATGCAGTGAACATGGCCGCGCTGCGGCACGCCGAGCGGCACGGTGCCGGCGACGTCATCTTCGTCAGTACCGACGGCTTCATCCTCGAGGGTCCGCGCTCCACGGTCGTCATCGCCACCCCGGAATCTGACGGCCGCGCCTGCCTGTTGACCCCGCCGCCCTGGTATCCCATCCTGCGGGGCACCACCCAGCAGGCGCTGTTCGAGGTCGCGCGCAGCAGCGGCTATGACTGCGACTACCAGGCGCTCAGGCCGGCCGATCTGGTTGCCGCTCAGGGAGTCTGGCTGGTTTCGAGTGTCACGTTGGCGGCGCGGGTGCACACCCTCGACGGGGTGGCGATGGCGCCGGCGCCATTGGCCGACGAGATCTCGGGCTTGGTCGAGGCCGCGATCATCTCCGATCGCTGACAGATTAATTCCCTTGTCGCGCTGCCGGATCGCGGGTACCTTCGCCTGTACACAGGGAAGGAGGTGGTCCGAGAAATTGATTGACTTATGGACATGTGAGGTGGCTGCGAGCTAGCAGCGCCGGGAAGCCGTTGACGCACCTGTGCGCGCTGGCGAAATCCCCGCAGTCACCCGGCCCCCGAGCCCCTCGGTCTTGTCCGACCAGGAACAACGGCTCGGGGGCCGTTCCATGTCCTGGGCGTGGTGGTGGCTCGACGGGGCGATGACGGGTGGTCAGCCCGCCGGACCCGGTGCCAGCGACGAGCATTCGGCCATCGCCTGCTCCCAGGCCGCGGGGTCCACGCCGGGAGGAGCGTCGGCCGTCGGGCCGGGTGGTGCCGGCATCCCGTGCTGGCTCAGGCAGTACGCGAGTGATCCATGACCCACGCTGGGCGTCACCGAGGTGGGGGTCGGGGTCGGCACCGGGTTCGAACCGCTGGGCGGGTCATCCGGCGCAGCGCAGGCCGCCGCTACGAGCCCGGCTGCGGCCAACGCCGCGACGATCCCCAGCTGTCGCATCAGCCGACGAACCTGGTCAGGCGGGCGGACAGGTGCGGTACCAGTCCACCGTCGGCGTCCACCCGCTCTTCCACGTAGGCGAGGTCGCCGCCCTCGACAATGCCGTAGAGCCGCTTGGCGCCGCCCACGAGCAGGCCGGACTTGCTGCGGGCCAGTGCGTCGGTGACCAGTTCCCAGGATGACTGGCTGAGCGGCCGGCCGTAGAACAGTTCGACGTAACCCGCCGAGTGTGACAGCAGCAGCTCGATGGCCTGCGACTCGCCCGCGTCGTTCGGGTCGTCGACAAAACGCCAGAAGCCGGTCTCGCGCAGCGCGGGACGGTCGTACTCGCCGTCGTCGTTTAACCGCCAGGAACGTGCTTCCCAGTTGAGATAGTCGCCACCGTCGTGGGACACCACGATCTGCTGACCGAATCGGTAATCGCCGTGGGTGTCGCGGCCCTCACCGTCACCTCGCCAGACGCCCACCAACGGCAGCAGCGCCAGTAGCGCGTCGTTGAGGTTGGCGCCCTTGCGCAGGTTGGCCGTGTCGGCAGGAAGCGGAAGGTCGCCGAACACCGGAATGTTGCGCGCAGCAGTTTCTCTGGCTCGTTCGGCGGCCGCGGCGACCGCGTCGTCGCCGGACGTCATGCTGCTCCTCGCGTGCGCAGCGTCACGACTCGTCGGTGACGAGCCGGTAGACCGCGTACAGCGCGAACCATGTGATCACCACGACGGCCGCAACGAGCAGGATCTCGAAGAACAGGACCACGGCAGGAAGTCTAACCGCAGGGAGCGCGAGCCTTTCGGCGGCCCACAGGCCGGGTGCGATCAGCCGATCCTGTTCTCGTACTCGGGGCAGAACGCGCCGGTGGCCGCCCCGATGAAGCAACCCGCATGGTAGTCAGACCAGGCCGTCGCGCTCGTCAGGTCGGCGACCTCCTGTTCGAAGGTGATGCCGCCGGCCGGACTCCGTCAGGCGTGCCCTGATTGCCTGACTCCGTCAGGCGTGCCCTGATTGCCTGACTCCGTCAGGCGTGCCCTGATTGCCTGACTCCGTCAGGCGACCTTGACGTCGACCTCGTGGATGCC
>NZ_JBAUJB010000423.1:0-2840 GCF_049683355.1 Mycobacterium sp.
GCGACCTCCGTGGTGAATGCGCCCACTACGACCACCTCATCGTCGGGCAAGCCCGCGACCCGCAGCTTCGAGGCCAGTGCGCCAAGGCTCGGATCATTACGACCGAGAACGAGGAACTGACCGTCGAGCAGCCCTTCTGTAGGCTCGCCAGTGAGGTGAGTGAAACGGGCAGCTGACTTCATAAGTCTCATTGTATCCTCGGCTTGAGGGCTCGGCACATTCCTTCCGGCGATGAGCAGCGGTGCAGGCCCCCCTCAGTCGTGTTTCGCCCCGTAGCGCAGCAGGACCGTGCCGCACGGGAAGGTGCGGTTCTCCAACAGTCGCAGCGAGATCCATGACGGCAGCGTCGGGAAGAACGGTGTCCCGCCGCCCACGGCGGTAGGCGCGATCACGATCCGGTACTCGTCCACCAGTCCGGCCGCAATGATCGGTGCGGCCAGCGCCGCCCCGGCCACCTCCAACTGGCCCTCGGTTTCGGCCTTCAGCTTCGCCACCACCTCGACCGGATCGCTGCGTTGCAGGCGGGAATTCCAGTCGACGGACTCCAGGGTGCGCGAGAACACGACCTTGGGCATGTCGCGCCAGATGTGCGCGAAGTCGACGATCAGAGGGGTGGCGTCCGGGTCCTTGTCGGCGGTCGGCCAGTACGCGGACATCAGGTCGTAGAGCCGCCGCCCGTAGAACGCGAGGGCCGTCTCCCGCTCGAAGTCGTTCCAGTACTGGTGCAGTTCCTCGCTCGGATCGGACCAGTCGATGTTGCCCTGCGCGTCGGCGATGTAGCCGTCCACCGACACGTTGAAGCCGTAGATCAGTGTGCCCATGCAGCTCAGACTGCACCGGAGGTCAGAACTCATCGCGACAACACACGGGAAGCTGCATCAGCGCAAAAGTTGGGACGGTGCCGCCATGGCGCCTCTCGGCGAATGGTCGCTCGTAGCGACTTGGTGGTTGGGGCCCGGGGCATGCCCGGCACCGTCGAGATATGGAACGGCAGCCGTCCCGGGGATATTCCGAAGCCCGCCGCCGACCCCCCGAGAGCGGCGGCAGGCACCCGCACGTCAGGCGCTTTCCGCGTAGTAGACCCGACGTTCCCGGACGGGAAAGCCGTTGCGCTCGGCCAGCGACTGGAGCTGCCGCAGAGCAAACGTCCGGCCGCGGCCGGCCTCGGGAACGTAGATGCCGGCCCAGAGGCCTTCCGCCCGGGGAAGTTCGCAGGCTTCCCGTGCGCACAACCACCGCCTGGGGCACGCCCGGCAGATCGCCTTCGCCTCGTCGTCGGCGGTCGTCGTCCACCGCTCGGGTTCCTGGGTGCACGCGCCGACCGGCGTCTCGTCCCACGGCATCGCGTTCATATTCTGTCGCTCCTCTGTGTGCTGGGGCGGCCCGTTCGCCGCGACGCTGCAAAAGGTAACCGACAAACCGTAGCGATGCAACGGTTAGTGCAACGGAACCGAAGCGCATCGGCCCGCGTGGGAGAGGTCCAGCCCGCGAAGTTTCACGTTGAAGGCGCGCTCTAACTGCGAATACGCGGCGTCGCCACCCAACCGGCCTCCGGCGGAGATTTTGCCGAAATGTGTAGCGCTGACGCGATTGCAGAGGGTGAAAAGGTGTAGCTTTGACACGGAACCATTGCGGACCATCGGGCCGAGCCGTAGCGGCGGCATGGCTGATCGGTACGATGTCCGGGCCGATCCGACAAACCCAGCACGAGGAATCCCGGTAGATGACCAACGCGGAGTCGATCGACGAATCGGCCGACGCATTGGACCCCGGGATGGTCAGGGCGGGGGCGGCCGCAGCCGCACGCCGACGAGAACTCGATATCAGCCAGCGCAGCCTCGCCGCCGACGGCATCATCAACGCCGGCGCGCTGATCGCGTTCGAGAAGGGTCGCAGCTGGCCGAGGGAGCGGACCCGAGCAAAGCTGGAAGAGGTTCTGCGGTGGCCGCCCGGCACCATCACGAGGCTGCGCAAGGGTGAGACCCTGCGGTCCCCGGATCCGGTCCCCGCGCCCCCTGTCGCGGCCGGCGTAGACGAGGTGTCGCTGATCGCTCAGGCGGTCATCACGGCAGTCGGCACGTTCCACTCCACGGTCACCTCGCTGCCGCCCACCCACGACCCAGCGTTCACGCCGCGGGTGACCGCAATCTTGTCGGATCTGCGTCAACTCGAGGCAGTCGCTGCACGTGCGGCGCGGATCGGAAGGGTGACGCCCGCACTGATCAAGGCGCTGGGCACGGTCCGCAGCCTCTACGACGATCTGATGGTGCGTGCCGCAGGTGCGCCACACGCCACGCTCGGACAGCGGCTCTACGCCGCACGCCGCGCCGCGAACCTGACGGTGCTCGAAACAGCGCAGGCTGCAGGGGTTTCCGAGCAGGCGATCCAGCAGGCTGAAGCGGAGGAGCCGATCTCGGCGGCCGATGTCGGCGCCATCGAAGAACTGGTCGGGCAGATCGCCTGAGCGCCGGGGTCAGGGCCGGTCGCGCGACCGACTGTCCCGCGTCGGAAAGTGTGTCGCCAAGGCGGCACAGATCTCGAGAAACCGACGGCGGGTGGGTCGTGACATCTCGCGGGTTCCGTCGATGACGCCGCCCGGGCGCAGGTGCCCGTCGAACGGAACCTCGAACACCAGCTGCCCATGGTTCGAGAACTGTTGCGCGAGAATCGTCCTGGTGCGCTTGTCGGCATGACCGTCGGAGTCGTTGAGGACGACGATGGTGCGTTGCAGCAGGCCGGTCAGGCCGCGGTTGGCCAGCCAGTCCAGCGTCTGCCCGGCCGCCGCGGCGCCGTCCACCCACGGTGTGGACACCACGACCAGCGCATCGAGGTCGCGCAGG
>NZ_JBAUJB010000424.1:0-30801 GCF_049683355.1 Mycobacterium sp.
GCGGGTGCGGGTGCGGGTGCGGGTGCGGGTGCGACGCTGTCCTCGCATCGGGGTCTGTCATCACAGACAGCGGCAGGCGGCGCGTTCCACCGCGGACCGAGGTCTCCTGGCACTTCGAACACCGGTGTCCGCTCGGCCACCATCTCGGCGGTCGCGCGCTGGTAGGCGTCGGCGACCGAGGACATCGCGGTGCGCAGAGCGGTGAGCGCCTGATTCCGGACTTCATTGTCCACAAACGGTTTGACGGCCTGATCGATCATCTCGGCGGCTGATGCCCGGTCCCCCGCGCCGGTCGTCACCGTGGAGGCGGCTGCCAGCCAATCCGCACGCTGGGCTTGCGTGGCGTTCTCGATCGTGACCACCGCTTCCACCTTCGTGTCCACCGCCTGCCACAGGCTCTCCCGCAGCGCGCCCACCGCCTCGGCTGCGGTACGCACCGCCGTCGCCGCGGCCGCCGCCGCTTCGCGGTGCCGCTGCAGAAAGCCTCGAGAGGCTTCTGCGCCGGCACCCTGCCACGCTGCCGCAAGTGCGGTGAGCTGCCGGTCCTGAACCGCCAGCGCATCCTGAGAGGCCTCGGCCGCAGCCTGCAACGCCAGCTGATCACTGTGCAGCACAGCAAGATCCATGCCGTCCTCGCTGCCGTACCAGTCCCGCAACTGGCCGGGGTGCAGTGTCATGTCGGGATGCTGGTAGCCGAGTTGGCGGCAGGCCCACACGTACTGCTGCAGGATGTCGACGGCAGGTCCGCCATCGGCCAACCGTGACGGAACATCGAACGCCTCGGCCATCGCTGCGGCCTACCCCAGCCGTCCGGCGGCACGGGCGTCGACGTCCTCGTAGCGGTCCACCGATGCGCGCAACGCCCCGGCGATCTCGTCGGCCGCCCGTGACCACTGCCGCAGCGACGTCACGACGTCGTCCACGGCGGCGCGGAGTGTGTCCCCATGGGAGAGATGAGCGCGCCCGGCGCAGGCCGCCCCGAAAGCGAGCTCGCTGAGATGGATTCGGACAGCGGCGTCCACGATCGACGACACCGTCTCGTATTCACGCGCGATCGCGCGCACCGCCTCCACGTCGACGCGCGCAGCGTCTGTATACCCCATATGGGATTGGACGCCGGACAGGCCCGGTCGGTTCCTACCGGTTTCGCGAAGTCAGCCCTGTGCGCTGACCGACTCCGCGACCCGCACCGCCATCTGTCGGGCGGTGTCCTCGTCGACGGCTTCGACCATGACGCGGACCACTTGTTCGGTCCCCGAGGGACGCAACAGGATCCGCCCGGTGTCTCCGAGTTCTTCGGTCACCCGGGCCACCGCCTCCCGCACCGCCGGAGCATCGGCAACCGTGGCCTTGTCCATCACGTTGACGTTGATCAGCACCTGCGGCAGCGTCTTCATCGGCGCCGCGAGCTCGGCGAGACTGCGGCGGGTCTGCGCCATCCGCGACATCAATCGCAGCCCGGTGACGATGCCGTCCCCGGTGGTGCCGAACGCGGGCATCACCAGGTGTCCGGACTGCTCCCCCCCGATCGAGAACTGACCGGCCCGGAGCTCTTCGAGCACGTAGCGGTCGCCGACACCGGTGGTGCGGACGTCGATACCCGCCGAGCGCATCGCCATGTGCAGGCCGAGGTTGCTCATCACGGTGGCGACCAGCGTGTCGGAGGCGAGTTCCCCCGCCTCGTGCATGGCCAGCGCCAACACCACCATGATCGCGTCACCGTCGATGACACGGCCGTGACGGTCCACGGCAAGGCAGCGGTCGGCGTCGCCGTCGTGGGCCAGGCCGAGGTCGGCGCCGTAGGACACCACGGCCGAACGCAGCGCCTCCATGTGCGTCGAGCCGCACCCGTCGTTGATGTTCAAGCCGTCCGGCTCCGCATGGATCGGGATCACGTTGGCGCCGGCGGCCCGGTAGGCACGCGGCGCCGCATCCCACGCCGCGCCGTGTGCACAGTCGACGACGACGGTCAGCTCCTCGAGCCGGGTGGTGGCGGCCTTGCCGGCGTGCCGCAGGTAACGCTCCAACGCGTCCTCGGCCCGCACGACGCGGCCGATGCCGGCGCCGGTGGGCCGCGTCCCGGGACCCTGACGGACCAGATCCTCGATGCGATCCTCGGTTGCGTCGTCGAGCTTGTGTCCGCCGGGCCCGAAGATCTTGATGCCGTTGTCGGGCATCGGGTTGTGTGAAGCCGAGATCATGACACCGAAGTCGGCATCGTAGGCGCTGGTCAGATACGCGGCCGCCGGTGTGGGCAGCACACCGACCCGCAGCGCGTCCACGCCTTCGCTCGTCACCCCGGCGATCACCGCCGCCTCGAGCATCTCGCCGCTGGCGCGCGGATCTCGCCCGACCACGGCGACCCGCCTGCGGGTCTCACCGGTGCGGAGCAGCCGACGGGCCGCCGCGCCACCCAGAGCCATCGCCAACTCGGCGGTCAGTTCCTGATTGGCGACCCCGCGCACACCGTCGGTGCCGAACAGTCGAGCCATGGGAGACAACCTCTCACAAATAGTGGTTTGAGGGCCAACCGCAGCTCTCGGCGTCCGTGCCGGCACCGAATCGATACCCGGGCGAGATCTCACCTTGCGAGGCGGACCTACTCGCCTTCGGCCGCCTCTTCTTCGGCTGCCTCTTCCTCGGCTCCCGGAACGGCCGGCGCCTCGGATTCCGCCGTGGACTCCGTCGGCGTCGACTGCACCGGGACGTCGGAGTTCTGGACGATCAGCACATCCGGGCACACCTCCACGGATGCACCGTCGGTGTCAACCTGCTGCGCCACACCCGCGACGCTCGCGGGCTCGCCGCCGCAGACCTCGGTGACAGCTGCTGCGGCCTCCTCGAGGGGCACACTGTCCTGCGCTGTCGCGCCGCCGACCAGCACAGACACCATACCGTCGGAGGTCACGGGGGACTCCTCCTCGGGTTGTGCATGTGCGACGACCAGCCCGGCGGTGAACAGCAACGACCCGCCCACCATGGCACCGGCTGCGGCGTTCTTGACCACATTCATCTTCACGGCATTCATCGGCCTCTCCCTTCCGGCCATGCGGAGTACCCACCGCGCAGACGACTGACGCCCGGCCACTCGCAGTGCGAGCAGACCGGGCGCCATGCCGTGAACAGATCAGCGCTTGCTGTACTGAGGCGCCTTACGGGCCTTCTTCAGTCCGTACTTCTTGCGCTCGATGGCACGCGGATCGCGGGTGAGGAACCCGGCCTTCTTCAGCGCGGGCCGGTCCTCCGGCTGCACGATGATGAGCGCGCGGGCGATCGCCAGGCGCAGTGCGCCGGCCTGCCCGGACGGGCCGCCACCGTCGAGGTGGGCGTAGACGTCGAAGCTCTCCAGCCGGTCGACGGTCACCAGCGGGGCCTTGATCAGCTGCTGGTGCACCTTGTTGGGGAAATAGTTCTCCAACGAGCGGCCGTCGAGGTTGAACTGGCCGGTGCCGGGCACCAGGCGCACCCGCACCACGGCTTCCTTGCGGCGACCGACGGTCTGGATCGGACGATCCATCACGATGGGCTCGCGCGGAGCCGCCTCGGCTCCGGCGACCACCTCGGTCTCGGAGGTGGCGGCGATGTCAGAGGTCATCTCGGGGGTCTCGGTCACTGGGCCACCTGCTTGATCTCGTACGGAACCGGCTGCTGAGCGGTGTGCGGATGATCGGCACCGACGTAGACCTTCAGCTTCTTCTGGATCTGACGGCCGAGCTTGGTGTGCGGGATCATGCCGACGATGGCCCGCTCGACGACGCGGTCAGCGTGCTTTTCCATCTCGTCGCCGAGGGCCCGCCTGCGCAGCCCACCCGGATATCCCGAGTGGCGGTAAGCGAATTTCTTCTGGAGCTTGTCGCCGCTGATGGCGACCTTGTCGGCGTTGATGACGATGACGAAGTCACCGCCGTCGACATTGGGCGTGAACGTCGGCTTGTGCTTGCCGCGCAGCAGCTTCGCTGCTTCGACGGCGAGCCGGCCGAGCACCACGTCCGTGGCGTCGATGACGTACCACGTGCGTGTGGTGTCACCCGCCTTCGGCGTGTACGTAGGCACAGCGCTTACCCTTCTGTTTCGAGGCCTTCACCTCGGCGTTGGATCCCGGTATCCCGGGGGCCGGTCAAGCGTGGGCTGTGGACTGCCTCGGCGACCGGCAGGGACCCGAGGCGACCGGCGACCCGAAGGCCAGCGCACGCCAACGACGCAGCTTACCCGCGGGCGTCACCGCAGGTCAAAACGCCATCACCAAGGCAGCGGTTAGCGTGTGGACCCGTGAACTCCCCTGCCCGTGATTCGGCCGGTCACGTCGCCAGCCCAGGGCTGGTGGCGCAACTCGCAGCACTCGGCGAGTACTTCGCAATTCCTCCGCAGGACGACGGCGAATGGCGGACGCTGCCGGGGTTGCTGAATGAGGCCACGTTGCGCGGTTTCGTAGACCGAACCCGGACGGCGATTGCCGCGGCGTCACGCTGTCGTTCCGGTGAAATCCCCCTCCGGCTGGCTGCCTCTTCGTTCCAACTGGGTATCACGGCGCGTCTGTTGTCTCCGGCGGTCGGAGCGGCCAGCTGTTTCGACGCGGTGCCGTTGCTCGGTCCCGACTCGCTGTCCTGGCGGCCCCCTCGAAACCCTTTCCGCAGTTCGCCGCGCCACACATCGACTGGGCGGACGGGCCGACACCGGCACGCGCGGCAGAACTGATCAACGATTTTCTGCTCCGCGGCGTTCTGGAGCCACTGAACGACACACTGGACCGCCTGCTGTTGCTACCGCCGCCACGTACACACAGGGGCGGTTCGTCCGGCGAAGCTGCTGCCTGTTCTATCAGGCACCGCGGGCCGGGCTTTGCGGGGACTGCGTTCTCGGGTCGGCTCCAGACGCTTGGCCGTGACGCGTGGCCGCTCAGGACACGTCGACCCAGTCCAGGGTGCGTTGCACAGCCTTCTTCCAGCCCGCGTACCCCTCGGCACGCTGATCCTCGGACCAGTCGGGCGACCAGCGCTGGTCCTCCTGCCAGTTCTCCCGCAGCTCGTCGGGATCTGACCAGAACCCGACGGCAAGCCCTGCCGCGTAGGCCGCGCCCAGCGCAGTGGTCTCTGCCACAACGGGTTTCACCACGTCGACACCGAGCACGTCAGCCTGGATCTGCATGCACAGGTTGTTGGCCGTGATGCCACCGTCGACCTTGAGCACCTCCAGGTGCACCCCGGAGTCGGCTTCCATCGCGTCGACGACATCACGGCTCTGATAACAGATCGCCTCCAATGTCGCGCGGGCCACGTGGGCGTTGGTGTTGAAGCGCGACAGCCCGACGATCGCGCCGCGGGCGTCGGAGCGCCAGTACGGCGCGAACAGCCCGGAGAACGCCGGCACGAAGTACACGCCGCCGTTGTCCTCGACCTGACGGGCCAGCGCCTCGCTCTGCGCGGCCCCGCTGATGATCCCCAGCTGGTCACGCAGCCACTGCACCGCCGACCCGGTCACCGCGATCGAACCCTCAAGCGCGTAAACCGGTTTCGCGTCACCGAACTGGTAGCAGACCGTGGTCAGCAGGCCGTTCTCCGAACGCACGATCTTCTCGCCGGTGTTCAGCAGCAGGAAGTTACCGGTGCCGTAGGTGTTCTTGGCCTCCCCGGGTGACAGACAGACCTGGCCGACCATGGCTGCCTGCTGGTCGCCGAGGATGCCCGTCACCGCGACCTCGCCGCCGAGCGGACCGGTGGCCAACGTCATCCCGTAGGGCTCGGGCGAGGACGACGGTGCGATGCGGGGAAGCATCTGGCGCGGAATGCCGAAGAACGACAACAGTTCGTCGTCCCAGTCCAGCGTCTCCAGATCCATCAACATGGTCCGGCTGGCGTTGGTGACATCGGTGACATGCACGCCGCCGCGCGGACCGCCGGTCAGATTCCAGACCACCCAGGTGTCGCTGTTGCCGAAGATCGCATCACCGTTCTCGGCGGCCTCCCGGACACCGTCGACATTCTCCAGGATCCACTGCACCTTGCCCGCCGAGAAGTACGTGGCGGGCGGCAGACCGGCCTTGCGGCGGATGACATCACCCCGGCCGTCCCGGTCCAGCGCTGTGGCGATCCGATCGGTGCGGGTGTCCTGCCAGACGATCGCGTTGTAGTAGGGCCGCCCGGTGCGCTTGTTCCACACCAGCGCCGTCTCACGCTGATTGGTGATGCCCAGTGCCGCAACGTCACTCGGCTGCAGGTTGGTGTGGTTGAGCACCGAGGTCAGCACCGAGGCGGTGCGCTCCCAGATCTCGACCGGATTGTGCTCGACCCACCCCGCCCGCGGCAGGATCTGCTCGTGTTCGAGCTGATGACGGCCGACCTCCGCACCGGCGTGGTCGAAAACCATTGCCCGGGTACTGGTGGTGCCCTGGTCGATGGCCAGCACGAATTCAGCCACCTCAGAAGAATCCCTGCGCCTTGTCGCTGTAGCTCACCAGCAGGTTCTTGGTCTGCTGGTAGTGGTCGAGCATCATCTTGTGGTTCTCGCGGCCGATGCCGGACTGCTTGTACCCGCCGAACGCAGCGTGTGCGGGGTACTGGTGGTAGCAGTTCGTCCACACCCGGCCGGCCTTGATGTCCCGGCCCGCGCGGTAGGCGGTGTTGCCGTCACGGCTCCACACCCCGGCGCCCAGGCCGTAGAGGGTGTCGTTGGCGATGCCGATCGCGTCTTCGTAGTCGGTGAAGGACGTGACGGCCACCACCGGTCCGAAGATCTCCTCCTGGAACACCCGCATCTTGTTGTTGCCGGTGAAGATCGTCGGCGCGACGTAGTAGCCGCCGTTGAGGTCGCCCCCGAGCTGTGCGCGCTCACCACCGGTGACGACCTTGGCGCCCTCGCTCTTGCCGATCTCGATGTAGGACAGGATCTTCTCGAGCTGATCGTTGGACGCCTGCGCGCCGATCATCGTCTCGGTGTCCAACGGATCGCCCTGGCGCACCGCCTTGGTGCGGATCGCGGCCAGCGCGAGGAACTCGTCGTAGATGTCGGCCTGGATCAGCGAACGCGACGGGCAGGTGCACACCTCGCCCTGGTTGAGGGCGAACATCGTGAAGCCCTCGAGGGCCTTGTCCTGATAGTTGTCGGCCGCGGCGAGCACGTCGTTGAAGAAGATGTTGGGGCTCTTGCCGCCCAGCTCCAGCGTGACCGGGATCAGGTTCTGCGATGCGTACTGCATGATCAGCCGGCCGGTGGTGGTCTCGCCGGTGAACGCGATCTTGGCGATGCGGTTGCTCGACGCCAGCGGCTTGCCCGTCTCGACGCCGAACCCGTTGACCACGTTGAGCACGCCTGCGGGCAGCAGGTCACCGATGACCTCGAGCAGATACAGGATGGAGGCCGGGGTCTGTTCGGCGGGCTTGAGGACGATCGCGTTGCCGGCGGCCAGCGCCGGCGCCAGCTTCCAGACGGCCATCAGGATCGGGAAGTTCCAGGGGATGATCTGGCCGACCACCCCGAGCGGCTCGTGGAAGTGGTAGGCGACGGTGTCGTCGTCGATCTCCGACAGCGAGCCCTCCTGTGCCCGGATCGCGCCGGCGAAGTACCGGAAGTGATCCACGGCCAACGGGATGTCGGCGTTGAGCGTCTCCCGGATCGGCTTGCCGTTGTCCCAGGCCTCGGCGAGCGCGATCGATTCGAGGTTCTCCTCGATCCGGTCGGCGATCTTGTTCAGGATCACCGCGCGCTCGGCGGCCGACGTCTTGCCCCAGGCTGGTGCCGCGGCATGGGCGGCATCGAGGGCCTTCTCGACATCGGCTTCGTCGGAACGGGGGGTCTCGCAGAACGTCTGGCCGGTGATCGGTGTCGGGTTCTCGAAGTACCGCCCGGCGGTAGGCGGCACCCAGTCGCCGCCGATGAAGTTCTCGTAGCGGGGCTTGAACGACATCAGCGAGCCCTCGGCGCCGGGGCGTGCGTACACGGTCATGGTGACTCTCCTGGTATTCGTGGTGTGTCGTGTGTCACTGAACCTACGCCGACAACCGTTGCACCACGGTTGCATCGTCGAGCAGAATTCGAGGTATTACGAACCACGCCGCAAGCCCCGCCAGCAGCGCTCCCGAGAAACCGTGAACACGCTGGTGGAGGCGGCCGCGCAGGTGTTCTCGCGGGAAGGTCTGACGGCTACCACCAACCGGATCGCCGAGCGCGCCGGTATGTCGATCGGCACGCTCTACCAGTACTTCCCCGACAAGTTCTCGCTGTTGCACGCGGTGGCCGAGCGCCATGTGCGGGACGCCGACAGACAGCTGACCGAGATGTTCGCACAGCTCCGCGACGACGCCGCCCCGTTCGACGCCACCATGCGCACGCTGCTCGAGACGCTGGTCTGCCTGCACAGCGACCGGCCGCGGCTGCACGCACTGATGCACCGGGTGATGCCGCCGACTGCCGGCCAACTCGAGCAACTACAGGCGTTCGAGGACCGGATCGGTGACGAGGTGGCGTTCCATCTCAAGCGCTGTGACCGGGGCGGCGACGACGTGGAGTACACCGCCCAGATGCTGGTTCACGCGATCGACGCCCAACTGCACCGGGTGATGACCCGCCACGGATTCGACGTCGAGTCGCTGATGCTGACGGTCAACCGGCTTGCGCCGCCTCCGCGGTGAACGTCTCCGACATCGCGTCGCGCAGCTGAGCAAGACCCGGCTCTTCGATCGGGAAGTGTCCGCAGTTCTCCAGCATGACCAGGCGGGTCGGTGCGCAGATGCGGCGCAGGAAGCGGATGCTCAGTGCCGGCGGGGTCCAGGTATCGGCGGCCGGCGCCACCAGCGTGACCGGTGCCGCGTCGAACGACCACGGCGCGGTGTGGTGGTAGTTCATCCAACTGGACACGAAGCCCAGCGGGACGCTGACCCCGCCGCCGCGAGGATCGGACGCACACAGCTGCGACAGCCCGGCGTCTGAACTCATGGCAGCCATGTCGGCCAGCCAGCGGATGGGCACCCGGACCCTGCCGAGTGCGGGGTCGATCGCCCGCAGCAGCGCCCGGCGCCGGTCGTCCCGTCCACGCGATGCGGGTCGCGGCGGCACGTGCCCGCGGGTCGGACATGTCGAGCAGGCAGGTCGCCACGACCGCGGCCACTTCCCGGGTTCGCGACGCCACCTCGTAGCCGAGCATGCCGCCCATGCTGGCCCCGAACAGGATCAACGGGCGCGGGTCTGATGCGCGTTCGGCGCGCACGAGATCGCACAACAGGTCGATCCAGTCGTCGTAGCGGACCCGAGACGGGTGCGGTACGTCAGTGTCGCCGTAGAGCGGCAGGTCTGGGGCGAGGACGTCGACCCCGGCGCCGGCCGCTGCGGCCGCCGCGGGCCAGAGTGCACCGCTGTAGCCGCCACCCCCGTGGATCACCATCATGCGCACCGCGGCGTCCGGGACAGCCGCGCGGAGCGATGTGTACCCGCGTCTCACCCCACTGCCACCACGTGCTGGTGGGCACCGTCATGTCGGCGGTGTAGGCCGACGGAAAGAACTCGGCATAGGTCTGGAAATCCATGCCTAGATCCTCGAACAGCTTGTTGCTGTTGACAACTCGCGTTTGTGACCGGGGTACGTGCAGCTCAGGCGCATTGTGGGCGCCATTGCTCAGGTTCCGCCGAGCTCGAAGTCCAAGCCGGCGAGATGCCCGCCCGCCTGGGCGCGGGCCAACGCGTCGAGTCCTGCGGTGTCGCACAACGCCTGCCACCCGTCCCGGTCGTCGCGGCCTTCGGGTAGGTCGAGCCAGCGCCGCAGCAGGTCCGCACGCCCCCGGGCACTCTCGGCGAGCACCGCGCCGCGCAGCGTTGCCGACAACTGGGTGCGCAGCCGAGCGATCGCCGGGGACACCGAATGCGCCAGCAGCGGACCGGGGTAGCGCGCCAGCGCCGCCTCCACGTCGCCGCCGTCGAGCGCGTCGAAGACCTCGGCGACGTCGCTGGTGATGGGCGCCAACAGCCGGTACGGGCGGGATCCGAGATTCTCGGCTCCGATGACCTTGCGCAGCCGGGACATCTCGGCGCGCACCGTGACGACGTCGAGGTCCTTGTCGTCGAGCAGCACGGCCAGGTGGTCGGCGGACAGGCCCTCCGGATGCGTGCTGAGCAGGACCAGGATGTCGGCGTGGCGGCCGGTGAGCGGGCTGGTCCGCAGGTGTCCGTGGCTGTCGGTGGTCACCCAGCGCGGCCGGTCGCCACCGAGGACGACGAGATGTGGCCTACGGCTGGGGGTTTGGGCCCCGGCACCGGTCAGCCGCAGCAGTGCCAGGTGATTCTCGACGGCCACCGCGGTAGCCCGCACCAGCGCCAGCGCCTGCGAGGTCGCCACCGTTGGCCCTCCGGTCAGGTCGATGGCGCCGAGCAGTGCGCCGGTCGTGGGGTCGTGCACCGGCGCTGCGGTGCAACTCCAGGGTTGGACGACGCGCGAGAAGTGCTCCGACCCATGGATCTGGAGTTCGGTGTCCAGTGCCAGCGCCGTGCCGGGCGCGTTGGTCCCGGCGCCGCGTTCACTCCAGTCGGCACCGGGCACGAAGTTCATCGCCTCGGCCTTGCGGCATGCGGTCGGGTCCCCCTCGACCCACAACAACGTCCCGTCGGCGGCGCTGACGGCAACGACCACACCGGAGTCGACGGCCTCCTCGACGAGCAGCCGCCGGATGACGGGCAGTGCCGGTGCCAGCGGGTGCGTCTGGCGCAACCGGTCCACCGCGGTGACGGCGGGCGACGGTTGCGCTCCCCCGAGGTCGGGATCGACCCCCACGGCCAGGCTGCGTTGCCAGCTCTGGGCGACGATCGGCCGCACTGAGTTCGAGTTCAGGTAACTGGTGTCGACCTCCCCGGCGACGAACAACTCGTGGACCGCACGCAGCCGTGACGGCGAAGGTGTCGACCTCACGCCCGCCTGTCCGTGCGCCGCGTCCGGAGTTGCCACCGGCGTCCACGCTCCTCATCGTCGGCTGTGCCGCCACCCTAGTCCAAACTGCGCACCGGCAGTACTGTGCGGCCCCCGGATCGGCTCTCCTCCGCCCGGGGGCCGCACAGAAATCCGTTGGTGCCGTCAGACGCCCCAGGCGCCCGCGGCACTGCGATCGACGGCGGCCACGTCGTCGGCGCCGTCGCGTACCGCATTGCCGAGGCTGAACAGGATGTCGTTGAGCGCCGCCGCGGCCTGCTCCCAACGCGCCTGCTCGATGCGGTAGGCGTCGGCCGCCTCTCGCGTCCAGGTTGCCTGCAGCGGCGCGATCTGGGCACGCAGATCGTCCAGCGCGGCGTTCAGCCGGGCCGAAGTGGAGTGGATCTCCTGGCGGACGGTGTATTCGATCTCGCCGAAGTCATAGGACAGCATCGGGTTCACGGGGGTGCTCCTCAGAGGTTTCCGGCGACGGCGCCGATACGCTGCGAGTGACTGTCGGTGGCCTCCCGCAGAAGCCGCTCGTTGTCCCGGATGGTCTCCGAGATCCGCTGCAGCGCCGTGTGCAGCCGAAGCGACTCGGCGTCCCAGCGCTGCAGCACGTCACGGAAGCGCGTGGCGGCAACACCACCCCACACCGACGGCGGCACACTGTTCATCCTGCCGACGAAAGACTGCAGCATGGCCCGGATCTCCTCGTTGCGGGCATCGGTCTTGCCGGCGACCGAGACCATCAGGTCGAAGTCGGTGGTGAGCGCGGAACCCGAGGTGCTCGAGGGGCCTGAGGGGCTGGTCATCGCGATCCTTTCGTGGTGTGGCGAGCGGTATGTAAGTAGGACGCGGGGGCTGACGGTTCGGTTCCCACTTTTTCAGGGCAACACCTGTGCGGACTCGACGGCCTGGATGCAGGCGGCGTCGATGACGTCGCGCCGCGCCGGTGGCCCCTGGCAGCCGATGGCGATGCGGGTCGCGCCGTCGATCACCACGGCCCAGGCGGTGTCGCTGTCGGCTCGTCGTTCGCGATACGTCACCGCCGGTCTGTTGCCGACGTTGCCGTCCGGATCGAAGTCGACGAACAGCCCGGAAGGCTCGGACTGCACTGCGCGACCCAGTGATTCGGCCACCTCCGGAAGTGTCTGCGACACCTGGCCGGATGACTGGGTGATGTGCAGGGCGGTCGGGTCTCCGGTGGATGCAGAAACCTTCACCCGGGCAGACCCGGGTCCGGAGGTGATGCGCTCGACCGTCCACCGTGCGGGCACCCGCACGGCGACCCGCCCCTCGACCAGCAGCGTGCCGGCGGATTCTGAGGGCCGTTGGCCCGACAGCTCCTGCGCGGCCCATCCCCCGCCGGCCGCGGCCACCGACAGAAAGACCCCTGCCAGCACGGCAACGGTTCGCCTCCTGCGGTGGGCCGCGACGCCGACCGACCCATCCGGGCCATGATGTGGCATTGCGTAGTTCGCCGCGGCCAGCAGGCGATGTCGGTCGCTGTGTGCCACCGTGACCGCGGCGGCGTGCAGGCAGTCGGTGAGCGCCGGATCCGGCGGCGTCACCCCGGCGGGCACATCGACCACAACGGTGCGCGTCCCGCGAAGATACTGCGCGACATCGCCTTCGGCGCGAGACAACACCGTGACGCTCGCATCGGAAGAGGTGATCACCACAAAATCCTCCGAGAACTCGACTGCCGTGGCTGATCCGTGCCGCGCGAGGATCGAAGCGCGTTGCAGAACAACGACTTCGGTTGCACGACTGCGTGCCGAATCGGTAACGAGCTCGATGCGCGCCACGGACCACCAGGTCGGGAAGACCAACGCCAGGGTCCCGGTGTGCTCGGCGGCCACGACGTCGAGCACCTCACCCCACAGCGATCGAACCTCGACGAGGCGATCGCCGAGCAGTGCGAACCGGTCGTCGATGCACTCGATCGCCGCAGTGACCACTTCCTGCGGTGCGGCGGCGCCGGACCCTCGCACGGTCTGCGGGCCGACCTCGATCACGGTCACGGTGGCGCCACCCAGCCTATCTGGAGCAGTTCGTCCGGCCTACCGCGTGCGATGAGAGTGCCGCGACCAGGGGGCAGCGGAGCGGGCCGGGAGGTTCCGAGCAGCACTCCCTCGTCGGGGGTGGCGCTCATCATCAGCCCGGAGCATCCCATGTCGCGCAGTCGGGCGAGGACAGGATCGAACATCGCCCGAGCAGCCCCGCCGGAGCGGCGGGCCACGACCACGTGCAATCCGAGATCCTTTGCATGCGGCAGGAAGTCGGCGAGCGGCAGTAGCGGGTTGCCGGTGGCACCGGCCACCAGGTCGTAGTCGTCGACGACGACGTAGATCTCCGGCCCAGCCCACCAGGATCGGTTGCGCAGCTGCTGCTGGGTGACGTGCTCGTCCGGCATCCGCTGGTCGAGTCGGTCCGTCAACGCCGCCATCCGCGACGTCAGGGCCGTGCCCGACACCGAATAGCCGCCCAGGTGCTCCGACTCGATGACACCGAGCATGGTGCGACGGAAATCGACGATCTCGAGCTGCACCTCACCTGGGGCGTGGATCCGGGCGAGCTCGGTGCAGAGCAGGCGCAGCACCGCCGTCTTGCCGCATTCCCCCTCGCCGAGCACAAGGAGATGGGGGTGCTCGGCGAAGTCCAGCAGCACCGGTGTCAGGTCGCGTTCGCCGACTCCCAGCGACACTTGCTGCGGCCGGACCAGGGCGGCGGCGGCGACCAGCCCGAGGTGATCCACGCGGGTGGGCAGCAGTTCGACCGGCGGGGCCGCCCTGCCCGCCCGGCGACCGGCCACGTCGAGGTGGGGCAGCGCGATCGCGAACTCGCGTCCCTCCCGGGTGATCCCCCGCCCCGGCGGGCGCTCTGCCAGGTCCCGCGCGCGCCGGCGATCCATCTCGGACTCGGCGGGGTCACCGAGCCGCAGCTCGATCCGCGTCGCGATCTGGTCCTTGAGCGCCGGACGCAGCTCCGCCCACCGGCCCGCGGCGATGATCACGTGCAGGCCGTACGACAACCCCTGCGCGGCAAGGGCGGTGATCGGTGCCTCCAGTGCCTCGAACTCCTGGCGCGCGGTGCCCCAGCCGTCGATCACCAGGAACACCTCACCGTAGGGGTCGTCGGCCGACTCGGGGCTGCTGCGGTACTCGGCGAACGAGTCGACGCCCAGCCGCTGGAACGCCGCCTCCCGCCGCCGCAGCACCGTCTCCAGCGCAGCGACCGTGCGCCGGCACCGGTCACCCTCGCGACGGCCGGCGACCGAGCCGACGTGGGGAAGGTCGGCGAGCGCGGCCAAGGAGCCGCCACCGAAGTCCAGGCAGTAGAACTGAACGCTCTCGGCGTCGTGGGTGGCGGCCAGTGCGCAGAGCACGGTCCGCAGCGTCGTCGACTTTCCCGACCGTGGCGCGCCGACGACCGCGACGTTGCCTGCGGCACCGGACAGGTCGACGAACAGGTGCTCGTGCCGCTGTTCGTACGGGCGATCGACCAGGCCGATCGGTACCCGCAGATGGGCCGTCGCCGCGGTCTGCAGCAGTTCCCCGAGGCGCGGTGGCCGACCGAGCGGCGGCAGCCACACCCGATGCGCGGCGGGTCCGTGGCCGGCCAGCCTGCACAGCACCGTGTCCAGCACCGACCATGGCGGGATCGGGTTGTCCGCCTGCGGGTCCGACCGCACCGGTGGCGCCGGGAGCGACGGCGTGAAGAGCACGGCCGCCGGACGGTCGGCCGGCGCGGGCGGCGGTCGCCGAGGTGTGTACCCGCCCGACACGAACGCGGTCTGGAACCGCGCCACGTCGCCGGAGGCGGTTTTCAGGTACGCCGCTCCCGGCTGCGTCGGTAGATGGTAGGCGTCGGCCACACCGAGGACCGCGCGTGATTCACTCGCCGAGAACGTCTTCAGGCACACCCGGTAGGACAGGTGGGTTTCCAGACCACGCAGCCTGCCCTCGTCGAGGCGCTGACTGGCCAGCAACAGGTGCATGCCCAGTGATCGACCCAACCGGCCGATCGCCACGAACAGTTCTGCGAAGTCCGGCTGCTGGCTGAGCAGTTCGGAGAACTCGTCGACGATGATGAACAATGCCGGCAGCGCGGGCAGCCCCCGGTCCCGGTCCCGGGCACGGGCGTTGTCGTACTCGGTGATACTGGTGAAATTGCCTGCAGCTCTGAGCAACTCCTGTCGGCGATGGATCTCGCCGGACAGCGCCTCCCGCATCCGGGAGACCAGTGCCGCCTCGTCGGCGAGGTTGGTGATCACCGCCGAGACGTGCCGGACCTTCTCCATGCCGAGGAAGGTGGCACCACCCTTGAAGTCGACCAGCACGAGGTTGAGCACCTCGGGAGAGTGTGTGGCGATCATCCCCAGGGCCAGCGTGCGCAGGAACTCCGACTTGCCGGACCCGGTGGCGCCCACGCACAACCCGTGGGGACCCATTCCGCCCGCGGCCGCCTCCTTGATGTCCAGGTCGACGACGGTTCCGTCCTCGGCCGTGCCGATGGGGACGCGCAACGGCGTGCTGCCGGTGCCGGCAGACCACATCCGGTCCGCGTCGATCCGCTCGGGATCGTCGATCCCCAGCAACCCCAGCCAGTCCGCCGCCCCCTGATCGTGCTGAGCGGTGGCCGGCGACGGCCGGTGGCGTGCCAGCCGTCTGGCACACGCCAGCGCGTCCGCCAGAGGCATCGCGTCACACGTGACGGCGAGTTCGTCCGCGTCCGCGAACACGGTCACGGCGGGCCGATGGTCATCGGCGCGGATCTCGATGCGGGTCAGTCCTTCGGCGGGCACCGGCCCACCGCAACCGTCGACGATCACCACTTGATGCCGGCTGGTGCCGGAGGCGTTGTGGTGCGGAAGCCATTTCAGCCAGTCCCAGGCTTCCCGCGATTCCGGTCCGGACAGCACGGCGATGCCGACCAGGCACGGGTGGTGCAGCATCGCGACCTGGCACACCAGGGCGCGCACCACCGCGCGGGCTGCTTCGGTCTGACCTGTGACGGTGACGACCGCGGCGGACAGCAACGGCACCGCGACCGGCAACCCGCCGACAACCGCTCGGCGGTCCACCAACCTGCGGGCCGCCCCGGTGGTGACGGGGTCTGCGGTGTCGTCGGTATCGAGGTCGGGTGCCAGCACCGTGGTCGCCGCCGGTTGCTCTCCCACCCCGACCCGTACCGAGCCGAACTGCGGACGATCTGCGGTGCGTTCCCACATCCGCTCGGCGCCGGCCAGCGTCCACAACGCCCTGGGGTCGGGGTGGATTCGGTGCATCTCCGAATGCTGCTGGTCCGCGCAGTTCGCCAGCGCGTCGTCGAGGGTGTCCAGGTAGCGCAGGTACTCGGCGCGTTGGACGTTGATCTCGGCGATACGCCCCGCCCCGCGGGCGCCGTAAGCCAGGGTTCCGATCACCGACACGAGCATCATCACCGGGAAGAACAGAAACATCGGATTGCGCGCCGAGCCGTTACCCGAGGTCAGGTACAGCGCACTCATGCCCGCCATCGCCGCCAGCATCGCCACGGGCATCAGCCGCGCCATCGGACTCACCGGGGTCGGGTTCGGCAGCTCCGGCGGAGCGTCCAGGACGATCTGACCTCCCGGCATGACCGGGGACCGGGGAGGCGACATGGCGTGCGGGTCCATTGACGAATAGACGCAGCGGCCGCCAACTCCGTTCCATCCACAACCTGACAAATTTCTGCGTGGCCCCGGCGCCGAACCGGGTTACGTTGACGGTGTGCCGGATACGTTGTGCAGGTTGGTCATCCACGTGACGGGGCGGCAGCAGCCGGCGGCGGTCGACCTTGTGCTGCCCGCAGACTGCCCGGTCGGCGAGATGATCCCGTCGATCGTAGACGCCGCCGTCGGTGAATCGGTCACAATGGTTCACCCGCAGCACTGGTATCTGACCCGGGTCGGGGGTACCCGTATCGATACGTCGCTGTCGTTGCGGGAGAACGCTGTTGAGGACGGTGATCTGATCCTGCTCGGCACCGCCGCACCCCCCGCGCCATGCAGAACCTACGGTGACCCAGGTGACGTCGTGGCCCGGATCGCCGCCGAAACCGGCGGCGAGCCCACGCGCGCCGCGGTGTTGAGTCCAGGTGTGGTCGTCGTGGCGGTGGCTTCCGGATTTCTCGCGGTGCCCGACGCGCCATGGCCGGCCGCAGTGTTGCTCGCCGCGGCCTGTGGGTTGACCGTCTCGATCCTGTTGCTGCGCCTGGCATGTGGCGACACCGCGGTGTTGACCGGCCTTGCGGCGGCGACGGCGACGGTCGCCGCGACGGGGGCGGTCGCGGTGGCCACCTCGGCAACATTGGCGGTCAGCGGTGCGGTGTTGACGGTGCTGTCGCTGGCCGGGCTGTCCCTCGCACCGAAGCTGACGGTGGTGGCGGCCGGCTTGGGTCCGGCGCGCTCGGACGTCGACGACGCCCGGGCAGCGCTCGCGCACCGCATCCTGACCGGCATGGTCGCCGGATGGTCCTGCGCCGCCGCGATCGGGGTCGCGGCAGTCGCAACCCAGCCGCAGGCCGCGCCCGCTGTCGCCGTCCTGTTCGCCGCCGACGTCGGACTCCTGCTGCTGCTGCGTCAACGCTCCCACGTCGACACCCGGCGGCGGCTGGTGTCGAGCGCCGCAGGACTCTGCGCGCTTCTCGC
Source organism: Mycobacterium sp. (assembly GCF_049683355.1). GTDB lineage: Bacteria > Actinomycetota > Actinomycetes > Mycobacteriales > Mycobacteriaceae > Mycobacterium. The sequence continues at coordinate 17,565 of NZ_JBAUJB010000424.1, forward strand.
CGCCCACACCGTCGCGGTGCGCATCACGCCCGAACACGCCGCCTGGCTCGGTGCGGCCGCGGTCATCGCCGGTGTCGGCGTGCTGCGCTGCCGGGTGGATCTCGCGCTGTCGAATCCCGTGGTCCGCCAGGGCGTGCAGGTCCTGGAGTACCTGGCCCTGGCCGCGGTGGCGCCCCTGGCGGCCTGGCTGACCGGGTTGTACGGCATGGTGCGGGAACTGAGCTTGTCATGAACATTGCCACCCGGGTGTGCCGCCTGCTGACCGTGGTGACACTCACGTTCACGACCGTGCACGCAGCACCCACCGCAGCCGCGGTGGCCCCACCACCACTGGACGATTCACGGTTGCCTGCGCCGGCCCCACCCGCGCCTCCGAGGCCCACCACCCAGCATGACGACTGCGCCACCGCTGCGCCGGTGTCGCCTACTTCGGTTGCCCCGGGCCAGCTCGCGGGTTCAGATCTCAGCACCGTCTGGGCGTTGACCCGCGGCGCCGGCCAGACCGTCGCGGTGATCGACACCGGCGTGGCCCGCCACCGGCGGCTCCCACATCTGGTTGCGGGGGGCGACTACGTGTCGACGGCGGACGGCGCGGCAGACTGCGACGGTCACGGCACAATTGTCGCCGGGATCATCGGCGCGACAGCTGATTCCGAGCAGCCCACGGCTTTCACCGGAATCGCTCCCGATGTCGCGATCCTCGCCATCCGGCAGTCCAGCAACAAGTTCCGCGCTGCCGACGACCCCGGCAGTTCGGGATCCGGCGATGTGGGGACCCTGGCCGCGGCGGTGCGCACAGCCGCGGACCTCGGCGCCACCGTCATCAACATCTCCTCAGTGGCGTGCCTGCCCGCCGACAGTGCCCTCGACGACCGGGCGCTGGGTGCAGCGTTGGCCTACGCCGTCGATGTCAAGAACGTCGTCGTCGTGACCGCGGCAGGCAATGTCGGCGGTCCCGGCCAGTGTCCCGGCCCCAACCCCCGCGACGCCGCCGGCTGGGACGAGGTCTCCGTCGTGGTCAGCCCCGCCTGGTACGACGACTACGTGCTCACGGTCGGCTCGGTTGACGGCCACGGCGCGCCGTCGCAGTTCAGCCTCGCCGGACCGTGGGTGGACGTCGCGGCACCGGGTGAAGGTGTCGTCTCGCTCGCCCCCGCCGGGGAGGGGTTGGTACACACCGTTTCCGGCGGATCCCCGATCTCGGGAACCAGCTACGCCGCACCGGTGGTGAGCGCGATCGCGGCACTGGTGCGCGCCCGCTCCCCCGAGCTCACGGCCCGCCAGGTAGTGCGGCGTATCGAGGAGACCGCGCGGCGCCCGGCGACCGGGTGGAATCCGGCCGTCGGCCACGGTGTCGTCGATGCGCTCGCCGCGGTGAGCACCCCCGGGCCCGCAGCACCGAGGCCGCAGTCCTCGACACCGTTGCCACGAGCGACGCCTGCCCCGGCAGTCGACCGGTCTGCGGGCGTCACGGCCGTGCGCGCAGCGGCGATCTGTGTGGTGCTGACGGGGATCATCGCGGTCTCGGTGGCTGTGGGCCGGTCACGGCGACGCGACAGTGCCATCGCTGATGCCGTCCCGTAGGACTGACGCGCCGGCCTGACTGAGTTCGGGCCCCCTTGGCAGCGCGGCTAGCACCGCCCAGGGAGCCGGCTGCGCCGGGTCGGTGAGCCCCAGGCTGGCGGCCGCAGCGCCATCGCGAACTCCGTACAGAACGCCCGAATCCGTCACCAGGAACAGTGATCCGGTGCTGCCCCCGCTGCCGGTGAGCCCGACGGAGTGGGCGAACACGCTGCGGCCTGGCGGCAGGAACACGGCATCAACCGCTGGGCCGTCCGCGTCGGCCTGCGCCAGCGAGACCGGAGTGCCGGCCGCCGGTACCGCGTGCCCGGTGCGCACCGCGGTCGCAGATGCGTTGCCGTCCGGCTCCACCCGCCAGTGCGCGCAGACCACGGGAGCCTGGACCACTCCGCCCCGTTCGGGATACGTCGTGACGGGCAGGGTGTCGACGACGGACACGGTGCCGACGTCGGCGGGTGATACCGTCGGTATCTGTTCGCCGACACGGTGATCGGTGTAGCGGAGCAGGTCTGCGGCCACCTCGCCGATGCGTTGCACACCGTCGGCGAGGACGACGAAGAGGTCCGCTCCGGAGTCGGGTGCGCCCGCGATGCGGGGGACTCTCACCACGGTGCCCACCGGGTGGTCGCGCAGCGTTCGCGGGCCGGGCTCGCCGGCTGCGGGCAGGTGTGGCGGCACGATCTGCGGGGCCTCGGGTATCGCCGCCAACACCGTGGCGGAGATCGGCCGCGGCACCACGCCCTCGAGACGCAGCGCGCGGACCACGGCGTGGTGGCGGAGGTCCACCCGAGCGCGTCTTCCCTCGTAGAGCAGGTAGGTGGTCGCGGCGCCCGCGCCGCGCGGCGTCACCAGCACGCCGGGCCCCGCGTGCCCTGCGTCCTCGGGTAGCAGTCCGGCGATGACGGTGGTCACTCCGCGCGGGTCGTCACACACCGTCCAGCTCGATTCCTCGGCTGTGAGGGGTGCCGAGATCGTCTCCGGTGCACCGGGGATGCCGATCGACGGACCACGACGCGCTGTGTCGACGGCCGCCTGACCGACGAGCCGCGGGTCGGCCGGAGTGCCCACGATCAACCGCGCGGAGGCCAGGTTCGGGACGGGGTGCACGGTGCCGTCGACTTGGACATACATCGCACCGGTCTCACGCACCACCACGACGGGTGCGTCGCCGAGTTCGCCCGCCGGTCTCACCAACGCCAGCACCGCGCAGACCGCCACTGCCACCGCCGCCAACAACGCACCGGCCGCCAACGAAATCGACTGTCCCCGAGGCGGATCGTCGAGCATCCGGGTGTCACCCCGCAGCAACGCGTGCTCCATCCGGTGCACCAGGAATCGGTGTCCACTGACGTGTAGGCGCGTAGTCGGTTGCAACTGCTGACCCCCTCCGGCCAGCCTAACGGTGGCCCCGGAGGGGTCCGATCACTTGTTGGAGCGGCGCTCCCGATAGGCGGCGACGTGCTGGCGGTTGCCGCAGTTGCCGGTGTCGCAGAACTTCCCGGACCGGTTACGGGACAGGTCGACCAGCACGGCCTCGCAGTCGGGGGCAGCGCAGATCTTGAGCCGCCGCAGCTCACCCGAGCGGATCAGGTCGGCAAGTGCCATCGCCATCTCGGCACCCATCCGCTGCCACAGCGGGTCGTGGATCGACGCGAGGTGCAGATGCCACTCCGGCATCTCGGCATGCCGCGTCAGCCATGGGGCCGCACGGGTGTCGCTGAGCAGCGCGTTGACCTGGCCGACCACTCGTTCCTCGTCGTCGGCGCTCTCCCAGATGCGGCCGAGACGGGTCCGCAGCCGCTGAACCGCCGCCAGCTCGGCGGCGTCGTGGTCGCGTCGGCCGGTCCACCCGAACGTGGCCAGATACTCATCGAGCGCGGCGAGGTCGGCGAGGCGCTCGCCGTCGACCCGGTCGGTGTTGATCAGCACGCACACCGCCCGCAACGTGAGGTCCGTGTCATGATTGAAAAGCATTTGACTCATGACTCCTTTCCGGGCTAGCGTCATGACCGAAGTTGGGTTTACTCATTACACCCCTATCGACATTTCGGAGGTGGCCCGTGGCTGCGAACGACTCCCACCGCTTTCGGACGGGCCTACTCTTCGCGATCGGCTCGGCACTCGCATTCGGTTCCTCCGGACCCTTTGCAAAATCGCTGATGGAGGCCGGTTGGAGCCCGACCGCCGCCGTCACGGCCAGGCTGGCCGGCGGCGCGCTGGCGATGGGAGTGTTCGCGTCGCTGATACGTCCCGGGTGGCTGCGCGAAGCGCGCAGGTACGCCCGCACCGTGGTGTGGTACGGGATCGTGCCGATCGCCGGCGCGCAGTTCTTCTACTACAACGCCGTCAACCATCTGTCGGTCGGCGTCGCCCTGCTCCTCGAATACACCGCTCCCCTGCTGGTCGTGGCCTGGCTGTGGGCGGTCACCCGACGCAGGCCCACCAACCTGACGCTGGGGGGTGTGGTCGTCGCGGTGGTGGGGATCATGCTGGTGCTCGGGATCCTGGGCGCCGACGGGCTGGCGGCCGCCGACGTCAACCTCGTCGGCGTCGGATGGGGTCTGGCCGCCGCCGTCTGCGCGGCCTGCTACTTCCTGATGTCGGACAAGGTCGGGGTGCAGGACCCCGATGGCCGGCCCGGACTGCACCCGATCACCCTGGCCGCCGGCGGTCTCGTCATCGGCGCCGTCACGGTCGGACTGATCGGGCTCACCGGGGTGATGCCGCTGACGTTCACCGCAAGCGACGTCGTGATCGCGGGATGGACCACCTCGTGGCTCGTGCCGGTCATTGCACTGGCACTGATCCCGACGGCGATCGCGTACACGCTCGGGATCATCGGCATCGCCCGACTGCGGCCCCGGTTCGCGTCGCTGGTCGGTCTGTCCGAGGTGTTGTTCGCGGTGCTGGCCGCGTGGCTGTTGCTCGGTGAGGCCATCACCGCGACGCAGGCCGTCGGGGGTGCGATCGTACTTGCCGGTCTGGCGCTGGCCCGTCAGGGCGACCGCAGCGAGGAGCTCGCGGCGGTGACCTGGCCCGACGCTCCCGCGGGTGATGTCCCGCTAACATCAACGGGTGACTTCCGATCTTGATGTGCGTCCGCTGGCGGCAGCCGTCGTGGCTGCGGCTGCGCTGCTCGTAGGACCATCCGTCGTAGCCCCGGCGACCGCACCGGTGGCCCGAGCCCAGAACTGCCCCGACATCGAGGTCGTGTTCGCGCGCGGCACCGACGAAGCGGCGGGCCTGGGCCGGGTCGGCCAGGCGTTCGTGGACTCGCTGCGCGGTCGCGTCGGCGGCCGGTCGGTGGGTGCCTACGCGGTCAACTACCCGGCGACCTTCGACTTCCTCCAGGTCGCCGCGGGAGCCGATGACGCCAGCGGCCACATCCAGTACATGATCGCCAGCTGCCCGAACACCCGGCTGGTGCTCGGCGGGTACTCGCAGGGCGCCGCGGTGGTCGACGTCATCGCCGCCATTCCGGTTCCCGGTGCCGGGTTCACCAACCCGCTACCCCCCAACACCCCGGACTTCGTCGCTGCCATCGCAGTGTTCGGCAACCCGTCGGCCAAGGTGGGCCTCCCCCTGACCACCAGCCCGGTCTGGGGTCCGCGTTCCATCGACCTGTGCAACGCCGGTGATCCGGTGTGCGGGCCGGGCGACGACATCCCTGCCCACAGCAACTACGTCTCCGCGGGCTTCACCGACCAGGCTGCCGGCTTCGTAGCGGGACTGCTGTAGTCCCGGTGAGATACGGTGTCTTGTGACTTTCGACCGCTCAAGCCGCCGGATCCTGGCGGCCGTCTCCGCTGTCGCGGCCGTGCCGATGGCCGCTCTCGTGTTGCCGGTCCCGACGGCAGCCGCGCAACCGTGTCCCGACGTCGAGGTGGTGTTCGCCCGCGGGACGAGTGAGCCCGCCGGTGTCGGGCGGGTGGGCCAGGCGCTCGCCGACGCACTACGGCCACAGCTCGGGAGCCGCACGGTCGGTACGTACGGCGTCAACTATCCCGCCAGCTACGACTTCCTCAACACCGCCGTCGGCGCCACCGACGCCACCAACCGGATTGCGTTCATGGCCCAGCAGTGCCCCGGCACGCGAATCGTGCTCGGCGGTTATTCGCAGGGTGCGGCCGTCATCGACATGCTGGCCGGGGTGCCGCCGCTCGGCAACCGGGTGGGCAACATCGGCTCGGCGCCGCCACTGCCCGGCGGCCTCAACGGCAACGTCGCGGCGGTTGCGGTCTTCGGTAACCCGGCGACGAAGTTCGGCAATCCGGTCTCGGCTGCCGGCTCGTTCGCGGGCAAGGCGCTCGATCTGTGCGCCAACGGCGACCCCATTTGCTCGGGCGGCCGAAATCCGTTCGCCCACACGAGCTACGAATCCTCACCGTTCATCGCCCAGGCCGCCGGTTTCGCAGCCGGACGGATCTGACGGTCGATCCCGCTCCGCTTGCAGCAGCACAAACCGCGTGACGGGTGTTGCCGGCTGTGGCTATGATCGGCGGGGTGATTCGGAAATTGACGCTTGCGGTCGTTCTCGCCGTTTCAGGACTGATCGCTCCGGCGGCGATTCCCGATGGCGCGACATCGGCGCTCCCCGCCGCCTCTGCCCAATCCTGCCCCGCCGCCGAGCTCATCTTCGCCCGCGGCCGCGTCGAGTCTGCCGGCGCCGGCCAGATCGGCAACGCTCTGGCCAGCGCGCTGCGGCAGAAGACCGGCAAGGACATCGATCTGTACGCCGTGAAGTACCCCGCCGACACCGAGATCGACATCGGCGCCAACGACATGAGCCAGCGCATCCAGTACATGTCGGCCAACTGCCCCGACACCCGGCTGGTGCTCGGCGGCTACTCGCTGGGCGCCGCGGTCACCGACGTGGTGCTGGCCGTTCCGATCGCCGCGTTCGGCTTCAAGAGCCCGCTGCCTGCCGGTGCCGACCGGCACATCGCGGCGGTCGCGCTGTTCGGCAACGGCATCGCCTGGGTGGGGCCGATCACGAACTTCAACCCGCTCTACGCCGACCGCACCATCGAGCTGTGCCACGGCGACGACCCGATCTGCAACCCGACCGACCCGGAGAACTGGCAGGACTACTGGGCTGACCACCTGGCGCCGGCCTACATCCAGGCGGGCATGGTCAATCAGGCAGCCGACTTCGTGGCGGGCAGGCTCTAGCTCTAGCCGATCTCGTCCGCGGTGCGCAGATCCCGGGTGATCAGGTTGCGTGCCACGAGTTCACTGTCGGGCGGATAGTCCACGCCGACCAGCGTCAACCCCCGCGCCGGCGCCGCGGCGAAGTCGCTGGATCGCCGCGTCGCGGTCAGCAGTTCCACGCACCACGCCGGATCCCGGCGGTGCTCGCCGACCGCCAGCAGCGCACCGACCAGTGATCGCACCATGTTCCAGCAGAACGCGTCCGCGCTGACCGCCACCGTGACCCGGTGCCCGTCGCGGGTACAGTCCAGCCGCTGCAACTCCCGGATGGTCGTCGCGCCGTCCCGGTGCCGGCAGAACGCGGCGAAGTCGTGCAGTCCCAGCAGCCCCCGCGCGGCCTCGGACATCGCGTCGAGGTCCAGAGCGCGCGGCCATGCCGTCACGAATCGTGCTTCGTGCGGCTCGACGCCGTACGGAGCCGTCGACAGCCGGTAGAGGTAATGGCGGCGCAGCGCGGAGAACCTCGCGTCGAAACCTGGAGCGGCGCGGGTGATCTCGAGAACACGGACGTCCTCGGTCAACAACTTGGCGAGCCGGCGCACCAGTGGACCGAACTCGCTGTCGCTCCCGCGGCGAGTCCGCGGGTAGGCGTGCGGCAACACCTCGGTGGGCACGTCCACGTGTGCCACCTGACCGCTGGCGTGGACCCCGGAGTCGGTCCTGCCCGCCGCACGCACCTGTACCGGCACCCGGAACACGGTCGACAGCGCGTCACCCACGGCACCGGCCACCGTGCGCTGCCCGGTCTGCGCGGCCCAGCCGGCGAATCCGGTTCCGTCGTAGGCGATATCGAGCCGAAGACGAGTCACCGGGCGAGCGGAGCGACGGGATAACGAATCATGCCCGCCACCGGTTCCGGTGGCGGGCATGTTCACGATGTCGTCGCTAGGACTTGCTGTCATCCTCGGCCGCGGTCTCCTCGGTGCCCGGGGTCTCGACCTCGGCCTCCTCGGCCAGAGGCGTCTCCTCGACCGCTTCGACCTCGGTCTCCTCGACCGACTCGAGCTCCGTCGGCCCCTCGGCCGCCTCCGGCTCGACCGCGGCCTGCGGCGCCGCCGCGGCGGCGACAGGCTGCTCGGCCTTCGTCGAGGCAACGCGGCGGGCCCGATCGGCCTCGGACGTCACAGTCTTCTCCCGCACCAGTTCGATGACCGCCATCGGGGCGTTGTCGCCCTTGCGGTTCTCGACCTTGATGATGCGGGTGTAACCGCCGGCACGATCGGAGAAGAACGGGCCGATCTCGGCGAACAGGATGTGCACGACGTCCTTGTCGCGGATCTTCTTCATCACCTCACGCCGGTTGTGCAGCGTGCCCTTCTTGGCGTGGGTGATGAGCTTCTCCGCGTACGGACGCAATGCCCGTGCCTTCGGCTCGGTCGTCTTGATGCGGCCGTGCTCGAACAGCGAGGTGGCCAGGTTCGCCAGCAGCGCCTTCTGGTGCGAGGACGACCCGCCGAGGCGAGGACCCTTTGTGGGCTTAGGCATTTGAAACCACAGGCATTGCGACTATCTCCTAAATGGGGCCGGCCCCCGTATCAGGTAGGACCGGGACGGACGAATCGGTTAGAGCTGTTCAGTTTCGGCAAAGTCCTGGTCGGCGTCCAGGTCGTAACCCGCATCGCTGTTCCAGGTGCCGGTGGCGACGTCGTAGCCGGCGACCTCGGACGGATCGAAGCTGGCCGGGCTGTCCTTGAGCGACAGACCCAGCTGATGCAGCTTGATCTTCACCTCGTCGATGGACTTCTGGCCGAAGTTACGGATGTCCAACAGGTCGGACTCCGTGCGGGCGACGAGCTCGCCCACCGTATGCACACCTTCGCGCTTGAGGCAGTTGTACGAACGAACCGTCAGATCGAGGTCGTCGATGGGCAACGCGAACGACGCGATGTGGTCAGCCTCGGCGGGCGACGGGCCGATCTCGATGCCCTCGGCCTCGACGTTGAGTTCCCGTGCCAGACCGAACAACTCGACCAGCGTCTTGCCCGCAGATGCGAGCGCGTCGCGGGCGCCGATGGAGCTCTTGGTCTCGACGTCGAGGATCAGCTTGTCGAAGTCGGTGCGCTGCTCGACGCGGGTGGCCTCCACCTTGTAGGTGACCTTGAGGACCGGCGAGTAGATGGAATCGACCGGGATACGGCCGATCTCGGCGCCGGAGGCCTTGTTCTGCACGGCCGGGACGTACCCGCGACCGCGCTCGACGACCAGCTCGACCTCGAGCTTGCCCTTGTCGTTGAGGGTGGCGATGCGCATCTCGGGGTTGTGCACGGTGACACCGGCCGGCGGGACGATGTCGCCGGCGGTGACGTCGCCGGGGCCCTGCTTACGCAGGTACATCGTGACCGGCTCGTCCTCCTCGGAGGACACGACCAGACCCTTGAGGTTCAGGATGATGTCGGTGACGTCTTCCTTCACCCCGGGGACGGTGGTGAACTCGTGCAGCACACCGTCGATGCGGATGCTGGTGACCGCCGCGCCGGGAATCGACGACAGCAGCGTGCGACGCAGCGAATTGCCAAGGGTGTAACCGAATCCGGGCTCCAGCGGCTCGATGACGAACTGGGACCGGTTCTCGGCGATGACCTCTTCGCTGAGTGTGGGGCGCTGAGAAATCAGCATGTTTTTCTTCTTCTCCTTCTCGGCAACCGCTATTTGATGCCGTTAGGTGATCCACGACCCGTCCGGGTCGTGAACGTTTACTTCGAGTAGAGCTCGACGATGAGCTGCTCGGAGAGCGGGATGTCGATCTGTGCGCGCTCGGGCAGCTGATGCACGAGGATGCGCTGACGCTCGCCGACAACCTGCAACCAACCGGGGATCGGCCGGTCGCCGGCGTTGGCCCGAGCGAGCTCGAACGGCAGCGTGTTGATCGACTTTTCCTTGATGTCGATGATGTCGTACTGCGAGACGCGGTAGCTGGGGATGTCGACCTTCACACCGTTGACGGTGAAGTGGCCGTGGCTGACCAGCTGACGTGCCATCCGCCGCGTGCGGGCCAGGCCGGCGCGGTACACGACGTTGTCCAGCCGGCTCTCCAGGATGCGCAGCAGGTTGTCACCGGTCTTGCCGGGCTGACGGTTGGCCTCTTCGTAGTAGCGACGGAACTGCTTTTCCATCACCCCGTAGCTGAAGCGGGCCTTTTGCTTCTCCTGCAGCTGCTGGCGGTACTCGCTCTCCTTGATCCGCGCACGGCCGTGCTGGCCGGGCGGGTAGGGGCGCTTCTCGAAGGACTGATCTCCACCGACGAGGTCGACGCCTAGGCGACGCGACTTGCGGGTGACGGGTCCGGTGTAACGAGCCATGAGTGTTTCTCCCTATTCCCTAGACCCGGCGCCGCTTGGGCGGACGGCAACCGTTGTGCGGCTGCGGGGTGACATCGGAAATGGCGCCGACCTCGAGCCCGGCGGCCTGCAACGAACGGATCGCGGTCTCGCGGCCCGAGCCCGGACCCTTGACGAACACATCGACCTTCTTGACACCGTGCTCCTGCGCCTTGCGGGCGGCGTTCTCGGCGGCCAGCTGCGCGGCGAACGGGGTGGACTTACGCGACCCCTTGAAGCCGACGTGACCCGACGATGCCCAGGCGATCACGTTGCCCGCAGGATCGGTGATCGTCACGATGGTGTTGTTGAACGTGCTCTTGATGTGCGCAGCGCCGTGCGGGACGTTCTTCTTTTCCCTACGACGGGTCTTCTGACCCTTCTTGGCGGCGGTGCCACCCTTCTTTGCCTGTGCCATCCGGGGTTACCTGGCCTTCTTCTTGCCGGCGATGGTGCGCTTCGGGCCCTTGCGGGTGCGCGCATTGGTCTTGGTCCGCTGGCCACGCACCGGCAGGCCACGGCGGTGCCGCAGACCCTGGTAGCAGCCGATCTCGATCTTGCGGCGGATGTCGGCCTGCACCTCGCGGCGCAGATCACCTTCCACCTTGAGGTTGCCCTCGATGTAGTCGCGCAGCTGGGTCACCTGATCGTCGGTCAGGTCCTTGGTGCGCAGCTCCCGGCTGATCCCGGTGGCGTCCAGGATCTCCTGGGAGCGGGTACGGCCGACGCCGTAGATGTAGGTCAGGGCGATCTCCATGCGCTTGTCGCGCGGGAGATCGACGCCCATTAGTCGAGCCATGTGTGCCATTCCTCGTGTTCTGCGGAGGTCTGATCCCAGTCCGTTCCCGGAACACTTGCCGGGGTCCGGCCTCCGTGCCGGACGTGTGCGAGCGGCCAATCCGCTCAGTGGTTCTGGGAGGTCATCATTCAGTTGTGGGTACTGCCTACGGCTGTGTCAGCCCTGCCGCTGCTTGTGGCGGGGATCGGAGCAGATCACCATGACCCGCCCATGCCGGCGGATCACCCTGCACTTGTCGCAGATGGGCTTGACGCTCGGGTTCACCTTCACGGCTCGTTCGATCCTTCTGTGCTTCTCGGATGGGGGCTTACTTGTAGCGGTACACGATGCGGCCGCGGGACAGGTCGTAAGGAGAGAGCTCCACCACGACGCGGTCCTCCGGGAGGATGCGGATGTAGTGCTGCCGCATCTTTCCGCTGATGTGGGCGAGCACCTTGTGTCCGTTCTCCAGCTCAATGCGGAACATCGCATTGGGCAGGGGCTCGACCACGCGACCCTCGACCTCGATGGCACCGTCTTTCTTGGCCATACTGTGTAGCGATCCTTGCTTTCGTTTCGTATCCCGGCCTGCTCGACGCAGCCTTCGTCCGACTTGAGAACGTGAGCCGGATCTGGCTAATTCCCGAAAAACTCCAGGACAGAGCACGCAAGAAGTCGGCGCGGAAGCCGCACCGTTGATCCATGTTACTCGCAGAGCGGCCCGGCCCAAAATCTGCGCGGATCCGGTGCGCAAGAAGTGCAAAGATCATCACGTGACCGGGGTTTATCTCGCAGCATTCGGCGTCGGAGGCGTGGCGGTGCTGACCGCCCTGCTGTTGACCGACGTCGAGGTGGGCGGCGGGTCCGGCCCCGACGGCCTGCCGTTCCTCAGCCTGACGAGCCTGGCCGCCGGCCTGCTCGGTGCGGGCACCGGCGGGTTGATCAGCACGTGGTCCGGGTTGGGCTCGCTCGGCGCGGCCATCGTGGCGGTCGTCAGCGGGGTGGCTCTGATCGCCGCGCTGCAGGGACTGCTCCTTCCCTACCTGCGTCGTCAGCAGTCGAACTCCCAGCGCGGCCGGGTGTCCTACATCGGCCTGCTCGGCACCGTCACTCTCGACGTCCCGACCGACGGCTGGGGCGAGGTGGCGTTCGTCGACGGCGAGGGCAACCGGGTCCGCGCGCGGGCCGTCACGGCCGAGCCGGACGCGCTGATCAAGTCCACGCCGGTGTACATCGCCGATGTCGACGACGACTACGTCCACGTCGTGACCATTCCCGGGGCGGGAACCGACCCGCCCACCCTCGAGAGGAACTGAACGTGTCCGTTCTGATGATCACCATCGTCGCGGCGATCGCGGCGTTTCTGCTGTTCGTCGCGTTGCCGATCGTCTACGTCAAGAACTACATCAAGGTTCCGCCCAACGAAGTCGCGGTGTTCACCGGCCGCGGCACCCCGAAGGTGGTCCGGGGAGGGGCCAGGTTCCGGGTGCCGGGCATCGAACGGGTCGACATCATGAGCCTGGAGCCGTTCAACGTCAGCATCAACCTGCAGAACGCGTTGTCCAACAACGGCGTCCCGGTCAACGTCGAGGCAGTGGGGTTGGTTCGCATCGGCTCGTCGGAGGAGGCCGTGCAGACCGCCGTGCAGCGCTTCCTCACTTCCGACCTCAACGAGTTGGCGCGCCAGATCAACGAGATCCTGGCGGGCAGCCTGCGCGGAATCACCGCCACCATGACCGTCGAGGATCTCAACTCCAATCGCGACACCCTGGCCCGCAGCGTCGTCGAGGAAGCCGGCGCCGACCTGGCGCGCATCGGCATGGAGGTCGACGTCCTCAAGATCGCCGGTATCTCCGACGCCAACGATTACCTCAAGTCGCTGGGGCAGCGTCGGATCGCCGAGGTGAAACGCGACGCGGCCGTCGGCACGGCCGAGGCCGAACGCGACGCCCAGATCCAGTCGGCCAAGGCCCGCCAGGAGGGTTCGGTTGCGCAGGCCGAGGCCGACACGGCGATCGCGACGGCGAACCAGCGGCGCGACGTCGAACTGGCCCGGTTGCGCGCCCAGACCGAAGCCGAGAACGCCGAGGCCGACCAGGCCGGTCCGCTGGCGAACGCCCGCGCCCAGAAGGACGTCGGTATCGCCACCGAGCAGGCCGAGGCCGCTCGGGTGCAGGCCCGCATCGAGGTCGAGCAGCGCCGCAGCGAACAGGCCACCGCCGCACTGCAGGCCGACGTCATCGCGCCTGCCGAAGCACAGCGCCAGGCCGACATCGCCCGCGCCGAGGGCGAGCGGCAATCGGCGATCCTGGCCGCCGAGGCCAAAGCGGAGGCAGCCCGCCAGGCCGGC
>NZ_JBAUJB010000425.1:0-2177 GCF_049683355.1 Mycobacterium sp.
GGCGCAGCAGGTCCTGGGTGGACAGGATCGCCTTGGCCTCCGGCGGCTTGACACCCATCCGGTAGATGATCTCGCGCTCTTCCTCGGGCGACGGGTAGTCGACGTTGAGCTTGAACAGGAAGCGGTCGCGCTGAGCCTCGGGTAGCTGGTAGACACCTTCCTGCTCGATCGGGTTCTGGGTGGCCATCACGAGGAAAGGGCTGGGCAGCGGAAAGGTCTTGCCGCCGATGGAGATCTTGCGCTCGGCCATCACCTCCAGCAGTGCGGACTGCACCTTGGCCGGGGCGCGGTTGATCTCGTCGGCGAGCAGGAAGTTGACCACCACCGGGCCGAGTTCGATATCGAACTCCTCCTTGCCCGCACGGTAGATCCGGGTGCCGACGATGTCGGTGGGCACCAGGTCAGGGGTGAACTGGATGCGGGCGAAGGTGCCGCCGACCACCTTGGCGAACGTCTCGACCGCCAGCGTCTTGGCCACCCCGGGCACGCCTTCGAGCAGCACATGGCCCTTGGCCAGCAGCCCGACCAGCATCCGCTCGACGAGCAGGTCCTGGCCGACGATGATCCGCTTCACCTCGAAGATCGCCCGCTCGAGGGTGTGCACCTCGTGTTGCAGCCCACCGTTGGAGTTGGGAGCGGCGTGAGCACCCGCGGAGTAGCCCTGTGCCGGCGCCTGCCCGGAATATCCTCCAGCGCCCTGAGGCGGCCCACTCGGTGAGGTCATCAACGTTCCTTCCACATGCGCAGTACATGGTGGTCTGTGCGGCGCCGGCCGGTTGTGGCCGCGCGCTCGTCGTCAACTATTCCAGTTGCTTCTGAATCCGTCGACGCTGCCCGGGGTGAGAGCCGCTGCGCGCCGGTATTCACCAGTGGTGCTCAGGTTTAACTCAGGCCACACTCAGGATTCGATGACGCGGACGGCATAGGGTTGCAGTCCCGCGGTGCGCAGCGGGTTCACACTCACGCTGCCCACGCTGCTCGCCGATTCGAGCATCTTGCCGCCACCGAGGTAGATGGCCACGTGCTGAGTGCCGCCGGGGCCCCAGAACAGCAGATCCCCGCGCTTGGCCTGGTTCACCGGGACCTTGCGGCCGGCGTTGTACTGATCTCCGGAGTACTTGGGGATCAGCACCCCGACCCCGGAAAAGGAGAACTGGGTGAAACCAGAGCAGTCGTAACCGACCGTGTTGGCCCCGGAGTCGACTCCGGTGCTCGGCCCGCTCGGCTTGCCGCCGCCCCAGGAGTACGGAGTGCCGATCTGGGAGCCGCCGCGGCGGATGACGTATTCGATGGCTGCCGGGCCCCGCACCATTCCCGGCGCGACGCCGGCCGGCGCGTCCGCGGGCGCCAGACCGATGCTCTGCAGGAACTTGCGGCCCAGGTTCATCGTGACCTGGGTGGCCTGCGCGGTCGCGGCGAGCGAGGCGTTGGCGATGGACAACGGATCACCCGGCGCGCCCGCGCTGAGGATCTTGGGCAGCGTCGGATCCCACTGGCCGGCCGCGGGCTGCGCGGACGCCGGGGCGACCGGCGCCAACAGCACGGCGCCGACGGTGAGCAGGACGAGAACCAGGCGGCGCAGCGCGATCACCACTCGATCATTCGGGTGACGAACGGGGTCATGCCGCTGGTGCGCACCGGCGAGATCTTGACCACCGATCCGGTGTAGGGCGCCTCGAGCATCTGCCCGTTACCGAGGTACATCGCCACGTGCTGGCTGGCGTTGGGACCGTAGAAGATCATGTCTCCGCGGCGCATCTGGGACGAAGGGATCTTGCGGCCCGCGTTGTACTGCGACCCCGAGTAGTGGTCGAGCTTGATGCCGACGCCGGCGAACATGTAGAGCATCAGGCCCGAGCAGTCGAACCCGACGGTGCCTGCGCCACGGTCGATGCCACGGCTGGGGCCGGCAGCGTTGCCGCCACCCCACGAGTAGGGCACCCCCATCTGGGACATGCCGCGTCGGATCACCAACTCGGTGGCCTGCGGACCCGCCACCGCCGGGATGGCACCGTTGGTGATGCCGGTCTCTGTCGGCAGCAGTCCGATGCTCTGCAGGAACTTGCGGCCGAGACTGGCGGTGACCTCCAGCGACGTGGTGATGATCTTGATCACCGCGTTGATGATCTGGATCGGGTCGCCGCTGACGAAGGCGCTCGGGATCTGGGGCAGGGTCA
>NZ_JBAUJB010000426.1:0-1846 GCF_049683355.1 Mycobacterium sp.
CTGTTTCCCACCGGGAAGAACAGCTCGGGATCCTCGTCGCGACAGACCGCCTTGTGGCGCCAATCCATGGGGCTAACTCCTTTTCGTGTGCGCAGCAGAGCGCACGAGCTTTACATCGGCTGTTAACGCAAGCGCACCAAATGTTTCTGCGCTGTTGCATCCGATGCTTTCACAGGCTGAACAGATGTCAATAGCAGTTCCTTAACACGTGGGCTATCTCACTGCCGAGGTCGGGTACCGGATGCCTGACTCCGTTGTACTACGCTTAACTCATCTTGCGCCCTGAATTCCGCACTGTGAACTAGCCTGCACAGCTGGTTCCTGCTGGTCAGGGCGTTTCTATGGCGAAAGGCGGGGCGGCGCCACCACGGCGAGCGCGTCCGGCACCGCGGTGAACTCCATCGCTTCGCGCAACCCGAGGTAGTCGCCGTCGATCTGACATGCCACAGGCGTGTCGCTGGTCACCTTCAGCCACGCGAGGTCGTCGTCCCGGACGAGGTGCTTGGCATCGAGGTGTGGGTCACGCGAGAGCATCTGGCGCACCACCCCCAGGTTCGCCCAGACGTTCATGCTGGTGATCGCGAACACCCCCAGGCCGGTTTCGAAGGTGGTGTCGGGATTGGTCCACACCGGCCGCGCGTTGGCGTAGGTCCACGGGCTCGAGTTCGACACGAACGCGAAATGCACCCCGGAGACCGGTTGACGGCCGGGGAGCTGCAGGGTCAGCGTCGGCTCCTTGCGGGCGCTGGCCAGCATCTCCCGGATCGCCACGCGGATGTAGCGCGACGCGGTGACCTTGCGGCCCTTGGCCCGTTGCGCCTCCACGGCCGCGACGACGTCACCGTCGACGCCCATGCCCGCCGTGAACACCCCCCACCGCTCCTGGCAGTCCATCAGGCCGATACGTCGCCATGTTCTGCCTCGCCGGTAGTCGCCGAGCAGGTCCACCAGCTGGTTCGTCGCCTCGACGGGATCGGGGCTGATGCCCAGCGCGCGGGCGAACACGTTGGCCGAACCGCCGGGCACCACGCCCACCGCGGGCCCCTCACCGCCCGGCCCCTGCTCACCGAGGATGCCGTTGACCACCTCGTTCACCGTCCCGTCGCCGCCGTGCACGATCAGCACGTCGACCCCGCCGCGGGCGGCTTGCTGGGCGATCTCGATGGCGTGGCCACGGTGATCGGTGTGCACCACGCTGAGCTGCACCCGGCTCTCCAGGGCGTGGGCCAGCAGATCGCGGGCGGCGGGCGTCGTCGAGGTCGCATTCGGATTCACGATCAGCACGGCGCGCACGAGGGGTCAGCCTAAACCGCTTCACCGGTGACGCCCAAGCTCGCGCAGTGCCTCGGGTCCGCGGTGCTTCGCCGGTACCGTACAACGGTGACCGAACGTCGACTGCTGCTCGTCAACGGGCCGAACCTGAACCTGCTGGGCACCCGGCAACCCGAGGTGTACGGAACCACCACGCTGGCCGACATCGAGGCGAGGGTGGCCGAGGTCGCCGCGGAGTCGGGACTCGACACCCGGGCGGTGCAGAGCAACCACGAAGGCGTGCTCGTCGATGCGATCCACGCGGCACGCGCCGACTGCGCGGGCATCGTCATCAACCCCGCCGCCTACAGCCACACCTCCGTGGCCATCGCCGACGCGCTGCGGTCGGTCGGGCTGCCGGTCGCCGAGGTGCACCTGAGCAACATCCACGCCCGCGAAGAGTTCCGGCACCACTCCTATGTCTCCGCCGTGGCCGACATGGTGGTCGCGGGCGCCGGTGCG
Organism: Mycobacterium sp.; assembly: GCF_049683355.1. Lineage (GTDB taxonomy): Bacteria > Actinomycetota > Actinomycetes > Mycobacteriales > Mycobacteriaceae > Mycobacterium. Next base: position 1,774 of record NZ_JBAUJB010000426.1, read on the forward strand.
CTGGGCTACGAGATGGCGGTGCGCTACCTGGCCGACAGGTTGTCGCGGTGACCCCGCGCGCGGTGCGCGCGGC
>NZ_JBAUJB010000427.1:0-3904 GCF_049683355.1 Mycobacterium sp.
TGCATCATCTGGGGGGCATCACCCTCACCGGGCCTGCGCACCGCCTCAGGGTCACCGACAACGAAGGCCAGGAACTCAGTTCGGGATCACTGGCACGACCACCGACCACACCACCCCCGGCCGTCGCGCCCTACCGAGGACCGACCGGCGAACGCGCCCAATGGAAGTGGTACACCCCCTACCAACCACCACCACCACCGACCGACAACTAACCGGAGTCGGCCTCGGCCTCGGCGAGGCGCTGGTGCAGACGGGCGCGGATGTCGTCGGGAGTGTAAGAGTTGCGCCGCCGTTGGTCCCGTGCGACCAGCGCGCCACCGGCCACCACCCCGGCGACACCAGCGAGTCCGACCCACTTCCAGATTCCACGCATACCGCGAGTTTGCCTAAGCTTGGCGGGTGAATCAAAGCACGGTGTCGTTGCAGCGCGCGCTGGATGAGACCCGTACCGGGGACATCTGGTTGTTCCGCGGACAGTCCGGTCCCGACCGCGCGATCCAGTCGATGACGAACAGCCCCGTCAACCACGTCGGCATGACGGTGGCGATCGATGACCTGCCCCCGCTGATCTGGCATGCCGAACTGGGCGACAAGTTGGTCGACATGTGGACGGGCACCAATCACCGTGGGGTGCAGCTCAACGATCTACGTGAAGCGGTGGAACGCTGGATCGGCACCTACGGCCAGCGCTGCTGGTTGCGCCAGCTCACGCCGTACGCCGGCCGTGAACAGGAGGACCGCATGCTCAAGGTGATCGCGCGGATGGACGGCACCCCCTTCCCGACGACTGCCCGGCTGACCGGACGCTGGATACGCGGCAGGCTGCCCAACGCCTCTGACTTCACGCGTGGAATTCCGTTCGTACACAGCAAAGTTCGCAAATCGGTCGAGCGTCGCAAAGCCGAGAAGTTCAGGGCGGGCCTGCAAACGGCTTACTGTGCGGAAACCGTCGCCATCACCTACGAGGAGATGGGACTGCTGGAGACCGACAAGCACTACAACTGGTTTGATCCGGGCTCCTTCTGGAGTGGCGACACGCTGCCGTTGGCGGCCGGGTACCGATTGGGCGAGGAGGTCGCTGTCATCCCCTAGCGCGCCGGGCACACCCGGGTGGCGAAACGCCGACCGAGATCGCACGATGCCGGCAAAAAAGTGGTTGGCTTGACGACAGCACGCATATTCGGCACCGCAACGAGGGAGTGCAGGCATGCCGACATCGACCGAGCCCGCCGAGGACACAGCTGCGCCCCGGCGTGGCCTGCTCAGCGCAAAGGCTTCGGCGATCTCGATCGTGGTGGCTTCCTTCGCCACGCTGGTCATCGTCTTCGGGATCCTGAGTTCACCGGGTGACGAGCCGCCGCAGGTCCAATCCATTCCGGCCCAGCCGAACACCGTTTCCCAGTGGGTGGCGGCGCCGCCGGAGCCCAGCACCCGAGCACCCGAGCCGCCGGCGCAACCGGCGCAACCGGCGCCGCTCACGATGGACGCTCAGGGCTTCGTCGACTCCCCGGCCCGCTGCGATGAACAGCAGCAAGCCGTGGCGATCGCGCGCACCAATCGCTCTGCCATGGTCGTCTGCCGGGGCTCCGACGGAGCCTATGAGTATCAGGGAATCCGCCTGCACGACGGCGCATCTCTGCGGTTGGACGATGTGCGGGTGCTCCCGGCGGGGTTCGAGGCCCGCAACGACAACACCACCTACCGGTTGTCGCCGACCGAATTGGTCGTCATCAACGGCGAGGCGCTGCAGAGCCGCGACGCGATGGTGGAATACCGGGCAGGCTGAGCCGGCTACAGCGCCGCCGCGTAGGGGCCCAGCAGTTGGCAGTCCGGAGCCGGAGGCTGGCCGATCCAGGCGCCGCAGCCCCGGCCCGTCGCGATGTAGGTGGCGCCGGCAACGTAGGGCTCGAAGAACACCTGGGCGCGGCCCGTGCCGTCGCTCGGGTAGCAGCGCTTGACCGCGTCTCCTCCTGGCATCTCGAGACAGGCCACGCTTGTCGCCGGCGTGGCCGGCGGCCCGCACTGATCCGGCGCCAGGGTCGCGGTGACCGTGCTGACGCCGGCGACCTGGATGACCTGTGGCGGTGTCAGGGTGAACGTGCACGGTGGGGGCGGACCGGCGAGGGCGGGCGTCGCGCCCGATACGCAGGCGACCGCGGCGGTGACGGCAACCGATAGGGCGAGGGTGGGCCGAGTCATACCCGATGATAAGTCCCGCCCGGGGCCGCTGACCGAGCTACTCCGGGACGCGACACCGGGCCAATCCAGGGAATTCACCAAACCTCGCGGTAGCCTCTGCGCGTGCCGTCCCGCAGCCCGACCCGCGCGGTCAGGTATGCGCGTCGCCGCCAGCGGCGGATGGCACTGAAGCAACACGACCTCACCGATTCCCAGTGGGCGGCACTGAAGACGGCATGGGGAGGGTGCGCGTACTGCGGCGCGACCGGGTGTTGAGCGACTCGCTAGGTGAGCACGGTGGGGTTGGGGTGCGTCACGTGGGCTGAGGATGGTCTGGCGTGGTGGGTATCGGGCAGCCGGGGGTGAGTGGCTGCGTCACCGCGAGGACGGCGGGTCTACGGTTCGGGTGATCTTGAAGGTCGACGGCCCTTCCCGCGTGCTTTGACTGGCTGCTGGGAAGGGCCGTCTGAAACGCCCGGAGGCGTCGTGCTCAGTGTAGGTGCAGATCCCGTTGTTGTTGAACGTCAGTTGCGGTCGGGTGCGCTGAGGTGCCCGCTATGCGGGCAGCGGTTGGCGCCGTGGGGGCACGCCGCGCCGCGGTTCGTGCGCCAGAGCGCGGCGAAGGTGGAGCGGATCCGGCCGCGGCGGGCGATCTGCTCGAGCCAGGCGGGTTGTGGCCGTTCGCACGTGCTGCTACCTCGGTTCTGCCTGGGTCGACGGGTCGACGTGGTGGTGGTGATCTGGGCGGCGCTGGTGGCCCAGGCCGCCGGCTGGGGGTGGCGGCGGATCACTGCGGCGGCGGGTCGTGCGGCCTCGACGGTGCGGGGTTGGCTGTCGCGGTTCGCCACGCACGCCGAGCCGATCCGGGTCGGCTTCGGGTGGCTGGAACGCCATGCCAACGCCGGCGCCGACATGGATCGGCTGGCCCCGGCCGCAAGCCCGGTCGCGGACGCGGTCGCGCAGATCGGGGCCGCGTGCGCGGCGGTGCGCCGCGGCTGGGGTGAACCGGTGCTCGCGGTGTCCTCGGCGGAGCTGGTGGCGGTGTGCTCGGGTGGCTGGCTGCTCGCGGTGCGGCCGCCGGCGGTCGCGGTGTTGTCGATCAACACGAGCCCGCGTCTGTGACCGGGCGCCTCGACGCGTCAGGGTCGGTGGCGTCACTGCCGTCGATCGTGGAAAGCGTTGAGGTGTCAACAGATGTCGAAGAAGAAGTCGCGGGCGGATCGGGCGCGTGATATCGCGCTGTATCGGTACTCGCTGATCCGGCCGCTGGCCGATCCCGGCCTGTCAGCGACCGAGCGCGGCCAGCTGGTGCGGGATCTGGCCGCCCAGGTGCATGTGGGCCCGTCCGGTGAGCCGGTGACGGTGTCGCGCGCGAGTTTGGACCGCTGGATCCGGGCGTGGCGGGCCGGGGGGTTCGACGCGCTGATCCCGGCCGAACGCCAAGTAACCCCGCGCACCGACGCCGAGGTGCTGGAACTGGCGACACGGCTCAAGCGGGAGCACCCCGCGCGTACCGCCGCCCACATCGCCCGGATCGTCGAGGCCGAGCAGGGGTGGGCGCCCTCGCCACGCACGCTGCAACGTCACTTCGCCCGCCTGGAACTCAATACCCGACCCGACGGCACCCCGCCGCCCGCGTTCGGGCGGTTCGAGGCCGCCGAACCCGATGAGATGTGGATCAGCGATGGCCTGCACGGACACGGCCCGATCGTCGCCGGGCGGCGGG
>NZ_JBAUJB010000428.1:0-3979 GCF_049683355.1 Mycobacterium sp.
CAGACGGTGATCGGCGCCGAACTGGCGCAGCGGTACGGAATCACCGACGAGGGGGGCCGCAAACCGCCCTCGCATCGGGAGATGTTGGGCGACCCCCGGCCACCGAGCGCTGTGATCGTGCGCTAGCTCACGGCTCGATCAGACTCCACAGCCTGTTGGGTCCCGCCCGCAGCGCCATGTCGGTGACCTGGTCGTCCCAGTACCGCATCGAACCGAACTCGGATCGCCACGCCAGCGCAGCCCTGGTGAACTCGTGCAGTCGGTGCTCGCTGGTGGTTCCGATCGCTCCGAGCACCTGGTGGGCGTCGCGCACGACGACCGACGCCGCGTGGCCGGCGCACGAACGTGCCGCCGCGACAAGGAATTCGAGGTGCGGGGCGGACCAGTCGCTGAGGACTGCCGCTGACAGCGCAGCCTCGGTGGCGGACCGGGCCAGGGCGGCCTCGGCGGCGATGCCGGAGATCAGGTGCTGCACGGCCTGGAACTTCGACAGCGGACGGCCGAACTGTTCACGCGATGTCACATGGTCGATGGACAGCGCCAGCGCCTGGTCGAGGGCCGCGCACACCTGTGTCGACCGGACCAGCGCCGACTTCAAGCGCACCTTGGTGACGACATCTCCGGCGACCGGGATCCCGGCCAACGACCCGAGGTCGGCGACGACGGTGTCGCGCGGTTCACCGATCATGTTGGCGCCGGGCGAGATCGAGATCTCGCCGGGTTCGGCGTCGACCGCGAGATACCCGCCATCGTGTTGCCACACGACGACGATCCGCTCGGCACTCGACGCCCATGGCACCCCGGAGGCCGTCCCGGCCTGATCGAGCAGGCACACCGTTCGCACCGCGTCGTCGACCTGGACTCCGGTTGTCTCCAACAGCCAGCACGCCAGAAGGTCGTGTTCGGCCAACGGAATCCGCACACCGTGGCGGACCGCCGCGGTCAGCAGCTCGGTCGCCTCATACCAACCGGCCCCGCTTCCGCCGCGCTGTTCGGCACAGGTGAGGCGAACCAGTCCGAGCTCGTCGAGGCGACGCCAGAGGTCGCTGTCGAGTCCGGTGTTCGCCGGTGTGGATGATCGGCGATAGTCGGCGAAGACCGCATCCATCAGGTCGGCCAGTGCCGGCTCGACTTCCGGGGCGGTCACCGCAGACCCAATCCGCGGGCGATCACACCGCGCAGCACCTCGTTGGTGCCGCCGCGCAGTGTGAAGCCCGGACGCTGATCCATGGCCGCGGTGACCGTGTCGGTGAAGCCTCGGCCGGCTCCGTGATCGTCGGCCTGGTGGGCGAACTCGGCGATGTCACCCTCGGTGGTGGTGCCCAGGACCTTGACCACCGCGGCGGAGACGTCGGCGGGTTCTCCGCGTTCCAGCGCACCGGCGATCGCCGAGGACATCTGGTGTAATCCGGCGACCCGAGCCACCAGCCGGCCGAGGTCATTGTCGCGCGGGAGTTGTTGTCCAGCAGTCTTTTCAGCGCACCTGTCGAGCAAAACGAATGTGGACAGGAATCGTTCCGGTCCGCTGCGCTCGAAGGCGAGCTCCGAGGTCACCTGCTGCCACCCCCGACCGATCTCGCCGAACACCATGGAGTCGGGAACAAAGGCGCCGTCGAGGATCACCTCGTTGAAATGGTGCGCACCGTTCATCGAGACGATGGGCCGGATCTCCACCCCCGATCCCCGCAGGTCGACGATGAACTGGCTGAGGCCGGCGTGCCGATGAGTGGGGTCGACGGGTTCGGTCCGCACGAGCGCGATGAAGGCGTGGGCCAGATGGGCTCCGGAGGTCCAGACTTTGGTGCCGGTGAGCGACCAGCCGCCAGGCACCCGCTCCGCACGGGTGCGCACGCTGGCGAGATCGGAACCCGAATCGGGTTCGCTCATCCCGATGCCGAAAAAGCATTCGCCGCGCACGATCTTGGGGAGGAACTCCGATTTCTGGTCCTCGGTGCCGTACTTGAGCAGGGAGGGCACGATCTGCCGGTCGGCGATCCAGTGGGCGGCCACCGGGGCGCCCGCCGCGAGCAGTTCCTCGGTCACGACGAACCTCTCGAGGAATGAGCGCCCGTGCCCGCCATAGGCGACGGGCACCGTCATACCCAGCCAGCCGCGCGCTGCCAGCGCGGCGGTGAAACTTTGGTCCCAGCCGCTGAGCCACGCGTCCACCGACGGGGTGAACGCGCCGGCGGCGAGTTGCTCGGCGAGAAACCGTCGCACCTCGTGCCGCAACCCCTCGGTGACGGACGGGTCGACGGCGGAGCGGGGTACCAGCCGGGGCAGTGCCATCAATCTCCTGCGGTCTCTTCGGAGGGAGCGGGTTCCGCCACCGGCGCGGTGGTGACGTCGGCCGTGTGAGCGGGTAGCGACAGGGCGATCCCCACCCCCAGGAAGAACGCAGCCGTCAGCGTGCCGCCGAGGTACTGGTTCATCGGGCCGCCGGGGGAGATGAAGCTGCCGGGCGGCCCGATGATCGTGATGGTCTCGACCAGCTGCTCGACGGTGAAGACCGCAGCGCCGGTGCCCAGCCACCGCGGGAACAGATCTTCGTTGGCGGCCAACAGGATCGGGACGGCCACCAGGATGTGGGCGACCGTGGCGGCGGGCAGCCACATCGCGCCGACGTCGCCGACGACACGCGCGGCGTCGGTGTCCAGTTGGCCGGGGCGCAGCGCGGGACCACCGGTGAACCAGATCGCGAGGCACAGCTGGGCGACCAGTACCGCTGACCCGATCGTGAACACGTGCGCCGCCGGCCCGGTCAACCGTTCCCGTGCGAACGCCAGCACGACGACCAGAGCGAGCACGGCGAACGCCAGGAGCAGCGCCTGCGCCCTGACGACTCCTTCGTCGGAGCCGGCGAGCGCGGGGATCACGAGTACGGCCGTCGCGTAGAGCACCGCGAACGCGAGGCCTGCAATCATCGGGGCGCGACGGTTCATATCGGGAGCAATCGTAGCCATCGTCATTCCCAATGCGGCGTTCATCCCCAGACTGAGGCGGCTGTCGCGCCAGGACCCGCTGACGTCGGCCGGCGAGCCTACCGTCGGGAGCATGTCAACCGAACTGCCCGCAGAGCGGCTGCGTCGCCGCCTCGGCGCCGACGAAGACGCCGATGTCGAGGACGTCGGCGAGCAGCCCGACACGTCGCTGTCGCGGTGGCTGCCGGAATCGACGTCGACGGGCCCGGCCGGCTGGATCTCGAAGGTCCGGGCTGACCCGGGCCGGGCCGGGGTGGTAGCGCTGGGTGTCGTCGGTGCGGTCGCCGTGCTGGTGACAGTGTTGAGCCTGTTCGGTGATCGGCCACCCGCGGTGGTCTCGGCGAAACTCCCGCCGGTGGAAATGGTTTCGTCGGCTGCCCCGAGCGCCGCGTCGGATTCCTCCGCGCCGGCGGCGCCCGTGGTGGTCAGCGTCGTCGGTCTGGTCAACGCGCCCGGTCTGGTCACGCTGGACCCCGGGGCCCGGATCGCCGACGCCCTGGAGGCCGCGGGTGGCGCGGTCGACGGCGCCGACCTGCTGGGGCTCAACATGGCCAGGCGTGTCACCGACGGGGAGCAGATCGTCGTCGGTATCGGCGCGCCGCCGGGCCAACCGGTGCAGATGGGCAGCTCGGTGGTGGCGGATCCCGCCGCGTCCCCGGCGGCGCTCCCGGCAGGTGGCGCGAGCTCCGGGCCGGCGAGCCTGATCGACCTGAACTCGGCCACGGTCGAGGAGCTCGACACACTGCCCGGGGTCGGTCCGGTGACGGCTGCGGCGATCGTTGCGTGGCGCGAGGTCAACGGTCGGTTCGCCAGCGTGGATCAGCTCGCCGATGTCGACGGCATCGGGCCGGTTCGGCTGGACAAGCTGCGCGACCATGTCCGTGTGTGACGCCGGTGGTGCCCGCATCGCCCATCGCGCCGGCCCTGGACCTGAGGCTGGTCCCGGCGGCGCTGACCGCGTGGGCGGTCACGGCCGCCGGGATCGTGTGGGCGCAGGC
>NZ_JBAUJB010000429.1:0-2031 GCF_049683355.1 Mycobacterium sp.
CCCGCCGCAGGCCGCGACGAGCCGCCCGGACCGCGGGAATGGCTGCTCGCCGGCCTGCACTCCGGGGTCTCCCGGGTGCTCACCAACCCGTTCGTCGCGACGGCGCTGTTCATCGTCGGGTTCTACGGGTTGTACTTCGGCGGGATCTTCGACGCCGCCGTCGACAGCCACGGCGCCCACGTCGCGATGAACCTGCACTTCCTGCTCAGCGGCTACCTGTTCTACTGGGTGGTGATCGGTGTGGATCCGACACCGCGGCCGATACCGCCCATCGGCAAGCTGGCGATGGTGTTCGCGTCGTTGCCGTTGCACGCGTTCTTCGGGGTGGTCCTGATGGCGACCAAGTCGGTGATCGGGGAGGACTTCTACCGGTCGCTGCAGCTGGACTGGCACACCGACCTGCTCGGGGATCAGCGGCTCGGCGGCGGGATCGCGTGGGCTGCGGGAGAGGTCCCGCTCGTCGTGGTGTTGATAGCGCTGTTCATCCAGTGGCGGCGCAGCGATCAGCGGACCGCGACCCGGTTGGACCGGGCTGCTGACCGCGACGACGACGCCGATCTGGCGGCCTACAACCGGATGCTGGCCGAACTGGCCCGGCGCGAGTCTCAGCAGGGCGGCTGACCCGGCGGATCCGCCACGTGCACCGCCCCTGCGGCAACAGCGCGCGTCCAGCTGCGGTAGCTGCTGATGTCGGTGCCGATGGCGGCACTGGCGTCACAGCCGAACGCCGTCCGCCAGGAGCCGTCGTCGAACTCGACTTTGCCCAGCTGCATCGGTGCCGGCAGGGCCGCCAGGAAGCGGCCGAGAGCTGCCGCCGACAGCAGCCATCGGTGCCCCTGAAGTGCGGCACCCGGCTCGTCGTCGAACACCCGGGTGATCGCCGGCTTGGCAGGTGATGTCGACAACACCGTCATCCGGTAGCGCGGCGCTGTGGTGATCTCCCCGGCCCACCGGGAGCCCAGATCGGTGAGCTGATGCGCGAGGGGTCCGCCACGCAGGTGAGCGCCGAAGACCACCAGTTCGACGGGTTCGGCGGCCGCGAGCGGCCAGATCGACCGCAGTGCCCGCCCCTCAGTCAGCCCTGCGGCCAGATCCACAGCCACCGCATCGTCGAAGGCGCGCGCCAGGACGGTGAGCGCGGCTCCGTCAACGCTCACAGTGACCGAGCACAGGCCGTCGGGGGCGGTCGAGTCGGCAGGTACGACGACGGCATCCACTCCGTCGGGCACGGAGTGCGTCCCGACCGGCACGGACACGAGCCGGGCGCCGATCTTCGTCAACGCTGCCGTGACCGCGTCGAACACACTGCGGCCGTGTCGGTTGAGCGCCACCCCCACCACCGGCTCGACGGGGGCCGCGAGGCGGATGTCGGCCGGCCAAACCCGCCGGCCCGGTGCGTGTCCGGCGAGCACGGCTGTCACGGCGTCGGCGAGCACGAGGTCGGACGCGAGGACGCTGAGGCGGGCGGAAAGTGCCGCGGCGGTGGGAGTGATGCACACAGGCGCCGCGGGAGCGCCTGTCGTCACCACGACGTCGGCGGTCGCGAAGGCCGAGGGATCGACGATCGTGGCGCCGGCACCGCGCAGGGCGCCGACAACACCGTCCCCGACGGTGTCGGCCACCACCACCCGGCTGCCGGCCAGGGACCCCGTAGCGGCGTGGCCGGCGACCTGTCCCGTCATGCGGATCAACCTATGCGGCGGTTGTCCACAGTGCGCAACTCATCCACAGCCCGGTCGCCCCGGGCCGCGCCCCGGCCGCGGGATGTCGGCGGTACGGCGGTGAATGGCGGTGTCACCCACGAGTCAGGCGCCGTGCCTGGCCCGTAGCCAAATATCGAGGGAGGAACCCAAATGTTCGAGACACCCATCGCCGTCGTAGGCACCATCGTCACCAACCCGGAACGCCGCTGGGTCGGCGATCAGGAGCTGATCAAATTCCGCGTGGCGAGCAACTCACGCAGGCGCACCGCGGACGGCACCTGGGAGCCGGGCAACTCGTTGTACGCCACGGTGAACTGCTGGGGCCGGC
>NZ_JBAUJB010000430.1:0-2949 GCF_049683355.1 Mycobacterium sp.
GGTCAAGCCGCTGATGCGCGGCTGAGGGACCCAGACCCCCACGTACTGATTCGAGGAGTTCTACATATGGCTGCGGTGTGCGATATCTGCGGGAAGGGCCCCGGCTTCGGCAAGTCGGTGTCGCACTCCCATCGCCGGACCAGCCGTCGGTGGAATCCCAACATCCAGCCGGTGCGCGCGGTCGCCCGGCCCGGCGGCAACAAGCAGCGGGTCAACGTCTGCACGTCCTGCCTGAAGGCCGGGAAGGTCTCGCGCGGCTGAACGCCGTGTCGCGCGGCTGAACGCCGTGTCGCTCGGCTGAACGCCGTGTCGCGCGGCTGAACGCCGTGTCGCACACCTGAACCGAGAACTCGGCCGTTTAGCGCTGACTCTGTCGGGTAGGCCAAACCTTGAGGTCGGGCACGAGGCCCGGTCGGAAATGAAATGGCCATACAGATGACATTCGCCGCAAAGGCCCGTCCCGCTCTGATCACCGTCTCCGGGGTTCTGGCCGCCGGATGGTTCCTCGTCGCGTGTGGCGACGATGGAACCGCCGACACCGAGAACACCACCGTCGAGACGACGGAAACCACCCAGACAAGCACCCAGACCACAGAAACCACCACGGAGACCACCGAGCCCGCCGAGACGACGGCGCCCACGGAGACCACCGACGGTGAGAACACCATCGAGATCCCTTCGCCCGACGTGGACATCCCGTCACCGGAGATGCCCGACGTGACGGTCACCCCGAGCCCGGTTCCCTGATCCGCGTCCCTGGGTACTAGGGCAGCCGCCAGTCGACCGGCTCGGCTCCCATCTTCTCCAGCAGGTCGTTGGTCCGGCTGAACGGCCGCGACCCGAAGAACCCCCGTGACGCCGACAGCGGTGACGGATGCGCCGATTCGATGACCGCGGTGTCCCCCAGCATGGGTTTCAGCGTGGCGGCATCGCGTCCCCACAACACTGCGACCAGCGGTTGCCGGCGGGCCACCAGCGCTCGGATCGCGCATTCGGTCACCGCCTCCCAGCCCTTGCCGCGATGCGACGCGGGCATCCCCGGGCGCACCGTGAGCACCCTGTTGAGCAACATCACTCCCTGCTGCGCCCATGGCGTCAGGTCGCCGTTGGCCGGGGCGGGGTGGCCGAGGTCTTCGCGGTACTCGGTGAAGATGTTGGCCAGGCTTCGCGGCAGCGGGCGTACCTCCGCTGCGACCGAGAAGCTCAGCCCGACCGCGTGCCCCGGCGTCGGGTAGGGATCCTGGCCGACGATCAGCACGCGCACCTGTTCGAACGGGAAGCTGAACGCCCGCAGGACGTTCGGACCGGCAGGCAGATACCGCTGGCCATCGGCCAGTTCCGAGCGCAGGAACTCGCCCATCTGCGCGACCTGGGGTTCGACCGGCTCGAGTGCGCGGGCCCAGGCCTCGTCGACCAATTCGCTGAGAGGACGTGCAGTCACGAGAGGCCAACATAGTGTGCGGCGCCGCTCAGAACGACTGCCAGCCCGGATCACCGTCCCACGGGGCGCCGTCCACGGTCACCCGCAGCGGTGTGTCGGCGGCGTCGAGGACGGTGCCGACCGCGCGCCATCCAGGCGGCGGCTGGTCCGGGAACGTCGCGACCAGGGCGTGGTCCTCCCCACCCCCGAGCACCCACTCCAGCGCCGCTGAGCCGGACTCGGCTGCCGCGGCCACCAGGGCGTCGATGTCGGACCGCAGACCGGCGGTGTGCACATCGACACGCACCCCCGAAGCCGACGCGATGTGGTCCAGGTCGGCCAGCAGTCCGTCGGAGACGTCCGACATCGCGGTCGCACCGGCTCGCGCCGCCACCGCACCCTGCCCGTAGGGCGGTTCGGGCATCAGGTGGTACCGGCGCAGTTCGTCGAAACCGCCGATACCGTTGCGCCACAACGTATATCCGGCCGCCGAGCGGCCGAGATGGCCGATCACCGCCACCGTGTCGCCTGGGCGGGCTCCGCCGCGGCGAACCGGTTCGAGCCCGCCGAGGTCGCCGAGCGCCGCCACCGAGATCACCCACTGCGGAGCACGCACCATGTCACCGCCGACGATGCCCGCCCCCAGCAGACCCGCCTCGTGCCACATTCCGTCGGCGAGCTCGACCGCACTGGCGGTCGCGGTGTCACCGGGGGCACCGAACCCGACGACGAACGCCGTGGCGCGGGCCCCCATCGCCTCGATGTCGGCGGCGTTCTGGGCGATCGCCTTGCGGCCCACGTCGTACGGTGTCGACCAGTCGAGCCGGAAGTGGCGGTCCTCGACCAACATGTCGGTACTGACGACGGTCCTGCCATCGGGCGCTGCGACCACCGCCGCGTCGTCGCCGGGGCCGACCGAGACCCACGGCGGCTGACGGCGTCCGGCCACGAGCCGGTCGATGGCGGCGAACTCCCCCACCCCGGCCAGCGACTCGTCCGGGTGATCGCCCGCCATGTCCGGTCCTTCCGTCGCGCTTGCCGCTGCGCCGCGTCTTCGTGCCCTGAACACTCCGCCGACCTGCGGTACGTTTAGTCCCTGCGGCGAGGAGTCTATGCAGCCGGACGGGGGGATAGCGGCGTGGTCGAGGCCTTTGTTCTGATCCAGACCGAGGTCGGTCGCGCCGAGGTGATCGCCAAGCAACTCGTCGGCCTGACCGGGGTGTTGTCGTCGGAGTACGTGACCGGGCCCTACGACGTCGTGGCGCGGGTCGGCGCAGACACCCTCGACGAGCTTCGGACCGCCGTCGTTCCCGGCGTGCAACAGGTGGCTGGGATCACCCGCACCCTGACGTGCCCCATCGCCGACGTGGTGGCGCCCTAGAGTCCAGCGTGATGAACAGCGAAACCGGCGACGGCCCGCCGCGGCCTCTGCTGATCGCGGCGCTCGTCGTGGCCGTCGGCGCCGTTGTCGCGGTCCTCGTCGTCGCCGCCGTCGTGCAGCGCCCGTCCGCACCGGCGCCTGTCGTCAT
>NZ_JBAUJB010000431.1:0-12677 GCF_049683355.1 Mycobacterium sp.
CCCGCGTACCGGCCGAGCGACAGCACGGGCACGCCGGGGTCCAGGCGCGGCGTCACCAGGTGGGGCTGGTCGGGCCGGACGGTGAGCTCTCGGTCGCAGGCCACACACCAGCGCACGCCGGCGACGCCGCAGCCACCGCACTGCAGTGGAAGCACCAGGTCGAGCACGCCCCCAGTGTGGCGTCGGCGTCCGACCTCCCGGCCCCGTTCCGCCGCGGAATAGCATTCCGGGCTGCGGTTTCGCGCTGATCCACAGCCCTGGCTTCACACTCGCGGGCGAAACTCAGCCGGCGACGATCGACTCTCCCTGCACCGTGATCGTCTCCTCGGTCAGCGGGCGCGCGGCCGGGCCGTTGACCACCGCGCCGTCGAGGCTGAACTTGCTGCCGTGGCAGGGGCAGTTGATGGTCCCGTCGGCCACCTCGTCGATCAGGCAGCCGGAGTGCGTGCACACCGCCGAGAACGCCTTGAAATCCCCCGCCACCGGCTGGGTGATGATCGTCTCGCCGACGATCACGCCCGAGCCGACCGGCACCTCCGCAGTCGTGGCGAGCTGCTCCGTCCCGGCACCGGCCGTCTCCTCGGGGGCCTCACCCGACGGCTGGCCACCCGACTCACCGGAGCCGGAATCACTGCCGCCCGAGCACGCTGCGAGCGCAGCCGCCGCGAGACCGACTCCCGCGCCGACGATCACCGACTTCCGGGAAACCTGCATCTTGTCGATATCCATCGCTGACCTCTCCATCGGCTGGCTGCCGGAGGGCTTGTCCGGCAGCACGTCCAGTGTCAGCCCGGCAGCACCGGCAGCGCACCCGCTGTCATCAATGGCCGGACCTCCGCCCACCCGGGGTCACCGTCGGCGGACGACCCCGAGAGTTGAAGCACGCCGCGGGCGTCGGCGACGTAGACGGCCGACGGGTTCGCCGCCACCGTCGTCACCGGCCGCAACAGGTTGTACGTCGGCCCGTCGGAGTTCACCCCGTCGAGGTTCACATAGGCCACCGGGTGCTGGGCATCGGTGCGGCTGACGACGATGTCGTCGCCGGTGCGCCAGGACAGCGACACCACCGTGTCGCGCAACCCGTATCCCAGCCGTCGCGGGAAGGTCAGCGCGTACCCGCCGCCCTCCGTCTGCTCGACACCCGCCAAGATGATCCGTCCCTCGATCACCATGGCCGCGCGGGTGCCGTCCCGCGAGAGTTGCAGTTCGGCGATCGGGCCGGGGAATCGGGTCGACACCGAGGCGGAGTCGACGGGGATGCGGGCCGGTTGGCCCGACGCGTCCTGGATCACCCGGACGACGTTGATGCCGTCGACGACGACCCAGATCGCGTCGTCCAGCGACCAGCTCGGCCGACTCAGGCTGCGCCCGTCCATCGCCTGTGATGCGTTGCCGCCCAACGGTCCCACCCACAATGTCGACGCCATGTCGGGAGCACCGGGGCGTTCGGTGATGATGGAGGCGACCAGCTGACCGCCCCGCGACAGCGAGGCGGCGGTCTGGCCGGGCATCTGTCCGAACGAACCCGACACCCGCGGCGCGCGCTGGCCGTCCAGGCGCACCAGGGACCCGCCGACCAGGGCGTGCAGCCCGGCCGCGGCGCCGTCGAGGGCACCGGGATCGGTCGCGGCGACGTCGGCAGTTTCCCAGCCGTCGGCGAACCGGTCGTCGAGTGCGGCGCCGTCGGCGGTGATCACGTACGGCCCGTTGATGCCGGCCCGGGACAACGTCCAGATCAGCTGCGCGGCAAGCAGTTGCCGGCTCTGGGGGTCTGTGGTGGCCAGGTTCTCCAGGTCGATGCGCGCCCCGCCGTAGCCGCGTCCCACGCCGGTCTTGCCGCCGTCGGCGCGCGTCACCGGCCCCCGCAATTTCAGCGGCGGGCCGAGCAGGTTGCGCACGGTGTCCGTCATCTCCGGCCGCGGACCCGCGATCAACTTGCTGACCAGCTCGGTGGGCAGCTGGTCGGGCTCGGACACCGCGACGTAGCGCGGATCCGGCACCACGGTCTTGCCCGTGGGGTCGGCGAAGTAGAGGGTGCTGCGCTTGTAGGTGGACTGGAACTGCTGCCAGTCCAGGAAGACCCCGTTGGGAAGACGGTCGATGCGCCAGCCGTCCGATGTCTTCACCAGTTCGATGGGCCCGGGGTCGGGCAGTGCGCCCTCGCCCGTCTCGAACACCCCCATGTCCGACAGTGAGCCGAGGATGTCGGCGCGCATGCTCGCCGAAACCCGGTTGGGCGTGCGGGTCTCGACAAAAACCACGTTGTCGATCAGCAGCGCGCTGCCCGCGTCGTCCCAGCCGCTCGAGGCCGATTCGGTGAGGAACTGGCGCGCGGCCAGGTGCCTGTTCGCGGGATCGGCGGTGGCCTTGAGGAATTCCCGCAGCAGCACGTCGGGGTCCATCCCCGGGGTGGGTGCGGGCAGGCTGGGCGGCGCCGGCCGGGCGACGGTGCCGATGGCCTGCGGCGACGACGAGCTGGGCACCCCGGCACATCCGGTGAGCGTGAGCACCAGTGCGAACAGCGCGGCTACGAGGCGTGTCACACGCTCTCCCCTGCCGGTTCGCGTTCGCGGGTCGGTCGGGTGCCGGACGGAGTCGGTGGCGGTTCGATGGGCTTGACGGGCAGCGGGCTGCTGGTCACCTTGTGTCCGCGGACCAGTGGCAGCGTCAACCGGAAGCAGGCACCCTTGCCGGGCTCGCCCCAGGCTTCCAGCCTGCCCTGGTGCAGCCGGGCGTCCTCGATGCTGATGGCCAGCCCGAGGCCGGTGCCACCGGAGCGGCGCACCCGCGACGGATCCGCCCGCCAGAACCGGCTGAACACCAGCTTCTCCTCGCCGGGGCGCAGGCCCACGCCGTGGTCGCGGACGGTCACCGCGACGGTGTCCTCGTCGGCGGCCATCCGGATGCGCACCGGTTTGTGCTCGGCGTGGTCGATGGCGTTGGCGATCAGGTTGCGCAGGATCCGCTCCACCCGGCGCGGGTCGACTTCGGCGATGACGTCGTCGGTGGGCAGGTCGACGATCAGGTCCACGCCGGCTTCGTCGGCGAGGTGACCGACGTTGTCCAGGGCGCTCTTGACGATGGAGCGCAGGTCGACAGCTTCGACGGCCAGCTCGGCGACGCCGGCGTCGTGGCGGGAGATCTCCAGCAGGTCGCTGAGCAGCGACTCGAACCGGTCCAGCTCGTTGACCATCAGCTCGGTCGAGCGGCGCAACGCGGGGTCGAGGTCTTCGGCGTGGTCGTGGATCAGGTCGGCGGCCATCCGCACGGTGGTCAGCGGGGTACGCAGTTCGTGGCTGACGTCGGAGGTGAACCGTCGTTGCAGGTTGCCGAACTCCTCGAGCTGGGTGATCTGGCGGTGCAGGCTTTCCGCCATGTCGTTGAACGACACCGCCAGCCGCGCCATGTCGTCCTCGCCGCGCACCGGCATTCGCTCGGCGAGGTGCCCTTCGGCGAACCGCTCGGCGATCCGCGACGCCGACCGCACCGGCAGCACGATCTGACGCGCCACCAGCAGCGCGATCGCGGCCAGCAGGCCGAGCAGCACCACCCCGCCGGTGGCCAGCGTGCCGCGGACCAACGCGATCGTGGAGGCTTCGCTGTTCAGCGGGAAGATCAGGTAGAGCTCCAGGTTGGCCGCCGGCGACGACGTCGGGGTGCCGACGATCAGGGCGGGTCCGGAGAAGCCGTCGGTGTGCACGGTCGAGTACTGGTAGCTGACCTGTCCGGCGTTGACGAAGTCGCGCAGCGCGTTGGGCACCTGATCGATCGGGCCTGCGGAGGTGGCCGCGCGGGGTCCCATCCCGGGGACGACGAGCACCGCGTCGAAGGCGCCGGCGAGTCCGGCGCCGGCGTCTGCCTTGCGGTCGATCAGGGTGTTGCGGGCCAGCTGCAGGCTGCTGTCGAGGGAGCGGGTCTCCTCACCGCCGACGATTCCGCTGACCGTGCCGCGGGCCCGTTCGATCTCCTCGGTGGCCGCGCGCACCTTGACCTCGAGGATCCGGTCGGTGATCTGGCTGGTCAGGACGAAGCCGAGCACCATGATGACCGCCAGCGACAGGCCCAGCGTCATCGTGACGACGCGCAACTGCAACGAGCGCCGCCACGCCAGACTCAGCGCCCTGCCCAGCGCACCCAGACCCCGGACCAGTGGTGCCGACCTCCGGTGGATACGCCGTCTCGAACTGAAGATCACGACCACCGCCGAGCGGTCAGAATCACGACGACGGTGAGCCGTCCGATCACGGAGGTCCGGCCTTGTATCCCACTCCTCGAACGGTGAGCACCACCTGCGGGTTCTCCGGGTCCTTCTCGACTTTGGCCCGCAGCCGCTGGACGTGCACGTTCACCAAACGGGTGTCGGCGGGATGGCGGTAACCCCACACCTGTTCGAGCAGCACATCTCGAGTAAACACCTGGCGGGGTTTCCGTGCCAGCGCGACCAGCAGGTCGAACTCCAGAGGGGTCAGGGAGATCTGTTCGCCTTGGCGGGTGACCTTGTGGGCCGGGACGTCGATGTCGATGTCGGCGATCGACAGCATCTCGGCGGGCTCGTCCTCGTTGCGACGCAGCCGGGCCCGCACCCGGGCCACCAGTTCCTTGGGCTTGAACGGCTTCATCACGTAGTCGTCGGCGCCGGACTCCAACCCGAGCACCACGTCGACGGTGTCGGTCTTGGCGGTCAGCATCACGATGGGCACGCCGGAGTCCGCGCGCAGCACCCGGCACACGTCGATGCCGTTCATGCCGGGCAACATGAGGTCCAGCAGCACCAGATCGGGCCGCAGCTCGCGCACCGCGGTCAGCGCTTGGGTGCCGTCACCGACCACCGCGGTATCGAAGCCCTCGCCACGCAGAACGATGGTGAGCATCTCGGCGAGCGAAGGGTCGTCATCGACGACCAGGATCCTTTGCCTCATGGTGTCCATGGTGTCACCAAAAAGCAATAAACCTCGGATACCACACCGGGCGATTTGCGTGTTGACCGGCACCGAGGTCCGGAACGACACTCCGGCCGGGCCGTGAAGCGGACTTCTGGCAGTCGTCAGCCGAAGGTGGCGGTGCTGCCGATGATGTCGCGCTGCTGCCTGATCGACTCGATGACCTCGTAGCCGATCTGCCGCACGCTGGCAGGCACCGGGTTTCTCTCGAAAGCCTTCCGCGCCGCGCCGCCGGTGTCGCCTGCGAGCACCCACCCCAGCGAGTAGCTGTCCGCCAGCGCCCGCCGCGCAGCCGTCGTCTCCGGGTCGTCCGAGGCCACCAACTCGTTGGCAAGCGCGAGCACGAGTTGCTTGCGGGAGTAGTCGGCGCCGTCGCAGTCCCGCACCACCGGGTTGGTCCACCAGTGGTCGAACGGGATGCGCGAGCCGCGGTCGATCCGGCCGCCGTCCCTGGTGCGGATCGGTGCCGGCGGGTACAGCCCGAGCTTCGGCACGTATTCGGCGTAGCCCTGCGGTCCGCTGCGGATCTTCATCAGGGTCAGGCAGGCCGCGCCGGACTGGTTCTTGGGATGGGGCACGCCCGCGGTGTCCACCCAGGTGAGGTCGCGCTGGTCGATCAGGGCGCGGGTGGTGTCGGTGTGGTGGACGAGCGCGCGGACGTGCACTGCCACCGTCATGGCCTCGACGAGGGTGCCCTGGTCGAATTGTCCGCAGGCCGACTTCATCCGGGCGACGCGATCGTCGACCTCCGCAAGCAGTTCGACGCGCGTATGAATTGGAACAGTCATCGGTCCCCCCGGTACCACGTTGCACAGTTTCGTCGCCTGGGCGACGCCCCATGGCTGAGGGTATATGCCGTCTCGCCGATCCGCAGCGGTCTGGCAGCTAACGCAGAATTTCCGCGAGTTCGGCTGCGTCGACGTCCGGTGGCACCACCGTCCACGGCCCGCACCACTGGGCCGCGGCCAACTCGGTGTACACCGCTGACGTGCGACGCTGCAGCCCGTCGTCGCGCTCGTAGGCGTCCCGGGCCCGGTCGGCCTCCTCGGCGGCCCGGTTCACCGCGCGTT
This sequence comes from Mycobacterium sp., assembly GCF_049683355.1. GTDB lineage: Bacteria > Actinomycetota > Actinomycetes > Mycobacteriales > Mycobacteriaceae > Mycobacterium. The sequence goes on from NZ_JBAUJB010000431.1 coordinate 6,011, forward strand.
GCGCCGCCAGTTCTGTCGGCACATCCAGCAGCACCTGCCAGTCCGGGGCGGGCAGCTGCAGCCGTCCGTACTCGAGGTCACGCACCCAGGCCACCACATCCCCGTCGCCGCCCTGGTGCAGCCGCGCAGCGCTGTAGGCGGCGTTGGAGGCGACGTAGCGGTCGAGGATCACGACGTCGGATTCCGCGGCCAGCCGCTCGATCTCGGCCTTGCCGCCTGCGCGGTCCATCGCGAACAGCACCGCCATCGCGTAGACCGAGTCGGCGAGGTCACCGTGGGCGCCGTGCAGGGCTTCGGCCGCCAGATCCGCATGCGCCGAGACCCCGTAACGCGGGAACGCCAGGCTGGACACCGACCGGCCGCCGGCCTCGAAGGCGGCGCGCAGACCGTTGGTCAACGTCCGCTTGCCGGCACCGTCGACTCCTTCGATCACGATGAGCACTGGGCGAGCGTAATGCAGGCACAGCAGTGGCAGAGACGGCAAAGGTTGACCACGCGGAGGCGCAGCCTTCATAGTGAGCCGATGGGGAGCAGACGCCGTGTCGGCAAAGTTGGCGAAGTTGCGGTTGCGGCCGGTGTCGGTACCGCGGTGTTCCTGGGGTGGGGTTGCGCCGTCGCGGCTGCGGACGACGACTCCGGCGGGTCACGGTCGGCCCCGAAGTCGACGCAAACCGACGGGGATTCCGGGAAGAAGCGGGCCGGTCCGGCGAGCACACCCAAGGACCGCTCCGGCGATGCTCCGAGCCGGAACGATTCGGCGCCAACCGAATCCGAATCCGAGTCCGACGAGGACGCCGTCGCCGAGGCTGACGGGGAAGAGGCTGACGGGGAAGAGCGGAAGCCGCGCGCCGCGGAACCGGACGCCACTCCCGCCGACGAGCCGGCCGGCGAGCCCGAACCCGAGTCCGAGCCCGATCAGGTGTCACGCACCCTGTTGGAGCAGCCGGTCCCCGAAGACACACCGCGGCCGGCGCCGGCCGCGCTACCACAGCTGTGGACGGCGCTCGGGGCGGCGCGCCGCGAGGTCGACGAGGCTCCGGCACCGGTGGTCAGAGCATCTGCCGACATCGCCTCGGGCGCGGCTGTGGTTGCCGCACCTTCGGACTCGATCACCTACACCGCCGAACCGACGTTCTTCGACCAGGTGGTCGTTTTCAGCCTTCGGGTGATGCGTCAGATCTCCAGCTTCATCGGTGTCGACCTCTACGGATTGTTGGCCAAAGCGCTGGAGAGCGACAAGCCGCCATGGTTCGTCAAGCGCGGCCTCGACGTCCGCAGCACCGAGTACCAGGTGTCGGAAGAGGAACCCTGGCAGGTGTGGGAGTTCCACCCGCCGAACCCGACGGGCAAGACCGTCGTCGCCGTCCATGGGGGCGGGTTCGTCGTGCAGCCGCTGATCACTCACTGGGGTGACTACGCGGCCATGGCGCGCGACACCGGCGCCACCGTGCTCGTGCCGATGTATCCGCTGGCGACCACCGAGGCGGGGTCGGCCACCCGGGTGGTGCCCGCCATGGCCCAGTTCCTCTCCGATCAGATCGCCACGCACGGGGCCGAGGACGTCAGCGTCTATGCAGATTCGGCCGGCACCATCCTGGCGATGTCCGCGGTGCGCCGGCTGGTGATGAACGGTCGTCCCGTTCCGGCGAGCATGGTGTTGCTCTCCCCCGCCCCGGACGCCTCGCTGTCCAACCCGGCCATCCGCGACATCGACGACCCGGTGATCGACGTCGACGATCTCGACTTCTACAACGACGGCAGTCACTGGGCCGACGGATTCGACCCGACGGACCCGATGGTCAGCCCGCTGTTCATCGAAGACGCTGTGCTCGCAGGTTTTCCGCCCACCACGATCTACATCGGGACCCTCGAGATCGGACTTCCCGACACCCTGCTGCTGCACGAGAAATGGAATGCCGCCGGTGGGATGGCCTCGCTCGTGGTGGGCAGGGGCCAAATCCACGACTGGGCGTTGGGCGGTTCCATCAACTCGCAGGCGGCCAAGGTGCGGCCGGACATCTACCGCCAACTCGGACTCAACGACGTCGCCGACGGTCCACGCACCGTCACGACGGCACCACCGACGTTCGGGGACCAACTGGTCGTCGGCACGCTGCGCACCCTGCGCTGGTTCTCGGCGGTCACCGGGATCAAGTTGTTCAGCGGCGTGGTGGGGGTGGTCACCACCGCCGACCCACCACCGTCGACGATCACCGGACTGACCGTCACCGAGCGCAGCTACAACGGCTATACCGTATGGGAATTGGCGTCGCCACAACCGTCGGGCGAGTACGTCGTCGCGTTGCACGGCGGCGGTTTCGAGGCCGAGGCGAACATCATCCACTGGTCGGACTACGCGGAGATGGCCCGCGACACCGGCGCCACCGTGCTGGTGCCGATCTTTCCGCTGGCCCCGCCCAAGGACACCGGCACGGCGAGCACGCTGGTGCCGCCGATGGCCGACTATCTGTCGATGTTGATCGACGAGCACGGCGTGGACAACGTCAGCCTCTACGGGGACTCTTCCGGCGGTTCGTACGCCATGCTGGCCGTGCAGGAGATGTTGCGCCGCTGCCGATCCGACGTGCAATGTGTGGTCTCCGAATCTCGGCCCTCGAGAATGGTGCTGGTCTCACCGGCGCTGCATCTGACGTTGAGCGGGCCCGAGATCGACGCCATCGATGACCCGATCCTGCCGAGCCGTCCGGCAGGGGAAGGTCCGCAGTTCAACGGCGAGCTGGACATGGATGATCCACGGGTGAACCCGATTTCGGGCGCGGACCTGACCGGCCTGCCCCCGACCGCGGTGTACATCGGCACGCTGGAGAAGCTCTACCCGGGCGCACTGGCGTTCCGCGACAAGCTTCTGGCGCAGGATCCCGACGCCGACTTCACGGTCATCATCGGCGACGGGCAGATGCACGGCTGGGCCCTGGGCGGCCTCTACATCAACTCGCAGGCACCGGTGTGGCGCTCCACCGTGTACCGGCAGTTGGGCCTGCTGCCGCAGGCGAATTCGGCGCGGTACGTGACCCTGCAGGTCGCCTGACGCGCCTGATTCAGCCGGCGATGCTGGACTGCAGCACCACCTCGTCCTGCGGCGGGTCCAGGAACACCCGGGTGCTTCTGCGCTCGGCGCCGAAGACCATGTTCAGCTCGATGCCGGTCAGAAAAGGCCCGGGCGGCAGCTCGGGCTCGAGCACCTTCTGCACCGCGGGCTGGCTACCGGTTTGCTCTGATTCATGTTGTGTCACAAGTTCTTCCATCGTGGCAGGGGTGACCTGCACGACGGCGTCGATCCACTGCAACGTCAGCCGTGAGTTTTCAGGGCGTGTTGCGGTGTTGTCCCACTGGATCCACGACGCCGACACCGGAGCACCCAGAGCCGGGAAGATGCGGGCGAGCTCCTCGGTGTCGTGACGCACCTCCGGAGCGGGCGGCGCAGAACTGGCGGCCGGCTCTTCCGGCTGGGTCTGACACGCCGAGACCAGCAGCAGGAGTCCGGCCGTCGCGACCAGCCGACCGGCGAATCGGGCGCGCACACCGACCCCGGTGGTCACCGTGGGCGCCCGATTCGACCTCGTCACGTCAGTAGCGGTAGTGCTCTGGCTTGTACGGGCCGTCGACGTCGACACCGATGTACTCCGCCTGCTCCTTGGTCAGCCTGGTCAGCGAGCCACCGAGCGCCTCGACGTGGATCTTGGCGACCTTCTCGTCGAGATGCTTGGCCAGCCGGTAGACCTCGTTGTCGTACTCGTCGTTCTTGGTCCACAGCTCGATCTGCGCGATCACCTGGTTGGAGAAGCTGTTGCTCATCACGAACGACGGGTGGCCGGTCGCGTTGCCCAGGTTCAGCAGACGTCCCTCGCTCAGCACGATGATCGAGTGACCGTTGGAGAAGGTGAACTCATCGACCTGCGGCTTGATGTTGATGCGGCGGACGTCGGGGTCCTTCTCCAGACGCGCCATCTCGATCTCGTCGTCGAAGTGGCCGATGTTGCCCAGGATCGCCTGGTGCTTCATCGACTTCATGTGCTCGAGGGTGATGATGCCCTGGTTGCCGGTGGCGGTGATGACGATGTCCGCCCAGCCGATGGCCTCTTCGACGGTCTTGACCTCGAAGCCGTCCATCAGCGCCTGCAGCGCGTTGATCGGGTCGATCTCGGTGACCGCGACGCGGGCGCCCTGAGCCTTGAGGGCCTCGGCGCAGCCCTTGCCGACGTCGCCGTAGCCGCAGACCAGCGCGGCCTTGCCGCCGATCAGCACGTCGGTGCCGCGGTTGATGCCGTCGATCAGCGAGTGCCGGGTGCCGTACTTGTTGTCGAACTTGCTCTTGGTCACCGAGTCGTTGACGTTGATCGCCGGGAAGGACAGCTCACCGGAGGCGGCGAACTGGTAGAGCCGCAGCACGCCGGTGGTGGTCTCCTCGGTGACGCCCTTGACGGCCTCGGCGATCTTGGTCCACTTGGTTTTGTCGGTCTCGAAGCGCGCCCGGATCAGCGACAGGAAAACCTTGTACTCGGCGGAGTCGTCGTCCTCACCGGGAGGAACCACGCCGGCCTTCTCGAACTGCGCGCCGCGCAGCACCAGCATGGTGGCGTCACCGCCGTCGTCGAGGATCATGTTGGCCGGCTCGTCGGGCCAGGTGAGCATCTGCTCGGCGGCCCACCAGTACTCCTCCAGCGACTCGCCCTTCCACGCGAACACCGGGGTGCCCTTGGGCGCCTCGACGGTGCCGTTGGGGCCGACGACGACCGCCGCGGCGGCGTGGTCCTGGGTGGAGAAGATGTTGCACGACGCCCAGCGCACCTCAGCGCCGAGGGCGACCAGGGTCTCGATGAGCACCGCGGTCTGGACGGTCATGTGCAGCGAACCGGAGATCCGCGCGCCCTTGAGCGGCAGGACGTCGGCGTACTCGCGGCGCAGCGCCATCAGGCCGGGCATCTCGTGTTCGGCCAGCCGGATCTCCTTGCGGCCGAACTCGGCCAGTCCCAGGTCGGCGACCTTGTAGTCGATGCCGTTGCGGACATCGGCGGTCAGTGCAGTCATGTAGAGCCCCTATATTCGTTCGCTTGCCTGTGCGTGCACGGATGTGCAGTCGGCGACACCCATAGCCTGCGGGCTCGCGGGACAGGCGCTCATCCGTTTTCCAACAGCGGCTGCGCTCTGCCGGCTAAGAAGTATCTATGACACCGTAGCGTTCGGCGAACGGCGTCATCAATCTGGCCAGGTCTCGGGCCACATCGTGGTCGGCTTCCGGGGGCATCGAGACGTAACTCATGGCCAGCCGGACGATGGCGCGGGCCAGGACTCCGGCGTCCTCCTCGCTGGCCCGCACCCAGCTGGACATCAACGATTCGGTCAGCCGCGTGGAGCACCGGCTGATGATCGGCGCGCTGTCGGTGGTGATGATCTGCAGCAGGTCGGGCTTGGAGGTTCCGGTCAACAGCGAGATCACCAGCGGATCGGCGGCCGACTCGGTGAAGAAGTCGCGGAAGCCCTGCAAGAAGGCGGCGTAGATGTCGCCGACGTTGTGGTTGATGGCGTCGTGGATCTGGTCGACGAGCCTGTCGGCCAGGCGCAGGGCATACCCATGCGCCAGGCCCTGCCGCGAGCCGAACTCGTTGTAGATCGTCTGGCGGCTGATGCCGGCCGCCCTGGCCACGTCGGACAGCGTGATCGCCGACCAGTCGCGGGCCAGCAGCATCTCCCGCATGCCGTCGAGGATCGAGTCGCGCAGCAGCACCCGGGACGCCTCGGCGTAGCTGATGCGCTTCTCGCGGGAGCAGCTCACACGCGCGACACTATCGCTTCCGACGGTCGTGCTCGCCCAGGCTGTCACGTCGTCCCGTCTTCCCCGCGAGCGTGCGCGTTTGCACACCTTCGCTCGGCGTGTCGCGTACCTGCGCGCGCGCTCGCGGACATCGAGTGTGCGCTCATGGCCGGACGACCTCGACCATCTCGAAATCCGACTTGGCCGCGCCGCAGTCCGGGCAACTCCAGTCGTCGGGGATGTCGTCCCAGCGGGTGCCCGGCTCGATGCCGTCCTCGGGCCAGCCTTTGGCCTCGTCGTACTCGAAGCCGCACTGCACACAGACGAACAGCTTGTAGTCGCTCATCTCGTTGCTCCAATCTCTTCTCTTGCGTTGAGGCTGCACTCATGGCGGGAATTACTCACACTTTCCCGCCCTGGACGCAGCATCAGTGGGTTTGGATGACTTCGAAATCGACCTTCTCGCGCACCGCGCAGTCCGGACATGCCCAGTCATCGGGCACCTGATCCCACGACGTGCCTGCTGGAAAGCCCTCCCGCGGCGCACCTTTGGCCTCGTCGTAGACGTAGTCACAGCCGGGGCAGCGGTAGGCGGTCATGCGTCTCGGCCCGTCTGCTCCTCGCGCGAGCGCTCGTCGGTCCCATACTTGGCCATCACCTTGTCCCGCACTCGCGGATGGACGTTGACCTTGGAGATGTCGCCGTCGTAGTGCTCCATGACGCGGTGGTCCATCACCTTGCGCCACAGCGGCGGGAAGTAGGTGAGTCCGATCATCGACGCGTACCCGCTGGGCAGATTCGGCGCCCCGTTCATGCTGCGCAGCGTCTGGTAGCGACGCGTCGGGTTGGCGTGGTGGTCACTGTGCCGCTGCAGGTGGTAGAGGAACAGGTTGG
>NZ_JBAUJB010000432.1:0-1682 GCF_049683355.1 Mycobacterium sp.
CTCGTGGGTGCGGCCCGGCGGCTGGGGGTCGGCGCGAAGGCACGCGAGGTGCGCGGCAGCGACCGTGTCGTGGTTCGAGACGGCGAGGCCATCGGCGCATTGCTCACCCGGATGGGTGCGCAGGACACCCGGCTCACCTGGGAGGAGCGCCGGATGCGCCGCGAGGTGCGGGCGACGGCGAACCGGTTGGCCAACTTCGACGACGCCAACCTGCGGCGGTCCGCGCGGGCCGCGGTGGCTGCGGCCGCCCGCGTGGAACGTGCGCTGGAGATCCTCGGCGATACGGTGCCCGACCATCTCGCCGCCGCGGGCAGTCTGCGCGTGGCGCACCGGCAGGCGTCCCTGGAGGAGCTCGGCCGCCTTGCCGAGCCCCCGATGACCAAAGACGCTGTGGCGGGGAGGATTCGGCGGCTGCTGTCGATGGCCGACCGCAAGGCCAAGCAGGACGGTGTCCCCGACACCGAGTCGGCGGTGACCCCGGACCTGCTGGAAGACGCCTGACATGAGGGTGGGTGTGGCCTATCCGGACCCGCCGTTCAACGCGATGCCGGGCGACACCGGCCTGGACATCGAGCTGATGGCCGAACTCGCCCGCGCGCTCGGTGAGTCCGTCGAGTTCGTCGGCTACAAGGGTGCGGATTTCGACGGGATCTTCGCGCGTCTGGAAGCCGGCGACTACGACTGCGTCGCCGCGGGCACCACCGTGACACCGGCCCGCGAAGCCAGGGCGGGGTTTCTCCCGCCGTATCTGATCTCCGGGCAGGCCCTGGCCGTCGACACCGGCCGGCTGCCACAGGTGCACTCGATCGACGACCTCGACGGCCTGACGATCGGGGTGCAGCGCGGCAACACCAGCGAGCCGATCGCCGAGCGCCTCGTCGCCGAGGGCAAGGCGGCGCGGGTGCGGGTCTACGACTACGGCGACGTCGAGGCGGCGGTGCGTGGCCTGGGCAACGGCGAATGTGATGCGGTGATGAAGCTGGCTCCGGTGCTGACCGAGCTCGTCAAGTCGCTGCCCGGTGTCGACGTGGTGCAGCAAGGCCTTTCGGTGGAGCACATCGCGATCGCGGTGGCGCCCGCCGACCAGGCGCTCGCGGGCAGGCTGCGGGTCGCCCAGGCCGAGCTCGAAGAGGACGGCACGCTGCAGCGGATTCGACGCAAATGGCTGGGAAGCCCGTATGTCGACCAGAGCCTGGGATCGCTCTGAGACGTCGGGGACAGGCCGCGCGCAGCGGGAAGGGCACCGACTAGGCTGAACGCCGAGCGATGCCGAAGAGTTCAGTGACGAAACAAGAGGAGAAAGACGTGACGATCCGGGTAGGCGTGAACGGCTTCGGCCGCATCGGACGCAACTTCTTCCGCGCGCTGGATGCGCAGAAGGCCGAAGGAAAGAACAGCGACATCGAGATCGTGGCTGTCAACGACCTCACCGACAACGCCACGCTCGCCCACCTGCTGAAGTTCGACTCGATCCTGGGCCGACTGCCCTACGACGTCAGCCTCGAGGGCGAGGACACCATCGTCATCGGCGACACCAAGATCAAGGCGCTCGAGGTCAAGGAGGGCCCGTCCGCCCTTCCCTGGGGTGACCTGGGAGTCGACGTCGTCGTCGAGTCGACCGGCATCTTCACCGCCCGCGCCAAGGCGCAGGGCCACCTCGACGCGGGCGCCAAGAAGGTCAT
>NZ_JBAUJB010000433.1:0-24304 GCF_049683355.1 Mycobacterium sp.
GGGCTGTTGCGCATCGACCGCGCCGCAGCCGCACGCGAAGCCCACTATGACGGCAAGTGGCTGCTGCGCACCTCCGACCTCACCCTGACCGCCGAGGACCTGGCCGCCGCCTACAAGCAGCTGCTCGTGGTGGAACGCGGCTGGCGCGATGCCAAGAGCAGTCTGGGGCTGCGCCCGGTATATCACCACCGCGAGGACCGCATCCGCGCCCACATCCAATTATGTTGGCTGGCACTGCTGCTCATCCGGGTCGCCGAAACCGCCGCCGGCGACACCTGGCGCAACCTGCGCCACGAACTGGACTCCACGGATCGAGGTTTGATGCACACCTCGTTTCGTGTGACCGGTGTGCTTCCCGATCTGGTGGTGAGCGTAGTACGCGGCCGTAGACGCTAGGTTCGGTTCGACGAGTTGGTGTCGTACCAAGCAGTCCAGATCTCGGGGCGGAGCCGGCCGCGGTCGGGTACCGGTAAGCCGGTGCTGCGAGCCCAGGCGCGGACTTCGGCGGTGGATGGCGTCGGCCCTGCGGGTGCCTGGTCGAGGTGGGCGATGTCGACTCTGATCGGTGAGATACGTTGCATGGCAGCGTGTTCGGTGGTCGCCCAGGCGTTGGCGGCGGCGAGGAACCGGTAGGTGTATTCCTCGGCGAGCTGGCGGGTCTCGCAGAATACGATCGCCACGTTCGGCCAGCGGATCTGGAGTTCGGCGAGTCCGTCGGCGACCATCGCGGGACGGACGCGGTCAAGCTTGAACACCTGCGAGTAGCGATCCTCGATGACTACCGCCGCGCGCGGGAGCGCGGCCAGGTCGCCGACCTGGTAGCGCAGCTTGCCGCCCGTGAGGCTGGATACCAGATCGGCCAGTGACTTGCGTTCCACGCTGGCGACAAGCTGGCCATCGAAGACGATCCCGTAGTCCCCGCACGGCAGCGCCCGCTTGACCGTGGTGACCTGCTGGGTTGCGAACCGGTAGGCGTACTGCTCGTGGCTGTCGACAACGATCTGCAGCTCCTCGATGCCATGGGCGCGGGCGGTCGGGGTGCGCACGTTCGGGCGTGCCTGTTTGCGGGTGCGCGGCGACTGCCAAAACACCACGTCGCGGCCACGAGCCTGGGTGAACACGAGCTGGGAGCGGTTGTGCCGGGACCGGTCGGCGATCACGTCGATCGCCGCGCCGCGCCGACGACACGACCGCAACCGCACTCGTTCGACGATTACCGGATCGTCGGGCCACTCGTCCAGCGGTACCGGGTAGGCGAACAAAGCTTTTTCGCGCGGCCAGGTCCCCGACGTGCGGAACAGCACGTCACCGCCAGCGAGCGGGACCCTCAGCAGCAGCCGCAGCCGGGAGTCGTCGTCAGGGTTGACCGCGATCAACAACTCCGCCACAAGTCCCGAGTCTGCCATCGGTGTTCGGTGACACACCCGTCGCGACCCGAACCTACGGACTGCTGATGGGGTCGCCGGCTTGCAGCCGGGCGTAGTACTCGGCATCGGCTTCGGCTGGCGCGCGGCGGCCAAGGCGGTGCATGAGCCTGGCGGTGTTATACCAGTGCACCCACGCCGAGGTGATGTTCTCCAGGTCGGCGAGGGTGCGGATCGGTCCGGTGCGGAACGGGGAGCCCTCGCGGAGGCACTCGGTTTTGTAGAGCCCGATCGTGGTTTCGACCAACGCGTTATCGAGGGTCCCCGACAGTCCCGATCGACGGGATGAGTCCGGCCAGCATCAGCGCCTCAGTGAAATGTGTTGCGGTGATCCGGCATCGCTGTGACGAATCGTGTCACCGGTGAGCGGACGTCCCTGCCGCGCCCCGTATGCCGTGGCTTGGCGGATCGCCCGCTCGACGAAGGCGGTGTTCTTCGTCAACGAGCACTCCCAGCCCGCGATCAGTCCGGCATAGGCGTCGATGACGAATGCGGTGTAGCCGAACCCGCCGCCATCGAGCGGCGCGTAGGTGAAGTCGGCTACGTCCAGCTCGTTGGGCCGCGACGCATGGAAGCGCCGCCGCACCAGGTCCGGCGCTCTCGCGGCGGCCGGATCGCGCTCGGTGGTGCGTATCGTCCGGGCGCGCATGGCCCCGCGCCAGCCGTGCTTGCGCATGATCCGTTCGACCGTGCAGCGCGCCACCGGGATGCCCTGGCGCTGCAGGTGCGCCCACATCTTCAGGCTGCCGTACAGGCACTCCGGTGGGCGTTTGCCGTGCTCGTCGGGCTCGTAGACACCGGCGAGGATCTCGGTGATCGTGGTGTCCCACAGGGCCCGTTTTGACGGCGCCGACGACCGGTGTGCCCAGTAGGTGCGTGGGGCGATCGCCACGCCCTGGATACCCAGGGCGCGGCACATCGGTACGACCCCGAACCGGTCCTTGTGTTCGTCGATGAACTCGCAGATCAGCGGTGTAGCGGGTCGCACTCCCGCGCGAAGAAAGTTGTTGCGGCTCAGTATTTCGATCGTTTGCTCAAGTTCCTTGGTTTTGCGGCGCAGCTCCCGCAGCTCGCGTGCGGTCTCAGTCGGCACACCCGCACCCTCACCGTCGTCCTCCTCGGCCTGGCGCACCCACTTGCGCAGCGTCTCCGCGCTCATCCCCAACCGCGCCGAGATCGCGCGCATCGCCGCCCACTCGGTCTCGTAGTCATCGCGATGCTCTCGGACCAGCCGCACCGCCTTGGCCTTGGTGTTCTCGTCGTACTTGCTCGGCATCGTGCCATCCTTCCCTCAGAAGAAGGTGTGCACGAAACCCGGGACGGTTCACAATGACCGCTGGAAACCACCCCGGAACAGACTGCTCACTTTTCGACCGGAACTGTTAGTTGACCGTGCCGCAGTTCCGGCGGCTTAGCTTATCCGGCGACACGGGACCACCCCAACACGCCCCACAACACAGAACCCAGGTCCCGACGCACAGCACCACCGCCACCCTGGTCCCTCGGTCGAACTTCCTCGATGCAGCCACAACCACATCCTTCTGGCGCGCTCACGATCTCCACCAGACCCAGGACAGTTCAAGGTCCTCCTGGCCGGATGTGGTTGATGCGTAGAGAACATCGATCGTTGAGTTCAGCGGCACTTTCTCGTTGCAAACCCGACGCGCAGCCACTACATCGGTGGATCGAGGCCAAGGCGACGGCCGACCTGAGTCGCGTCGCTGGCTGTGTCCGAGGGGGGACTTGAACCCCCACGCCCGTTAATAGGGCACTAGCACCTCAAGCTAGCGCGTCTGCCATTCCGCCACTCGGACCAGTTCGAAGGCAGCTTAGGTTATCGGATCAGCCGCCCCGGGCCAAAACCCGGGGAGCGGGGCGCATCGGGCAGACAGTGGTAGGAAAGGGACTGTGAGTACTCCCACGACACCCAGCGACGAGGTCGTCGACCTGGTGAGTGCGCTCATCCGGTTCGACACCTCCAACACCGGCGATCTGGCCACCACCAAGGGCGAGGCCGAATGCGCGCGCTGGGTCGCCGACCGGCTCGAGGAGGTCGGCCTGGAAACGGAGTACATCGAGGCCGGCGCCCCCGGCCGCGGAAATGTGTTCGCCCGACTCGCCGGTGCCGACCCGTCGCGCGGCGCGCTGATGTTGCACGGCCATCTCGACGTGGTTCCCGCAGAGGCATCCGACTGGAGCGTGCACCCGTTCTCGGGGGCCGTCGAGAACGGCTACGTGTGGGGCCGCGGAGCGGTCGACATGAAGGACATGGTCGGGATGATCATCGCGGTCGCCCGGCATTTCAAGCGCTCCGGCATCGTGCCGCCGCGCGACCTGGTCTTCGCGTTCGTCTCCGACGAGGAAGCCGGGGGCAACTACGGCTGCAAATGGCTTGTGGAGAACCGGCCCGACCTGTTCGAGGGCGTCACCGAGGCGGTCGGTGAGGTCGGCGGATTCTCGCTGACGGTGCCGCGCCGCGACGGCGGTGAGCGTCGGCTGTACCTCATCGAGACCGCCGAGAAGGCGATGATGTGGATGCGGCTGACCGCTCGCGGCCGCGCCGGGCACGGGTCGATGGTGCACGACGACAACGCCGTCACCGCCGTCGCCGCCGCGGTCGCCCGGTTGGGGAAGCACCGGTTCCCGATCGTGCTGACCGAATCGGTGGAGCAGTTCCTGGCCGCGGTGAGCGAGGAGACCGGGTACACCTTCGACCCCGAATCGCCCGACATCGACGGGGCGGTGGCCAAACTCGGGTCGATCGCCAAGATCGTGGGCGCCACGCTGCGCGACACCGCGAACCCGACGATGCTCAACGCCGGCTACAAGGCCAACGTCATCCCTGCCACCGCCGAGGCCGTCGTGGACTGCCGGGTGCTGCCGGGCCGTCTCGCCGAATTCGAGCGGGAGGTCGACGAGGTGATCGGCCCCGACGTCAGCCGGGAGTGGATCACCGCGCTGCCCTCGTACGAGACCCCGTTCGACGGCGAGTTGCTCGAGGCGATGAACGCCGCGATCCTGTCGACCGATCCCGAAGCGCGCACCGTGCCCTACATGCTCTCCGGGGGTACCGATGCAAAACACTTCGCCCGCTTGGGAATCCGGTGCTTCGGGTTCGCTCCGTTGAGGTTGCCGCCGGACCTGGATTTCGCAGCGTTGTTCCACGGCGTCGACGAGCGGGTACCCGTCGACGCGTTGACCTTCGGTGCCGAGGTCCTCGAGCATTTCCTGCTGCACAGCTGAACCAACCGACTGACGACAGAGAGGATCGGCTTCAATGGCCTTTGACTACAACCCCTACGACTTCCTGCCCGAGTTGCCCACGTTCACGGTGACTTCGGAGTCGTTCACCGACGGGCAGCCGTGGGCCGAAGACCAGGTCAGCGGCATCATGGGCGCCGGTGGGTCGGACATCTCCCCGCAGCTGAGCTGGTCGGGCTTCCCCGAGGAGACCCGCAGCTTCGCCGTCACCGTCTACGACCCCGACGCGCCCACGGGCTCGGGCTTCTGGCACTGGGCGGTGTTCAACCTGCCCGCTACGGTCACCGATCTGCCCGCCGGTGTCGGTGACGGCAGCAACCAGGGTTTCCCCGGTGACGCAGTCACGTTGGCCAACGACGCCGGTCTGAAGCGCTTCATCGGCGCGGCACCACCTGCCGGGCACGGTCCGCACCGCTACATCGTCGCGGTGCACGCGGTCGACGTCGAAAAGCTCGACGTGCCGGCTGAGGGGACCCCCGCGTACCTGGGCTTCAACCTGTTCAGCCACGCCATCGCCCGCGCCCTCATCACCGGCACCTACGAGCAGAAGTAGCGCTCAGCGCGCCGCCGAACCCACGGCCTCGGCGAGATGGGTGAACCCGTGCTCGTGCAGCCGGCGGGCGATCCCGTCGTGGATGGTCTTCGCCCACAGCCCCCCGCCGTAGACGAAACCGGTGTATCCCTGAAGCAGCGAGGCCCCTGACACGATGCGCTCCCAGGCGTCGTCGGCGGTCTCGATACCGCCGACGCTGATCAGCACCAGCCGATCGCCGACGCGCGCGTACAGCCTCCGCAGCACGTCCGCGGAGCGCTGCGCGACCGGGGCGCCGGAGATGCCGCCGGGCCCGAGTTCCTCGACCCCCGGTGTCGCCAGCCCGGCGCGGGACACGGTCGTGTTGGTGGCGACGATCCCGGCCAGGCCGAGTTCGACCGCGAGGTCGGCGATGTCGTCGATGTCGCTGTCGGCGAGGTCTGGTGCGATCTTGATCAGCACCGGTGTCGCCGTCTCCGCCAGGACGGCGGTCAGGATTGGGCGCAGCGACTCGACGGACTGCAGGTCACGCAGGCCCGGGGTGTTGGGGGAGCTGACGTTGACCACAAGGTAGTCCGCCAGAGGCCCGAGCAGCCTGGCGCATTCGGCGTAGTCGTCGGCCGCCTTTTCGGGCGGGGTCACCTTGTTCTTGCCGATGTTGACCCCGATAGGCACGTCGGGGGTGCCTCCCGTCAGCTGCGCGGCCAGCGCGCCGGCGCCGCGGTTGTTGAATCCGAGCCGGTTCAGCAGCGCGCTGTCGGCAGGCAGCCGGAACATCCGCGGCGGCGGATTGCCGGGTTGGGCCTGCGCGGTGACGGTGCCCACCTCGGCGAACCCGAACCCCAGCGCACCCCAGGCATGCACTCCGAGCCCGTCCTTGTCGAAGCCGGCGGCCAGCCCCATCGGGCCGGGGAACCGTACTCCGAACACGGTGCTGGCCAGCACCGGGTCGCTGGGCATCAGTCGACGGGAAAGACGCCGACGCAGCGGTGCCGGGGTGGTGGCGGTGCGCAGGCCGGCGAACACCCAGGTGTGGATTCGTTCCGGCGGCACCAGGAACAACGCCCGGCGCAGCGCTCGGTACATCACAGTGCCGGCTGGTCCGGGTCGTGGGACCGGTCGGCGCGCCTCTTGCGGCGTAGCAGCACCCGTCTGCTGCCGTCGGTGTACAGCCGAACCCTGGTCAGTTCCCACCCGCGGTACTCGGCCTCGATCGACAACCGGATGGATGCGCTCACGCGCGTCACGTCGGGGGGCAGCCGCAGCGGAATCCACTCGTACTCACCGGAGTGGTCCTCGGAAACCACTTTGCTCCACGCCGCGGGCATCCGGCCCCGTGAGCCGGGGCTCACGTCGCCACCCCGGCGGAGTCGATGACCTGGACGCCGGCTCCGGTGGCCGACACCACGTACAGGGTGTCCGACGCGGCGTCGAAAGCCAGCGAGTTGGGTTGCTGCACGGTTCGATGACGCACTTTCTCGACGGGGATGCCGGTCGCAAGATCGTAGCCAACGACGGTGTTGGTCGCCGTCTGGGCGACCCACACCAGCCCGGCCGGATCATCGGAGGACGCCAGTCCGTACGGCGAATCCGGCACCGGGTAGCGCTGCCGCAGGATCAACGGGTCGGCGCCGTACACCAGCAGCTCGCCGCCGCGAGTGTCGGCGACCAGCACCCGCCCGGCCGCGTCGGCCACCATCGTGGTGGCGCCACGGCCCGCCCGCAGGGCCTGTGCTGACGCCGTGCCGTCGGCGTTGAGGCTGGTGACCGAGGTTTGCGCCCGGTCCAGCACGATCGCGGTATTGCCTTGGGTGACAATGCCGTCCACGCGGGCGAACATCTTCAGCTGTGCGCCGACCTCGGTGTCCGAGGCCAGCGTGAACACCGTGCCGTCGGCACTGCCCAGCACGAGCAGGCCGTCGGCGCGCCGCGCGATTGCGGTGAAGTCGACCTCTTCGTGGCCCTGCACCCCGACCCTGGTGAGGTCTCCGGAGGCGACGTCGAGCCGGAAGTAGCCCCCCTTCGTCGACAGCACCACCTTCCCGTCACCGTCTCCGGCCATCGCCGTCGCGGCGTCATCCAGCTCCACCGGGGTGGCATCACCCGACGGGGTGAAGACCGTGACGACCGGCCGGTCACCGTCACCGAGAACCAGCAGCGCGCCCGTCGCCTCGTCGAACGCCGCCGCCGTCGCCGGCCCGGCCAGCGGACGCACCACCCCGGGTGGGGTGGCGGTCACCGCGGGGGAGACGGCGGCGCGCCCGGGATCGATCGTCGGTGGGGGCGAATCCACGGGGTTCGAGGAACAACCGCCAAGAAGCGCCATTGCCAGCACTGCCGCGCCGAGGCGAACCCGCTGAACTGGTGTGTTTAATCGGCTCGGCAACGGGTAGCTCTCGCTCACTTCGGTGGATCCTGATCGAAAGGCCAGTGTATGCAACGTCGTGACCGGAAACGCCCCCATCTGTTGCCCCGGACGGCGGCCACGGCGGTATGGTACGGACCATGACCCTTGCCGCCGACGGGGACGTAACCCATCAGAACACCCACCAGGACTTCGCTCTGGAGGACATCACCACCGGGGTGCATGCCAGCGGATTCGGCCAGGTCGGCGACGGGCGATCGTTCTCGTTCCACATCGAACGTCAGGCGTTGGTCGTCGAGATCTACCGGCCCAGGCTGCGCGGCCCGGTCCCGCAGTCGGAGGACGTCGTCGCGGTGGCCACCCGCAAGCTCACCGACATCGACCTGTCCGACGAGCGCAGTCTGGCGGCCGCGGTGCGCGATGAAGTCGCCGAGGCGCAGCCGGTGCCGCGCCACAACCGCTGACCCCAGCCCACGGTACGGTCGTCGTCGTGACTGACGTGCCTGCGATGTCGTGGCTGCAGGTCGTGGTCCTGTCAGTGCTGCAGGGGCTCACCGAGTTCCTGCCGGTGTCGTCGTCGGGACACCTGGCCATCGCGTCCCGGGTGTTCTTCGACGAGGACGCCGGGGCCTCGTTCACCGCCGTCAGCCAGCTGGGAACCGAGGCGGCGGTGCTGGTGTACTTCGCGCGCGACATCGCGCGGATCGTCAAGGCGTGGTTCCGCGGGCTGTTCAAGGGTGGCCGCCGTGACGCCGACTACTGGCTGGGTTGGTGGGTGATCATCGGCTCGATCCCGATCGCAGTGGTCGGGCTGCTCTTCAAGGACGAGATCCGCACCGGTGCCCGCAATCTCTGGCTGGTGGCGACCGCGTTGATCGTGTTCTCCCTGGTCATCGCAGCTGCCGAGTACTACGGCAGGCAGACCCGCCGAGTGGAGCAGCTCACCTGGCGCGACGCCGTCATCGTCGGCTTCGCCCAGTGCCTGGCACTGGTGCCGGGGGTGTCGCGGTCCGGGGCGACGATCAGCGCGGGGCTGTTCCTCGGCCTCGAACGTGAGCTCGCCGCGCGGTTCGGCTTCCTGCTGGCGATCCCGGCGGTGTTCGCCTCGGGGCTGTTCTCGCTGCCCGATGCCTTCAACCCGGTCGGGGAGGGTATGAGCGCCAGCGGCGCTCAACTGCTGGTCGCCACCGTGATCGCGTTTGTCGTCGGGTTCGCCGCGGTGTCCTGGTTCCTGCGCTTCCTGGTCCGGCACAGCATGTACTGGTTCGTCGGCTACCGGATTGTGCTGGGCGTCGTCGTGCTGATTCTCCTCGGGACAGGGGTGGTGGCCGCCATATGACCGTTCTCTTACTGCGCCACGGCCGTTCGACATCGAACACCGCGCACACCCTGGCGGGCCGGTCCGCCGGGGTCGACCTCGATGACCGGGGCCGGGAACAAGCCGAGGCCCTCGTCGAGCGGCTCGGGGCGCTGCCCATCCGGGCGATCGTCCGCTCGCCGCTACTGCGCTGCGCGAGGACCGTCGAACCGCTCGCGGCAGCGCTGGGTCTGGAGCCGGTGACCGAAGACCGGATCGTCGAGGTCGACTACGGCTCCTGGACCGGACGCAAGATCGGCGAGCTGGTCAAGGAACCGCTGTGGGCGGTCGTGCAACAGCAACCCAGCGCGGCGGTGTTCCCCGACGGGGAGGGACTGGCCGGGGTGCAGGCCCGCGCGGTGGCCGCGGTGCGCGAGCACGACCGCCGGCTGGCCGACGAGCACGGAGGGGACGTGCTCTGGGTCGCCTGCAGCCACGGCGATGTGATCAAGTCGGTGCTGGCCGACGCGCTCGGCACCCACCTGGACAGCTTCCAGCGCATCAACGCCGACCCGGCGTCGGTCAGCGTCATCCGGTACACCACGCTGCGGCCCTTCGTGATCCACGTCAACCACACCGGCTCCGCACTGAACGCGGCGTTGTCCGCCCCACCCGCCGACACCAAGGCGCAGGACGGCGATCAGGACGGCCCGGTGCCCACCGGCGAAGCCGTGGTGGGCGGGTCCACCGAATGAGCGCGACCCTGCGCAATTACGGCTGACGTGTCTTAGCCGGTATTTTGGAATCTGCCATGGCCCGCGAAATCCACGTCTTCCGCACACCCGACCGCTTCGTGGCCGGGACCGTCGGCCAACCGGGAAATCGCACGTTCTATCTGCAGGCTGTCCACGACAAGCGGGTGATCTCGGTGATCCTGGAGAAGCAGCAGGTCGCGGTGCTCGCCGAGCGGATCGCGGCGCTGCTGCTGGAGATCAACCGCCGTTTCGGCACGCCGATCCCGCCGGAAGACGGCGAGGTCGAGGACCTCAGCCCGCTGATCACCCCGGTGGACGCCGAGTTCCGGGTCGGCACCATGGGCCTGGGCTGGGACTCCGAGGCGCAGACGGTCGTCGTCGAGCTGCTGGCGGTCTCGGATGCCGAGTTCGACGCGTCGGTGGTCCTCGACGACGCCGAGGAGGGCCCCGACGCGGTGCGGGTGTTCCTGACCCCGGAATCGGCGCGCGAGTTCGCGACGCGGTCCAACCGGGTCATCTCGGCCGGGCGCCCGCCCTGCCCGCTGTGTGACGAGCCCCTCGATCCCGAAGGTCACATCTGCGTCCGCACCAACGGCTACCGGCGCGGTGCGCTCGGCGGATCCGACGATGACCTCGACACGTAGCGCCCGATGACACCTCGGTCCGATGAGGTGCTGTTGAGCGGTGGGCTGACCGTCCTCGGACGGATCCGCTCGGCGAGCAACGCGACCTTCCTGTGCGAGGCGGTCCTCGGCGAGAGCAGCCAGCACTGCGTCTACAAGCCGATCCGCGGCGAGGCGCCACTGTGGGACTTCCCGGACGGCACGCTGGCCGGACGCGAACTCGCGTCGTACCTGGTCTCTGCGGCGCTGGGGTGGAACATCGTGCCTTACACCATCATTCGTGACGGACCCGCCGGTCCGGGGATGGTGCAGCGCTGGGTCGACCAGCCCGGCGACGACGAACCCGACGCGGCGGACGCAGCTGACGCGGGACCCGACCTGATCGACCTGCTGCCTTCGGGCAGCATCCCGGCCGGTTTCCTGCCGATCCTGCAGGCCTACGACTACGCCGGCGACGAGGTGACGCTGGTGCACGCCGACGACGACCGGCTGCGCCGGGTGGCGGTGTTCGACGTGCTGATCAACAACGCCGACCGCAAGGGAGGCCATGTCCTGACCGGTGTGGACGGGCAGATCCACGGTGTCGACCACGGGGTCAGCCTGCACGTCGAGGACAAGCTGCGCACCGTCCTGTGGGGGTGGGCCGGAAAACCGGTCGACGACGACACCCTCGACGCCGTCAGCGGACTCGGCGACGCGCTCGACGGTGACCTCGGTGCGCAACTGGGGTGCCATATCACGGGCCGGGAAGTGGCTGCCCTGCGAGCCAGAGTCGTTGCCCTGCTGGCCAACCCGGTGATGCCGACGCCCGATCGGCGCCGGCCGATACCGTGGCCGGCGTTCTGACGTGGTGTACTTGCCCGGTGACCCTCACCGACGCAGCGCTGGCTGCCGAAGTGGCCGCCGAAGCCGGTGAGCTGCTGCTGGCGATGCGCGAACAGATCGGGTACGGAGACTTCTACGACCCGTACGATCTCGGCGACGCCGGTGACAAACAGGCCAACACGCTGATCCTGGATCGGCTGCACCGGGAGCGCCCGAACGACTCGGTGCTCTCCGAGGAGGCCGTCGACGAGGTGTCGCGCGTGCACGCCGACCGGGTGTGGATCGTCGATCCGGTCGACGGCACCCACGAGTACTCGATGCCCGGCCGTGCCGACTGGGCGGTGCACATCGCGCTCTGGCAGCGGTCTTCGGGGCCGCACGGCGGGTCCATCACCGACGCCGCGGTCGCGCTCCCCGCGCGCGGCGAGGTGTATCGCACCGACACCGTCACCGCCCCGCCGCCGCGCACCGCCGGGCCGATCCGCATCACCGCCAGTTCCAAGCGGCCGCCGCCGGTGTTGTGGCGGCTGCGTGAGCAACTCGACATCCAGCTGGTCCGGATCGGTTCGGCCGGGGCCAAGGCGATGGCGGTCGTCCGCGGTGACGTCGACGCCTACCTCCATGCGGGTGGTCAGTGGGAATGGGATTCGGCAGCGCCCGCAGGCGTGCTGTGGGCCGCGGACATGCATGCGTCGCGGATCGACGGGTCGCCGCTGATCTACAACCGCCGCGACCCCTACCTGCCGGATCTGCTGATGTGCCGCCCGGAGCTCGCGGAGGTCCTGCTCACCGAGATCCTGGCCGCCTACCGGCACTGACCGGGACCGGACCCGGGAATGAACGGGGAATGAAACAGCCCTCGGCGCTGTCTGACACGACGATGTCTAGAGTCGGGGTCATGAAATCGTGGTCGGCGCCGAGCGTGCCGGTGCTGCCCGGACGCGGGCCGCAGCTGCGGCTCTACGACAGCGCAGACCGGCAGGTGCGCCCGGTCACCCCCGGCGCAACCGCCACCATGTACGTGTGCGGGATCACCCCCTACGACGCCACCCACCTGGGACACGCCGCCACATATCTGACCTTCGATCTGGTGCACCGCGTGTGGCGCGACGCCGGTCACGAGGTGCACTACGTGCAGAACATCACCGACGTCGACGACCCGCTCTTCGAGCGTGCCCAGCGTGACGGCATCGGTTGGCGCGAGCTCGCCGACCGGGAGACCGACCTGTTCCGTGAGGACATGGCGGCGATGAGGGTGCTGCCGCCGCACGACTACATCGCCGCCACCGAAGCCGTCGCCGAGGTCATCGAGGTCGTCGAGAAGTTGCTGGCCTCCGGTGCCGCCTACGTCATCGACGATCCGCAGTACCCCGACGTGTACTTTCACGCCGGGGCGACCGCGCAGTTCGGCTACGAGTCGGGCTACGACCGCGAGACCATGCTGGCACTGTTCGCCGAACGCGGGGGAGACCCCGAGCGGTCCGGCAAGAGCGACCCGCTCGACGCGCTGCTGTGGCAGGCCGAACGCCCGGGCGAACCCAGCTGGGCGTCACCGTTCGGGCCGGGCAGGCCGGGCTGGCACGTCGAGTGCGCCGCGATCGCGCTCAGCCGCATCGGCACCGACCTCGACATCCAGGGCGGCGGCAGCGACCTGATCTTCCCGCACCACGAGTTCTCCGCCGCGCACGCCGAATCCGTCACCGGGGAGCGACGTTTCGCGCGGCACTACGTGCACGCCGGCATGATCGGCTGGGACGGGCACAAGATGTCGAAGAGCCGCGGCAACCTGGTTCTGGTGTCGGGACTGCGACGCGACGGCGTCGACCCCGGGGTCATCCGGCTCGGGCTGTTCGCCGGGCACTACCGTGACGACCGGTTCTGGAGTCAGGCAGTGTTCGACGAGGCGGTGCCCCGGCTGCACCGGTGGCGCAGCGCGACCCAGCTGGCGGCTGCGCCCGACGCCACAGACGTCGTGGCCCGGGTGCGCCGCTACCTGGCCGACGACCTGGACACCCCGAAAGCGATTGCCGCCCTTGATGGCTGGGCGACCGACGCGCTCACCTACGGAGGGCACGACACCTCCGCCGGATCCACGGTCGCAGCGGCGGTCGACGCGCTGCTCGGCGTTGAGCTGTAAACCACCTGCGGTGGAGTAGGTTTCCGCTGTGACGTCAGCGGGATCGGTGGCCGGTAAAACTGTCTTCATCACCGGGGGTGCGCGCGGCGTCGGCGCCGAGGTGGCCCGGCGGCTGCACCGCAGGGGAGCCCGACTCGCCCTGACCGATCTGGACGAGGCGCCGCTCGCGGAGCTGCGCGACGGGCTGGGCGGCGACCGGGTGCACATCATCGTGGCCGACGTGCGCCACCTGAGCGCCATTGAGGCCGCCGCGGCCAGTGCGGTCGAGCGGTTCGGTGGCATCGATGTCGTCATGGCCAACGCCGGCATCGCGACCTACGGTTCGGTGCTCCAGGTCGATCCGCAGGCAGTACGAACCCTGATGGACGTCAACGTCATGGGCGTGTTCCACACCGTGCGGGCGACCCTGCCCTCGGTCCTCGACCGGCGTGGCTACGTGCTGATCGTGTCGTCGCTGGCCGCCTACGCGGCGGCGCCGGGCCTGGCCCCCTACAACGCTGCCAAAGCCGCCGTCGAGCATTTCGCCAATGCACTCCGCCTCGAAGTCGCCCACCGCGGCGTCGACGTCGGCTCAGCGCACATGTCCTGGATCGACACACCGCTGGTGCGCGACACCAAGGCCGACCTGCCGACCTTCACGGAGATGCTGAGCAGGCTGCCGTTTCCGCTGAACCGGACGACCTCCGTCGAAGACTGCGGACAGGCATTCGTCACCGGCATCGAGCGCCGCAGACGGCAGGTGAACTGTCCCGGCTGGGTCGGTGTCCTGCGATGGCTCACACCGCTGCTGTCCACCCCGCTCGGGGAACGGCCGGTGGTTGGGTTCGTGCCCGACCTGCTCCCGAGGATGGACGCCCAGGTCGCCGCGCTCGGCCGATCGATGGGTGCCCGCACCAAAGAGCTGGAGGAGCAGTGATCCGCCGCCTGGCCGCCGGGCTGGCCGCATTGACCCTGCTCGTCGGGTGCAGCACCGACACCCGGGACGCCGAGGCCATCGCCACCTCAGCACCGCCCCGACCGAGTCGGCCGCTGCCGTCACCCCGGACGAGGTTCGGGCCATCGCCAAGGAGGCCTACATCTACGGGTTCCCGGTGGTGGACAACTACCGGGTGCAGTACACCTATTTCGTCGACAAGCAGGATCCGCAGTACAAGGGCGTCTGGAACCAGGTGCACAACACGGCCCGGGTGTGCACCCCCGAGGACACCGCCATCCAGACACCCAATTCGGACACGCCTTACTCCGCCGTCGGCGCCGATCTACGGGCGGAGCCGCTGGTGCTGACGGTGCCGCCGATCCAGCAGGACCGGTACTTCTCGGTGCAGTTCGTCGACGCCTACACCTACAACTTCGCCTACGTCGGCAGCCGCACCACCGGCAACGGCGGCGGCACCTACCTCCTCGCCGGCCCGAACTGGGAGGGTGAGAAGCCCGAAGGAGTCGACGAGGTGATCCGGTCGGACACCGAGTTGGCGTTTCTGCTGTTCGGAACCCAGCTGTTCGGCCCCTCCGACATCGAGGAGGTGAAGAAGATCCAGGCAAGCTATCAGGTCGCGCCGCTGTCGGTGTTCCTCAACCAGCCACCGCCGCAACCCGTGCCGGCCATCGACTTCGCGCTGCGCTACGCCCCGACGCTGCCGCAGGAGCGAGCGCTGCGGGAACGCTTCGCCACGATCGGAATCGGCTCCGACGGTGGATTCGACGCCGACACGCTCACCCCGGACATCCGCGCCGCCGTCGAAGGCGGCATGGCCGACGCCTGGGCGGAGTTCGACGCGTTCCGCCAAAGCGAACTCGAGACCGGCAAGGTGACCTCGGCGCAACTCTTCGGCACCAGAGAAGACCTCAACAGCAACTACCTGTACCGGATGGCCGGCGCGGCTCTGGGGATCTACGGCAACACCGCCGCCGAGGCCATCTACCCCGTCTTCACCCAGGACGCCCAGGGCGAGCCGCTGACCGGCGCGAACAACTACGTGTTTCGCTTCCCATCCGGCCAGTTGCCGCCGGTCAACGCGTTCTGGTCGCTGACCATGTACGAGATGCCCGCCAGCCGGCTCGTCGCCAACCCGATGAAGCGCTACCTCATCAACTCGGAGATGCTGCCGAGCCTGGTGCCCGACCCGGATGGCGGGTACACGTTCTACGTGCAGAACAGCTCGCCAGGCATCGACAGGGAATCCAACTGGCTGCCCGCACCGGAGGGGCCGTTCCAGTTGGTACTGCGGTTGTACTGGCCCAAGCCCGACGCGCTCAACGGCACCTGGAAGTCGCAACCGCCCGAGAAGGTCTGACCGCAGATGGCCGGGAAGCAAGCCGACCTGGTGCTCTCGGGCGGTGGCGTCAAAGGGGTTGCCCTCGTCGGGGCCGTCGCGGCGCTGGTCCGCGCGGGATATGTGCCACGACGTGTCTCCGGGACCTCTGCGGGGGCGCTGGTAGGCGCCGTTCTGGCCGCTGCCACGCAGAGCGGCGACTTGTCCGCCGAGCGGCTCGAATCGCTGGCGATGGACATCGACTACCGGAGGTTTCTCGACCCGGGGCCGGTCGAACGTGTCCCTGTGGTGGGGCCCGCCTGGGGTGTCCTCACCGGCGGCGGCATCTACCGAGGCGACGCGCTGCGCGAGTGGGTCGCGACTCGGCTGGCCGAGTTCGGGGTGACGACCTTCGCCGATCTGGCGATCGACGACGACAGCCTGCCGCCGGAGCAGCGATACCGCCTCGTCGTCACGGTGGCCGACGTCACCCTGGGGCAGCTGATCCGGCTGCCGTGGGACTACCAGCGGATCTACGGCCTGGATCCGGACCGGCAGTCTGTCGCAGACGCCGTCCGCGCGTCGACGGCAATCCCGTTCTTCTACCGGCCCGCAACGCTGACCAGCAGCGGAGGCAGGACATCGACGCTCGTCGACGGCGGGTTGCTGTCGAACTTCCCGATCGATTCCCTCGACCGGACCGACGGTGGGCAGCCGCGCTGGCCGACCTTCGGGGTGACGCTGCTACCCAACCTGCCCGCCGCGAACGCCGAGGTGATCCCGGCGCTGCGGCCGCTGCACTTCCTCGGCTCGCCGACGCTGCTCGAACAGGTGGTGACGACCGTGCTCGTGGGCCGTGACCAGGCTTACCTCAACCAGCCCCGGGTCAGCGCCCGCACCATCCGGATCGACACCAGCGAGGTCGGAGTTCTCGACTTCGACCTGTCCGACCCGGACAAGCGGGCGCTCTACCAGGAAGGACGGCGTGCGGGGGAGCACTTCCTGGCGACGTGGAACTGGCCGGAGTACCTCGCCCGGTTCCGCTGACCGCTACCGCCCGCGGGTGCCGGATTGCGGGCTACCGCCCGCGGCGGCGCAGGTAGCGCTCGAACTCCGCCGCCAGCGCATCCCCGTCGATCTTGCCCAGAGCCTCGTTCATGTCCACTTCGGCGTCGCCTCGTTCTTCCAGCGACTGGACGTACTCCGCGATCTCGTCGTCCTCGGAGGTCATCTCGGTGACCGCCTGCTCCCACTCCTCGGCCTGGGCGGGCAGATCTGCCAGCGGCACCTCGACATCGAGGACGTCCTCGACGCGGCGCAGCAGCGCGACCGTCGCCTTCGGGTTCGGCGGCTGGGACACGTAGTGGGGGACCGCGGCCCAGAACGTCACTGCCGGGATCCCCGCCTGCACGCAGGCGTCCTGGAAGACGCCGGCGATGCCGGTCGGCCCCTCGTACCGGGTCTCTTCCAGCCCGAACGTCTTGGCGGAATCCGCCGAGTAGGCCGCGCCCGACACCGGTACCGGCCTGGTGTGGGGCGTGTCTGCCAGCAGTGCGCCCAGGATCACCACCGTCTGCACGTTGAGCTTGTCGGCGATGGCCAACAACTCCGCACAGAACGTGCGCCACCGCATGTTGGGTTCCACGCCGTGCATCAGCACGATGTCGCGGTCGCTGCCCGGCGGCCGGCAGTGCGAGATCCGCATCGACGGCCAGACCAGTTCCCTGGTCACGCCGTCCAGCTGGCGGATCACGGGCCTGTTGACCTGGTAGTCGTAGTAGGCCTCGTCATCGATCTCCACGAGGGTGTCGGCCTCCCAGATGGCATCCAGGTGCTGCAGCGCATCGCTGGCCGCGTCACCGGCGTCATTCCAGCCCTCGAAAGCCGCGACGATGATCGTGTCGCGCAGATCCGGCAGGTCGGATCGCTTCGGACCGCTGAAATCCGAGGGGGTCACCAGCCCAGCGTAAGCCCTGGGTGGGCAGGATGACGCGCATCGACCCGCGCCCGGGTGCGGGGTCGAGGCGCCACTCGGGCGAACAACCGGGCCGGCTGCTCTACTACCCTGGCTGTGTGACCGCCGCAAACGATCGCGCCACGGGAACGCTGTTGCAGGCAGTTCAGCGGGCGAGATGAAATACCTTCGGCTGCACTCTGGTTAACCGAGGGACGACGATATTTGCCGATGACATTGGCGACAGGGACGAATTGGGCGTCCAGAAGTCGATCGAGTGACGAAGTAGACTGCCTGAGGTCGAGAGGCGTTGCAACGGGTCCGGGCACTGAGCCGGTATCCGCCACGCTCGGCAGAGTCAAGGACGCCTTCCGTCATGGAAGGAGTGCACTGTGAACGCCGCAGAGCAGAACATCGCCGAGTCGGCCACCTTCGCTGGGAACACCCGGCCCGACTGCACCGACGAACTGTCGGCGGCGCTGCGCCAGCGGATCGTCGTGATCGACGGCGCGATGGGCACGGCGATCCAGAGGGACCGCCCCGACGAGGCCGGCTACCGCGGCGAGCGGTTCAAGGACTGGCCGAGCGATCTTCAGGGCAACAACGACCTGCTCAACCTGACACAACCGCAGATCATCGAAGGTATCCACCGCGAGTACCTCGAGGCGGGCGCCGACATCCTGGAGACCAACACCTTCAACGCGAACGCCATCTCGCTCTCCGACTACGACATGGCGGAGCTCAGCTATGAGCTGAACTATGCCGGCGCCGCCCTGGCGCGCGCGGCCTGCGACGAGTTCAGCACCCCGGAAAAGCCGCGCTACGTCGCGGGCACCCTCGGGCCGACGACGCGCACTGCGTCGATCTCGCCGGACGTCAACGACCCCGGAGCCCGCAACGTCTCTTACGACCAGCTGGTCGCCGCCTACCTCGAAGCCGCCAACGGCCTGGTCGACGGTGGTTCCGACATCATCCTCGTCGAGACGATCTTCGATTCGCTCAACGCCAAGGCGGCGGTGTTCGCCATCGAGACGCTGTTCGAGGAGCGGGGCCGCCGCTGGCCGGTGATCATCTCGGGCACCATCACCGACGCGTCCGGGCGGACGTTGTCCGGCCAGGTCACCGAGGCATTCTGGAATGCGATCAGGCACGTGAAGCCGATCGCGGTCGGCCTCAACTGCGCCCTCGGCGCACCGGAGATGCGGCCCTACATCGCCGAGATGGCACGGATCGCCGACACCTTCGTCTCCTGCTACCCGAACGCCGGGCTGCCCAACGCCTTCGGTGAGTACGACGAGTCCCCGGAGGCTCAGGCCTCCTACATCGCCGAGTTCGCCGAGGCCGGCCTGGTGAACCTCGTCGGTGGGTGCTGCGGCACGGCCCCGCCGCACATCGCCGAGATCGCCAAGGTCGTCGAGGGCAAACCGCCGCGCGAGCTGCCCGAGATCCCGGAGGCCACCCGGCTGTCGGGCCTGGAGCCGCTCAACATCACCGACGGCTCGCTGTTCGTGAACATCGGTGAACGCACCAACATCACCGGTTCCGCCCGGTTCCGCAACCTGATCAAGGCCGAGGACTACGACACCGCCCTGTCGGTCGCGTTGCAGCAGGTCGAGGTCGGTGCACAGGTCATCGACATCAACATGGACGAGGGCATGATCGACGGCGTCGCCGCGATGGACCGGTTCACCAAGCTGATCGCGGCCGAGCCGGACATCAGCCGCGTCCCGGTGATGATCGACTCCTCCAAGTGGGAGGTCATCGAGGCGGGCCTGAAGAACGTGCAGGGCAAGCCGATCGTCAACTCGATCTCCATGAAGGAGGGCGAGGAGAAGTTCATCCGGGAAGCCCGGCTGTGCCGCAAGTACGGCGCCGCCGTCGTCGTGATGGCCTTCGACGAGCAGGGCCAGGCCGACAACCTGGAACGCCGCAAGGAGATCTGCGGGCGCGCCTACCGGATCCTGACCGAAGAGGTCGGTTTCCCGGCCGAGGACATCATCTTCGACCCGAACTGCTTCGCACTGGCGACCGGTATCGAGGAGCACGCAACGTACGGGATCGACTTCATCGAGGCCTGCGCCTGGATCAAGGAGAACCTGCCCGGCGTGCACATCTCCGGCGGTATCTCGAACGTGTCGTTCTCGTTCCGAGGCAACAACCCCGTCCGCGAGGCGATCCACGCGGTGTTCCTGTACCACGCCATCAAGGCCGGCCTGGACATGGGAATCGTCAACGCCGGTGCCCTGGTGCCCTACGACTCGATCGAACCCGGACTGCGGGACCGGATCGAGGACGTCGTGCTCAACCGTCGCGAGGACGCGGCCGAACGGCTGCTGGAGATCGCCGAACGGTTCAACAAGTCCGAGAAGACCGAGGATCCGAAAGCGGCGGAGTGGCGCAGTCTGCCGGTCCGCGAGCGGATCACCCACGCGCTGGTCAAGGGCATCGACGCCAACGTCGACGACGACACCGAGGAACTGCGCGCCGAGATCGCCGCCGCCGGTGGGCGGCCGATCGAGGTCATCGAGGGCCCACTGATGGACGGCATGAACGTCGTCGGCGATCTGTTCGGCGCGGGCAAGATGTTCCTGCCCCAGGTCGTGAAGTCGGCCCGGGTGATGAAGAAGGCCGTCGCGTACCTGCTGCCGTACATCGAGGCGGAGAAGGCGCAGCCCTTGCCGGGAGAGGCCGCGAAGAAGGACACCAACGGCACCATCGTCATGGCGACCGTCAAAGGCGACGTCCACGACATCGGCAAGAACATCGTCGGGGTCGTGCTGCAGTGCAACAACTTCGAGGTGATCGACCTCGGCGTGATGGTTCCCGCCCAGAAGATCCTGGACGCGGCGAAAGAACACAACGCCGACATCATCGGGCTTTCCGGCCTGATCACTCCGTCGCTGGACGAGATGGTCAACTTCGCCGTCGAGATGGAACGTCAGGGGTTGGAGATCCCGCTGCTGATCGGTGGCGCAACGACCTCGCGGGCGCACACCGCAGTAAAGGTGTCGCCGCGTCGCAGCGGTCCGGTGGTGTGGGTCAAGGATGCGTCCCGTTCGGTGCCGGTCGCTGCGGCACTGCTGGACGAGAAGCAGCGTCCGGCCCTGCTGGAGGCGACCGAGAAGGATTACGCATCGCTGCGTGAACGGCATGCTCAGAAGAACGAGCGCCCCATGCTGACGCTGGAGAAGGCGCGGGCGAACCGGACGCCGATCGAATGGCAGGGCTACACCCCGCCGGTACCCGCCCAGGGCCTCGGTGTGCGCGAATTCCAGGACTACGATTTCGCCGAACTGCGCGAATACATCGACTGGCAGCCCTTCTTCAACGCGTGGGAGATGAAGGGGAAGTTCCCCGACATCCTCAACAACCCGGTCTCGGGGGAGACTGCCCGCAAGCTGTACGACGACGCCCAGGAGATGCTCGACACCCTGATCAAGGAGAAGTGGCTCACCGCCAACGGGGTGATCGGCTTCTTCCCGGCGAACGCGGTCGGTGACGACGTCGAGGTCTACACCGACGAGACCCGCACCGAGGTTCTGACCACGCTGCACAATCTGCGCCAGCAGGGTCAGCACCGGGACGGCATCCC
This sequence comes from Mycobacterium sp., assembly GCF_049683355.1. Classification (GTDB taxonomy): domain Bacteria; phylum Actinomycetota; class Actinomycetes; order Mycobacteriales; family Mycobacteriaceae; genus Mycobacterium. The sequence goes on from NZ_JBAUJB010000433.1 coordinate 21,018, forward strand.
GAACCGGAGCCTTGGTGACTACATCGCGCCCAAAGACACCGGTCTTGCCGACTATGTCGGCGCGTTCGCGGTCACCACCGGGCTCGGCATCGGGGACAGGATCGCCGAGTTCAAGGCGGCGAACGACGACTACAACGCGATCCTGCTGGAATCGCTCGCCGACCGGCTGGCAGAGGCGTTCGCCGAACGGATGCACCAGCGGGTCCGCAAGGAGTTCTGGGGATACCAGCCGGACGAGCAGCTGGACAACGAGGCGCTCATCGGTGAGAAGTACCGCGGAATCCGACCTGCCCCTGGGTATCCGGCCTGCCCGGAGCACACCGAGAAGGCCACGCTCTGGGAGTTGATGGACGTTAAGGATCGGGCCGGCATCGAGCTGACCGAGTCGATGGCGATGTGGCCCGGCGCCGCAGTCAGCGGCTGGTACTTTTCGCACCCGCAGTCGCAGTACTTCGTGGTCGGCCGGATCAGTCAGGACCAGGTCGCCGACTACGCCAAGCGCAAGGGTTGGACGCTCAAGGAAGCCGAGCGCTGGCTCGCCCCCAACCTCGGCTACAACCCGGAGGACTGAGTAGCTCTGCGCCGGAACGGTATTCCAGCAGCAAGAAATCGAGTGCCGGGCTGCTGGAATACCGTTCCGGCGCTCAGTGCGCCGGGGTGCGCAGTGCTCGCCACACCCGTGCCGGGGTCATCGGCAGGTCCCGCAGCCGGGCGCCGCAGGCCCGCGCGATCGCGTTGGCCAGTGCCGGGGCGACGGGGTTGTAGGGCGATTCGCTCATCGACTTCGCGCCCAGCGGCCCGATCTGGTCGTAGGTGCCGGCGAACAACACCTCGGTGACGGGCACGTCGGCCAGTTGCGGGATGTGGTAGTCCCGCAGCGCCTGGGTCAGCACCGTTCCGTCGGGTCCGGTCAGGATCTGTTCGTAGAGCGCCGCGCCGATCGCCTGGGCCACACCACCTTCGACCTGCCCCCGGCACTGCTCGGGGTTGATCACCGCGCCGGCGTCGACTGCCTGCACCGATTGCATAATGCGCACCTCGCCAGTCTCGGGGTTGACCGCGACCCGGAATCCCTGCACGTTGAACGCCACCGAACGCGGTGTCCCGTCGTGACGGCCGTGTCCCACCAGTGCGGGCAGCTCGGCGAACTCGACCAGCCGGGTTCCGCACTGCACACCGTGAGGGGTGAGGGCGCAGGTGTACATGCCGGCGCCGGTGAGGTCAGCCGCAGCCTTGACCATCGCGACCCGCAGCTTCCGGCAGGCGGTCATCACTGCCTGGCCGGCCACCACGGTGCCCGCGGATCCGAACGCCCCGGTATCGTAACCCGTTGCCGCGGTGTCGGACTGATGGATACGGACGCGGTCGGGGGTGGTGTTCAACTCGGTGGCGACCAGCTGCGTGTGCACGGTGGTGGTGCCGTTACCGAACTCGGCGGTGCCGACCGACAGCCGGAACTCGCCGTCCGGAGTGACGGCGACCGAGGCTTCGGCGAAGTGGCCGTGCGGCGGGATCGTGGCGATCATCGCGACCGCCATGCCTTCGCCCACAGACCACCCGGGCGGCCCGGTCACGCCGTCGCCGTCGGCGAGGGCCCGCTGCGCCAGGTCGAGGCACTGGTCGAGGCCGTAGCTGCCGAAGGCGAGATCGTCGTGGCCGACCCGATAGTCGACGAACTCGTCTCCGGGCACCACCACATTGAGTCGCCTCAGTTTGAACGGATCGATGCCCAGTCGGTGGGAGAGCTCGTCGAGCGCCGACTCGACCGCGAAGATCATCTGGCTCAGGCCGTAGCCGCGGAACGCGCCGGAGGGCAGGTTGTTGGTGTAGACCGCCTCGGCGTCGACACGTTTGTTCGGGCACCGGTACACCGACAACGTCTCACCACACCCGTGGAACATCACGCCGACGCTGTGGTTTCCGTATCCACCCGCGTCCATGAGCACATCGACGCCCAGTGCGGTCAGGACCCCGTCGGCGCCGGCCGCGGCGGTGACATCTATCCGGTAGGGGTGACGGCACGGCGCCATCGTGAACTGGTCCGAGCGGCTGAACTCATAGCGCACCGGCCGGCCGAGCCGCAGTACGGCCAAAGTCACGAGGTCCTCGGTCAGCATCTCCTGCTTGCCGCCGAAGCCGCCGCCCAGCCGGCGGGTGAACACCCGAACACGATCACGCTCGAGACCGAACACGTGACAGAGTTCGTCGCGGACCAGGAACGGCACCTGCGAACTGGTGCGTAGCACCAGCCGGCCGTCCTCGTCCCGCCATCCGGTACAGCCGTGTGTCTCCAGATGGACGTGCTGGACGCGTTGGGTCGTGTAGCGTTCCCGCACTACTGTGCCGCCGCCGGCCACGGCCATGGCGATGCCGTCGTCGAGGTCGCCGACACCGCCGTGCACCTCAGCGACCAGGTTGCGCGACGCATCGGTGATCCGCGCGTCCTGCCCCTTCTCGCCGTGCAGCAGCGGCGCCCCGGGGCGACGGGCGATGTCCGGATCAAACACCGATGGCAGCTCTTCGTACTCTACTATGATTGCCCGGCAGGCCTTTTCGGCGAGAGCAACGGTGTCGGCGACCACCGCGGCCACCCGTTGTCCGACGAAGCGCACCGTGTCGTCGAGCACCACGGTGTCGTCGGGGTCGTCGAGACGGTTCTCGTGGCGGGCGGTGGAGAACGCGACGTCGGGGCTGTCGCGATGTGTCAGCACGAGGTGCACCCCGTCGATCGCCTCGGCGGCGGCAACGTCTATCGCCACGATCCGGGCGTGTGCCACCGGGCTGGTCAGCACCGCAAGATGCAGTAGGCCGGGCGGGGCGAAGTCCATCGTGTACTGCTCGGTGCCCGTCACCACGCGCAGGGCGGCCGGCGCACCGATGGAGCGGCCCACGCCGCCGGACTTCTCGATGTTGGCCTTGCCGTCGATCGCGTCGGTGATCGCGCGATAGCCGGTGCAGCGGCACAGGTTTCCTTTCAGCGACTGCGCCAGGTCAGTGAGCTGCTGTTCGGACAGCGTTGCCGCAGTGGTGATCATGCCGGCCGTGCAGAACCCGCATTGGAAGCCGCCGGCCTCGATGAACCGGCGCTGCAGCGGATGCAGGTCTGTCGGTGTTCCCAGCCCCGCCACGGTGGTGACGTCGTGACCTTCGGCGCGCAATGCCGGAAACACACACGAGTGCACCGCCTCGCCGTCGACCAGCACCGAGCATGCGCCGCAGTCACCTGCGTCGCAGCCCTTCTTCACCTCGAAGTGGCCGTGCTCGCGCAGATAGCTTCGTAGACACTG
>NZ_JBAUJB010000434.1:0-13375 GCF_049683355.1 Mycobacterium sp.
GATCCGCACCGCGCCGACGGGCAGACGCGGATCGGCGACCCTGCCGGCCAGCGACGTGGTCACCTCGACCCCGGCGGCGGCGAGAAGCTCTGCGAGCGCTCGCGCCTCCGACGTGCCACCGAGCAGCAGGACCTTCGTCACGGCGCTCCCGGTGGCAGGAAGGGCAGGCCGGGCGGGGAACCGGCCCCGACCAGATCCACGACGGCGTCAATGTCGAGATGCTCCTCGACCAGGTCACCGAGCAGGTCGAGTCGTTGCTCCCGGGCATGGGGAAACGAGACCTCGGAGGCGGCGATACCGAGGGTCTCGGCCAGGAACCGCGCCCGCAGCGCATCCCCTTCGAGCGCGCCGTGCCACATCGTGCCGAACACCTGGCCGGCCCGTGCGCCCTCGAGGAAGTCGTCGACGCCCGCACCGCGGGTGACCCGGCCATGATGGATCTCGTAGCCGGAAGCCGGCACCCCGTCAAAGTGGCCGGTGGGGAGCCGAAGGGCTTTGGCCGCAACAAAATTCGTCTCGACGTCGAGGAGACCCAGCCCCTCGACCTCGGCGGTGTCGCCTTCGACGCCGGCGGGGTCTGCCACGGTGCGGCCCAACATCTGGAAGCCGCCGCAGATCCCCAGCACCGGCCTGCCGGCGGCGGCGTGGGCGAGCACCGCGCGGTCCAGCCCGCGAGACCGCAGCCAGGCCAGGTCGGCGATCGTCGAGCGGGTGCCGGGCAACACCACCAGGTCGGCGTCAGCGAGCGCTCCCGGATGGGAGGCGAACACGACGTCGAGGTCCGGCTCGAGACCGAGGGCGTCGACGTCGGTGAAGTTGCTGATCCGTGGCAGCCTGACCACCGCGACGCGGCGCGCGCCGGGTCTCGGGGAGCGCCGCCCCTGCAGTTCCAGGGCGTCCTCGGAGTCCAGCCAGATGTCGGGACGCCAGGGCAGCGTGCCGTACACCCGTCTGCCGGTGACCCGCTCCAGATCCCGCAGACCCGGCGCCAGCAGGTCCAGGTCACCACGGAACTTGTTCACCACGAATCCCGCGATCAGCGCCTGGTCCTCGGGTGAGAGCAGCGCGACGGTACCGAGGAACGCCGCGAAGACCCCGCCCCGGTCGATGTCGCCCACCACCACGGTCGGCAGGCCGGCATGCCGGGCAAGCCCGAGGTTGACGTAATCGCCTGCGCGCAGGTTTATCTCGGCCGGGCTACCGGCACCCTCGGCGATCACGACGTCGTAGCGGGACGCCAGATCGTCGTAGGCCGCGTGCGCGGCGGCAGCCAGTGCCCGCCGCCCCTCCAGCCAGTCCGACGACGCCACCTCGCCCCAGGGCTGCCCCATCAGCACCACGTGGCTGCGCCGGTCGCTGCCGGGTTTGAGCAGCACCGGGTTCATCGCGGCCTCGGGGGTCGCCCGGGCGGCGTGTGCCTGCACCCACTGCGCCCGCCCGATTTCCACGCCCGCACCGTCGGGACCGAGACACACCATCGAGTTGTTCGACATGTTCTGCGCCTTGTAGGGCGCGACCTTGACACCGCGGCGGGCCAGCGCGCGGCACAGGCCGGTGGTGACCACCGTCTTGCCGGCGTCACTCGTGGTGCCCGCCACCAACAGGCCTGCCATCAGGTCTTCCGCACCAGGAACAGATCCATCACCCAGCCGTCCTGCGCCTGCGCGGCGGCTCGGGCCTCGGCGATGGCGGGCAGTACGTCGCCCACACGGCCAACCACCAGGCGCTCACCGACCGCACCGAGGTTGGCTCCCCACCAGATCGTCCAGTCGGCGAGCCCGGTGAAGTCGAGCCGCTCCGGCGGTGGGTTTAGCATCGCCAGGATGTTGTCAAGCCCGGCGCCGACCGCCTCCTGCAACCGGCGACCGGTGGTCAGATGCACCGGCCGGCCGACGTCGTGCAGCACCATGCGATGCCGGGCGGCGAGCAACTGCGGTGCGCTGATCCCGGGCAGCACGTCGTAGTCCAGCGCCACGCCCAGGGCGCGTACCTTCTCGACGATCCGGATGGTCGAGTCGTACAGCGACGGATCACCCCACACCAGGAACGCGGCTGTGCCGGCGCGCTGCGCCAGCACAGCGGCGTAGCGCGCGGCCCGGGCATCGTGCCAGTCGGTCACGGCGGACTCGTATCCGCCGGCGGTGAGCCCCGCAGAGCGGTCACGCTCGGGATCAGGGACGGCGACGACCTCGACCGGTCCGTCGGCACCCGGATGCGCGAGCACGATCGCGCGCCGCAACGCCAGCAACGGGTCACCGTCGGCCTTCTCGGCTGCCAGCACGTAGTCCGCGGACCGGAGCGCCTCGGCGACCTCGGCGGTGACGTGCTGCGGGCCCATGCCGACGCCGAGGATGCGGACCTTCACCGGCTCGGGCATGGCAGCGATTCTGTCACCGGCTGCGACGCAACCCCGCCGCGGCCGCCCGGACCGCCTCGGTGACCTGCGCGACCGTGCTGCTTTCCAGCTTCCAGCACTGCAGATACAGCGGCACGTCGAGGTGCTGGCCGGTGATCGGGATGAACGAGCGATCGATGAGCTGCTCCGGATACATGCCCCAGCCGAGCCCGGCGCGCACCGCCGCTCCGAAGCCTTCCGCTGTGGGAACGTAGTGGATGGGCCGGCGGACGGTCTTGCGGAGCGCCTTGCGCACCAACTGATCCTGTAGCGCGTCGTCACGGTTCCAGGCCAGCGACGGGGCGGCGGCCACGGCGTCGACGGTGAACCCGTCCGGCAGATAGCGCTCCAGATACTGCTGCGTTGCGACGGGGCGATAGCGCATCACGCCGAGCGCCTGCACCCGGCAGCCGGCGACCGGGGCGCGTTCGGTGGTCACCGCGCCCATCACCACCCCCTCGCGCAGCAATCGCGCGGAGTGGTCCTGGTCCTCGATGCGCACGTCGAACAGGACATCGGGAAGTCGGGTGAAGACCTCGGTGAACCAGGTGGCCATCGAATCGGCGTTGACGGCCAACGCAACTCGGGGGTGGTGCGCGGAACCGCCGCTCATCTCGGCGAGTGTTTCGGACTCCAGCAGGGCCGTCTGCGCCGCCAACCGCAGCAGCGGGTTCCCGGCCGGGGTTGCAACACAAGGCTTCTCCCGCAGGACCAGCACCTGGCCGACACGCTGTTCGAGCGCTTTGATGCGCTGACTGATCGCCGACGGGGTGACGTGCAGATGTTCGGCGGCGGCGTCGAAGCTGCCGAACTCGACGACCGCCGACAGTGCCGACAACTGACCGGCGTCCAGACCGGTGGGCCGGCTAGCAGTCACGTACCCATACTAATCGGATCAGCAGGGCAGCAGGCCGCTCGACAGACTACCCGGCGGAGCCCGCAGCGTTCACCAAGGTCTCGGAGGTGACCTTTACGGAGACGAAATCCGCTGCCTGATCGGTCAATCCGGACTCCACGTACAAGCTGTGGGCGGGCCGGTTGTCACCGTCGGAGCACACCGGGTCGGCGCCGTTGCACAGGTCGATGGTCTTCGCTCCGTAGAGCGGGCTCATCGTGGTGAGGGTACGGCCGATCCTGCCGGCCGGGTTGCCGAAGACCGCGACGGCGGCGACGTGGTCGGCGACAGCCGGGGGCATGGGGCGGCCGAATCCGAATGTCGCGTTGGGATCGGCGGTGATCAAGTCCACCACGGCAGCACCTTGTGAGTATCCACCGAGCACGATGCTGGTGTCGGGACAGCTGGCGACGGTGGCCTGGATGTGGGCACTGGCGTCATCCGCCCCTTGCGGGGTGGCCTGCAGGAAGTCGTATGACGCAGGGTAATTCACGGCGTACACGCCGACGCTCTGGCCGCTCAGCGAGCTGCGCAGGTCCTCGACGAACGCCTGGCCGACACGGCCGACACCCACCGGTTCCGCGGTGCCTCGGGCGAACACGACTTCCACGTCGGGACAGGCCTCGGCCGCGTAGGCATTCGCCGCGCCCGGGCCGATCAGACCGGCCGCGGCGACGCCGCCGACTCCGGCCATGACCAGAGCTCGCCTCACCGTGTGACGATCGGTCATCGTGATTCTCCCTTGGTGTGTCTGCCGACGGCATCACTGGGGACCAACCGCCGAACCACCTGAAGAAATTCCATCCCATGTCAGGTCCGGCACCATTGGCGGCCGGCGCTACTGCGACGGACCCGGATGGCCGGCACGGGATGCTTCGTATCCCGTGGTGAGCCAGTACACGGTGCGGTCGAGCGTCGGCAGGATCTCGGTGATGTCGATCTCCCCCGCGGCGTAGCGGCCGAGCAGCCCGTACACCAGGCTCGCGATGATCCTGTCGAGGTCGGCGACGAAGCCGTCGTCGACGTCGGCGAGTAGTTCCAGGACCGTCGGCACGACGACGTCCAGACCGCGCCGCAACAACCGTTGCCCACCGGCTGCCGACCTGGCACGGAAGAAGGCCGTGAGCATGCCGGGATGCTGCTCCCACGGCTCGAACAGCGCACGCAACACCCGCATGTGCGCGGTATAGAGCGACTCCCCCGGTTGCCGGGGATGCGGCGTGATACCGGCGTAGCGGTTCTCCTCCATCCACGCTTCCAGGGCCGCCAGAATCAGCTCGTCGCGGGTGGGATACCGCTTGTAGATCGTGGTCAGGGAGGTGCGGGCGCGACGCGCCACCTCGCGCAGCTGCACCGCGTCGTACCCCTCGTTCTCCAGGATCTCGACGACGATCGCCAGAATCCTCGCGTCCCCACTGGAGACCTCCTGCGTAGCCACCGCCGGCCTCACCTTCACCCTTGCCTCCCAACGATAACCCCGTTACTGTACCGGTAGTAACACGGTTACTCTGCGCGAGGAATGTATGTGAATTCGTTGGACGGCAAAGTCGCCTTCATCACCGGAGTGGCACGGGGTCAAGGCCGCAGCCATGCGCTCAGGTTGGCCGCCGACGGCGCCCACATCATCGGCGTCGACATCTGCGCCGACATCGCCTCCAACGGATATCCGATGGCCTCCCCAGACGAACTCGACGAGACGGTCGCACTGGTGGAAGCCCAAGGCGGCAAGATGCTGGCCTGGACCGCCTCAGTGGCGGGCGGGTGGTGCTCGGGGTCGGGGTCGGTTCGTCGGGCACCGAATTCGACTTCTTGGCAGCATCTTTCGCGGACCGGGGGGCCCGCGCCGACGATGCGATCGCGGCGTTGCGGGCGGCGTGGGGCACCACCCGGCCGGATTACGACGGTGCGTTCTACCGGTTCGGTTCGCTGCAGGTCGAGCCATGTGGCATACAACCGCGGGTACCCATCTGGGTGGGTGGTCGGACGGCACGGTCACTTCGGCGCGCACTTCAGTTCGGCGACGGCTGGATGCCGTTCGCCTTGGGCCGCAACGAGATCACGACGATGCTCGACGGTCGACGCTGCCCCCGGACTTCGAGGTGGTGTTGGCCAGTCCCCGGCTCGATCCGACCGGGGATCCGGCGCGGTGTGCCCACAAGCTGGTGGCCCTACGCGAGTCTGGAGCGACCATGGTGACCTGCTCGGTGACCGCCACCTCCGCCGGGCACTACTGCGAACAGCTCGTGGCACTTCGGGACCTGGCCGACGACCTCGGGAGCTGACCGTCCGGTTCGCGGTGGATCAGAACTCGATGCGCACACCGTGTCCGAACGCGGGCGGGCCTGACAGGCCAGGAACAGGCTGTCGCGAGGTAGGTCCTGCTCATCGAGGATGTCCGAGTGGCCCATCGCGATGCCATCCTCGATGACCGGGGGAACTCGGAATAGATCGTTCGTGTTCGGTGCTTTCGGCCATATAGGTCCGGCACCTCCTCCCGGGTGGCGGAGCGCCATGCACCAGCTCTCAGGAGGAGAATCCGTTGATCGACCGTGATGACGCCAGAGTCGGATCGCCGCAACATGTCCCACTTCGGATGGACCGGCGCACGTTCGTCGGAACTGCGGTGATTGCGAGCGGCGCTGTCGCCGGCCTGTCGCTGATGAGTGGCTGCTCATCAAGCGAGGACGACCGGTCAGGAGGGATCTCTGATCTGAGACGGTCCGGTTGACCATCAACGGTGAGGACCATGAGGTCAATGCTGCGGGACCGCGTGGGATTAACGGCGACCAAAAAGGGCTGCGACCAGGGAGCCTGCGGCGCCTGCACGATTCTGGCCGACGACCAGCGGATCGTCTCCTGTCTGACCTTGGCGGTGATGCTCGACGGTGCCGCGCTCACCACCATCGAAGGGGTGGCCGACGGCGATCGGCTACATCCACTGCAACAAGCGATCATCGATCACGACGGTCTGCAGTGCGGCTACTGCACGCCGGGCCAGATCATGTCCGGCCTGGGATGTATCGCCGAAGGACACACCCGAACAGACGCCGAAATCCGGGAATCGATGAGTGGCAACCTATGTCGTTGCGGTGCCTACACCAACATCGTCACCGCGGTCGCGTCGGTCGCCAGGGAGGCGTGAGGATGTTCCCATTCCGGTTCGCCACTGCCGCCGACGAAGACTCGGCATTGGAGGCCGCCGCAGCAGGCGGACGGTACATCGCCGGCGGAACAACCCTGGTCGACCTGATGCGGGAGACCATCGAGCAACCCGAAACCGTCATCGACATCAACGCCCTGCCTTACCGCGACATCGACCTGCAACCGAACCGGTTGCGCATCGGCGCATTGGTGCGAATGTCGCGATTGGCTGCCGATCCCGAAGTACGACAGCAGTTCCGGTGATCATCGAGGCGTTGGAGAAGTCGGCGGCGGCGCAGCTGCGCAACATGGCCTCCATCGGCGGGAACCTGATGCAACGCCCACGCTGCCTCTACTTTCGCGACGTGACGGCGAACTGCAACCGCCGACGTCCCGGGTCGGGCTGCGCGGCGGTCGACGGGTACCACCGCAACCACGCCATTCTGGGCACCAGTACCTCCTGCATCGCCACCCACCCGTCGGATCTCGCCGGCGCGCTGGTCGCCCTGGACGCCCTGGACGCCCTGGACGCCCTGGACGCCCTGGACGCCCTGGACGCCCTGGTCTACACGCTCGACCCCGAGGGGGCACGGCAGATCCGAATCGGGGAATTCTTTCGGCAACCCGGCGACACCCCGGATCGTGAGCACCAGTTGGCCCCGGGGGCGCTGATCACCGCGGTCGAGGTGCCGGTGACTGCCGAGGCGCGGCGATCGGGTTATCTGAAGGTGCGCGACCGCGAATCGTACGAATTCGCACTGACCTCAGCGGCGGTGGCGCTCGACATCTCCGGCGGCCGGATCCGCACCGCCCGGATCGCGGCCGGCGGGGTCGGCACCGTTCCCTGGCGAATGCCCGCGGTCGAACGCACTGACCGGCCGGAGGCCGAGCCCGCAACTGTTTGCCGACGCCGCTGCGCCGGCGGCTGAAGGCGCACAACCGTTGTCGCAGAACGTGTTCAAGGTGGAGTTGATCAAACGTACCGTGCAACGCCAGCTGAACACCGTTGCGGGGCTGCCGTGACGGCGCCCTCGGGGGCCGCGTCAGGGCAGCCGCTGTTCCGGGTCGACGCACGCCTGAAGGTCACCGGCGCTGCCACCTACACCGCCGACAACACGATGCCCGACCTGCTGTACGCGACCCTTGTCGGCAGCACCGTGGCGCTGGGGACGGTCGAGGACATCGACGTCTCTGCCGCCAGCGAACGACCCGGGGTCGTCGACGTGATCACCGACTTCGCCGGAGTCGCCCTTCCTCACTCGCCGCCGCGGATCTCCTATTTCAAACAGCCGGTGGCTGTGGTGGTGGCGACAAGCGCCGAGTCCGCCGTGCACGGGGCCACCCTGGTGACCGTCAGCTACAGTTCGCGGTCCGCTCCGCTGACCGATGTTGATGCACCGCAAGCAGTCTCCATGCCGGGCACCACGGTCGCTGACTACTCACGTGGTGACGCGGGCGCGGCGTTGACGGCAGCTCCGGTAACCTCTGACCGCGACTACCTGATTGCGCGACATCTGCATCACCCGATGGAGTTGGCCGCCAGCGTCGCCCGATGGGACGGGGATCGCCTGACGGTGTGGGACAAGACGTAGGGCATCACCGCGGCGGCACAGGCGTACGCCGAGGCGTTCGGGATATCGCAGCAGGACGTGCGCGTCATCAGCCCGTTTGTCGGCGGGGCGTTCGGCCAGGGAGGTCTGGTCTGGCCACATCAGCGGCTGACGGCGTTGGCGGCGCGGCGGTTGCGGCGGCCGGTCAAACTCGTGCTGACCCGTCGGCAAATGGCAGAGCAACTCGGCTATCGTCCCGTGAGTCGGCAACGACTGGCCCTCGGTGCCGACACCGACGGGCTGATCAGCACGATCGTGCACGACGGCAGGGTGGAGACCAGCCGGGACATCTCCTACGAGGACGACATCACCCCGCCGCCGCGATTCATGTACCGCAGCCCCAACATGCGCTCGACCTACCGCGTGGTTCCGCTCGACCTCAGCCCGCCGACGTGGGTGCGCGGCGTCGGCAAAGTGACCGCCGGGTTCGCTCTGGAGTGCGGAATCGACGATCTGGCAGAGCAATTGGGGATGGATCCGATCGAACTGCGGGATCGCAACGAACCGGATCGGGACCCGTCGACCAACCAGCCGTTCTCGACACGACGGCACGCCGAGTGTCTGCGCCGGGGTGCCGACGCCTTCGGATGGTCACGGCGCAACCCGGCGCCGCGTGCCACCCGTGACGGCGATCAGCTGATCGGCCTCGGCGTGGCCAGCGCCGTCTACCACTCGATCAGCAGCCCCTGCAGCGTCTCGGCCAGGATCAACGCCGACGGCACCGCTGATGTTGTCACGGCGACCAGCGATATCGGGGTAGGGGCCTACACGTCCATGACGCAGGTTGCCGCCGATGCGCTGGGCTTGCCGACGCATCGTGTTCGATTCGACTTGGGAGACAGCCTTTTCCCCGAGGCGCCCATGCACGGCGCCCAGCAGACGATGGCCAGTGTCGGTTCCGGCGTGGCGCACGCCGGAACCCTGCTGCGGGACAGATTCGTCCGCACTGCCGTGGTCGACCCCGCCTCGCCCCTGCACGGAGCCGGCGCCGAGAACATCGGGGTGGTGAACGGCCGGATGTCGCGCACCGACCAGCCGAGTATCGGTGAGACATATCAAGAGCTGTTGAACCGCCGCGGTTGGACCCACCTGGAGTCCGAACACACCTGGACCCCGGACGAGCTGATCGACGACTACTCGATCTGGTCCTACGGCGCGGTGTTCGCCGAGGTGGCTGTCGACGAACTGCTCGGCACCGTGCGGATCCGGCGGATGGATGCCTACTACGACGCCGGACGGATCATCAACCCGAAACTCGCCCACAGCCAGGCACTCGGCGGCATGGTGTGGGGAATCGGGATGGCGTTGCTCGAGAGTTCGCACATCGACCCTCGCGACGGGCGGGTCGTCAACGCGAACATCTCCGACTACCTCGTTCCCGTCAATGCAGACGTCCCTGCTCTGGATGCCACCTTCCTGTCCGCGCAGGACGCCATCGCCAGCCCGATCGGGGTGAAGGGCCTACCAATGCCGTGTTCAACGCGACCGGCCGGCGGATCACCGAGCTACCCATCACCCCCAAACGCCTGCTCTGACTGCGTCGGTGCGCGATGTTGCCAGAAGAACTTACCGACCAGTAAGATCGGGTGTCGAGGCGGCGGGGAGGTGTCGTGACCGAAACGAAGTTCGTCGACATTCACGGGGTGCGGCAAGCTGTTGTGGACGTCGGTGAGGGCGATGAAGTCCTGCTGCTGATCCACGGCATGGCAGGCAGCGCGGACACGTGGCGGGCGGTGATCCCCCAGCTGGCAAAAAAGTACCGCGTGGTGGCTCCCGACCTGACGGGTCACGGACAGTCGGAAAAGCCCCGCACCGACTACTCCTTGGGTGCTTTCGCCGTCGGGCTGCGGGACCTGCTCGACGAACTCGGCATCGAGTCCGCGACCGTTGTCGGTCACTCACTCGGTGGCGGGGTGGCCATGCAGTTCCTGTACCAACATCCGGACTACTGCCGCCGGCTGGTGTTGATCAGCAGCGGCGGCCTCGGTCCCGATGTCGGGTCGATACTGCGACTGCTCGCGGCCCCGGGCGCGGAACTGGTGATGCCGGTGATCGCGCCGCCCCAGGTGATCCGCGCCGGGAACGCCGTACGGTCCTGGTTGAGCTCGGCAGGTCTGCGCTCGCCCCGCGGCGCAGAGATCTGGAGCGCATATTCGTCGTTTTCCGACCGCGGAACCCGTGACGCTTTCCTGCGCACCCTGCGGTCGGTGGTCGACTACCGCGGCCAATCCGTCAGCGCGCTGAATCGGTTGACGCTGCGCGAAGACCTGCCCACGCTGGCGATCTGGGGCGAGCAGGATGCCATCATCCCGGTCGCCCACGCCTACTCGGCCCTGGAGGCGCGGCCGGACTGCCGGCTCGAAGTACTCCCCGACGTGGGGCATTGGCCCAGTTCGAGGCCCCGACAGAGGTCATCGACCTGATCGACGACTTCATCTCGACGACCGTCCCGGCCGATACTTGCGGCTGACAGACCGACCGCTACAGCGGCAGACCGGCGTCCAGAAAGTCCAGACCCGCAAAGATCGCGTCGGGTGACATCGGGGTGCCGTGCAGCGCCGCCATCATCACGCCGGTCATCGCACCCGCGGTGATGCGCAACGTGGGGTCATCGGCTGGCCGGTCCAGCCGGGTGGCCAGCGCGTCGGTGATGAGGTCGATGACCTGGACGTATTGGTTGTAGAGGGCGCCGGCGGCTTCCGGCAGCGTGTACAGCAGCTGCTGGCGGGCCATCTCCTCACCCCACTCGGGGCCTGCCATGCCGGCGAACACCTGTTCCAGGGCATGGCGGTAGGCGGGGATCGGGCGCAGCTCCGGGGGTGCGGCCAGGAACAGCTCGATGATCGGTTCCATCAACTGGTCCGGGACCAGCAGCGCCGCCTTGTTGGGAAAGTATCGGAAGAACGTCCGTGGTGAGACGTCGGCGAGTTCGGCGATCTGCTCGATGGTGGTGTCCGGGTAACCGTTCTTCTCGAAGAGCTCGTACGCCGCGAGACGCACTGTCTCCCGGGTGCGACGCTTTTTGCGCTCCCGGAGCCCCATCTCGTCCTCGGCGCCCGTCATACCGCCCATTGTTCCGCATCGGTGGCGAGAACGTGGTCAGGCCGGTGCGCCCCAGCATCGCTCCAGGCCCGCGGTGACGTCGATGCTGGGGACACGTGGTTGCGGGTCGTCGGTGACGAGCGCCACGCCGGTGGCCACCATGTCGATGCCGTGGTTCGGGAGGGGCCGCGTCCCGTCATCGAGGTAGGCGGCGATGGCGTCGACGCCCTCGATCGCCATCTCGAGCGGATAATGCTGGGCCGTCGCACCGATGGCGCCCGCCGCCACCAGGCTCATCCCGGGGTCACACCCGCCGTCGACCGAGACCACCGTGGCGGAGTTCCCTGCCCTCTGGAGCACCTCGATGGCGCCGCTGGCCGCGGGTTCGTTGATCGTGTAGACGAGGTTGATGTCGGGATTGCCGGCCGGTCGGCCGGCCATCTTCGCTGCCGCCCATGCTCCGATCAGGCGGCCGGCCTCGAAGTTGTCGGTCGCGAACGTGATGTCGGCTGCGTCGGGGTCGACGGGCTTGGTGTCCAGCGCGACGACGAAGACGCCGGCGTCCCGGGCCCGTTGGAGCGCACCGTCGACGCCCCGCCCGCTCGGCGTGATCAGGATCGCCTTGTCACCGCGTTCGACGGAGGCGTCTTCTCGGCCTGCGGCGACGGTCAGGTCGAATCCGAGGTCGGTGGCACGCTCCTGCGCACCACGCTGGATGGCGACGAAGAACGGGTTGGTCTCCGTCTTGATGATCAACGCCACCCCCACAGGGCCGTCTCTGCTGTCCCCGTCGTTGTCCGCACACGCCGACGTCGCGCTGACCAGCAATGCGTAGGCAGCTGCCAGGCACACTGCACGCCGGTGGACGCGGTGGCCTCGCAAGCTGAACATCGAGCTCCAGAGTAAACACCGGCTCACGTCGCGGTGCCGCTTTGAACAGATCGAAGATGTTGTGCCCAAGCGCTTTACGACGACGGCCCGGTTGACGGGCCAGTCAGTTGACTGGTCCTGTGGCATCTGTCGGGCACCATGGACACCGTGACCATCGATGCCGACATCGCCGAATTATCCCTCGAGGAGAAGGCATCGCTCACCAGCGGTGTGCACTTCTGGTACACGAAGCCCATCGAGCGTCTGGGCGTCCCGTCGATCATGTTGACCGACGGCCCGCACGGTCTGCGTAAACAGCGCGACGGCTCAGACCACCTCGGCATCGGTGACAGCGTGCCCGCGACGTGCTTCCCACCGGCGGTCGCCCTCGGTTCGAGCTGGGACGTCGCCCTCGTCGAGCGGATCGGTGCGGCCCTCGGCGCCGAGGCCGCGCTCGAGCACGTCGCCGTCGTGCTCGGACCGGGTATCAACATCAAGCGTTCGTTGCTGTGCGGACGCAACTTCGAGTATCTGTCCGAGGATCCGGTGGTCAGCGGTGTACTCGGCGCAGCCCTGGTAACGGGGATCCAGTCGAGAGGCGTCGGCGCCTCGGTCAAGCACTTTGCGGCCAACAACCAGGAGAGCGACCGGATGCGGGTCAGTGCCGACATCGACCCGCGGCCGCTACGCGAGATCTACCTTCGCGGCTTCCAGCGTGTCGTCGAGGATGCGCAACCGTGGACGGTGATGTGCTCCTACAACCGCATCAACGGTGTGTACGCATCACAGGATGTGTGGCTGCTGACGCAGGTGCTCCGCCGCGAGTGGGGTTTTTCCGGCGTCGTCGTCTCCGACTGGGGCGCGGTCAGCGACCGGATTGCCGCCCTTTCGGCCGGTCTGGACCTCGAGATGCCGGGCTCGCTGAGCGACGACCGCGTTGTCGCCGCGGTCAGGGACGGCTCACTGGACCGACAGTGTCTGGATGACGCGACCGCTCGGATACTCCGGTTGGTCGACAGAGCACAGACGGGTGCCGCCGTCACCACCCCACCCGCGGCCGGGGCTCACCACGCGCTGGCGCGGGAAGCGGCGGGCCGATCCATCGTGCTACTCAAAAACGATGGCGGAATCCTTCCGCTGACCAAACGCGGAAAGATCGCAGTGATCGGGGAATTCGCCACCCAACCGCGCTATCAGGGCGGTGGATCGTCGATGATCAAGCCCACCCGACTGGACAATGCACTCGACGAAATCCGTTCGCTGGCAACCGGAGAAGTCGTCCACGCGGCGGGTTTCAGCTCGGCTTCCGACGTCTCGACCGAGGAGTCCGCCCGGCTGCGGCACGAGGCGCTCACCGCAGCCGACTCGGCCGACACCGCCGTCGTGTTCCTCGGACTCCCCGCGCGCTTGGAGTCCGAGGGC
>NZ_JBAUJB010000435.1:0-5326 GCF_049683355.1 Mycobacterium sp.
GTGCTGGCCATCGCGGGCTGCCTGATCGCCGGCCTGCCGGTGGTGCCGGTGCCCGCCGACGTCGGCGCAGCCGAGCGGCGCCACATCCTCACCGACTCCGGGGCGCAGGCGTGGCTGGGGGAAAGGCCGGGGGACGCCGACGGCCTGCCGCACATCCCGGTGCGGCTGCATGCCCGCTCGTGGCACCGCTACGCCGAGCCACCGCCCGAGGCCGCCGCGCTGATCATCTATACCTCCGGCACCACCGGAGCGCCCAAAGGTGTGGTGGTGAGCCGTCGGGCGATCGCGGCCGACATCGACATGCTCGCCGAGGCCTGGCAGTGGACCGCCGATGACACCCTGGTGCACGGGCTACCGCTTTATCACGTACACGGTCTGGTGCTGGGCCTGCTCGGGTCGCTGCGCATCGGAAACCGGTTCGTGCACACCGGCAAACCCAGCCCGTCGGCCTACGCGCAGGCCGCGTCGGAGGTGGGCGGATCGTTGTTCTTCGGGGTCCCGACGGTGTGGTCGCGGATCGTCGAAGACGGCGACGCGGCGCGCGCACTGGCATCCGCGCGGCTGCTCGTCTCCGGCAGCGCGCCGCTGCCCGTGCCGGTGTTTGACGGACTCGCCGCGTTGAGCGGGCACCAGCCCGTGGAGCGCTACGGCAGCACCGAAACGCTGATCACGTTGAGCACGCTGGCCGCGGGCGAGCGCAGGCCGGGTTGGGTAGGGCTGCCACTGACCGGGGTGCGGACCCGGCTGACCGCCGAGGGTGGCGAGGAGGTGGCCCATGACGGGGAAACCATTGGCCGGCTGCAGGTTCAGAGCCCGACGATGTTCGACGGCTATCTGAACCGTCCCGACGCCACCGCCGAGGTGCTCGCGGCCGACGGCTGGTACCACACCGGCGATGTCGCCGTCATCGACGGCGACGGCATGCACCGGATCGTGGGTCGCGAATCGGTGGACCTGATCAAGACGGGCGGCTTCCGGGTAGGGGCCGGCGAGATCGAGACCGTGCTGCTTGGACACGCCGGTGTGCAGGAGGTCGCGGTCGTGGGTGCGCCCGACGACGATCTGGGCCAGCGCATCGTCGCGTTCGTGGTCGGTGACGCCTCGCCGGACGAGCTGATCGAGTTCGTGGCACAGCAGCTCTCGGCGCACAAGCGGCCGCGGGTGGTCCGGCTGGTGGACAGCCTGCCCCGCAACGCGATGGGCAAGGTGCTGAAGAAGGAACTGGTGCAATGGGTCTGAGGTCCAGAGTCCCGCGAGCGCGCGTGTCTGCACGCAACACGCCGCCCTCTGCCGGCAGATGCCGCACGCTCGTGGCGATCGGTGGAGCGCTCGCTGTCGGTGTGCTGGCGGCCTGCGGCCAGGCACCGCAGGTGGCGCTGATGCAGACCAGCATCGAAGTGCCCCCGGCGCCGGAGCCGGAGGTGCCGCCCGCCGACGCCCTGAGCATCGGTCCCGGTGCCGTCGACACCACCGGCGGCTGGTTGCCCGACGGGGCCATGATTTCGCCATTCGACACCGCCAATCCCATTCTCTCGCAACTCGATCCGGCGCTGTTGCAGGCTGTGCAGGATGCAGCCCGTGCCGCCGAGGCTCAGGGTGTACAGCTATGGGTCACTTCGGGCTGGCGCTCGAGAGGTTTCCAGCAGCGGTTGTTCGACAACGCGGTGCAAACCTACGGCAGCGTCGATGCCGCTGCTGCGCTGGTCGCGACGCCGGAAGTGTCCAGACATGTGACGGGGCAGGCGATCGACATCGGCCCGGTGGAAGCCGACAGGTGGCTGATCGCCAACGGCAGACAGTTCGGGCTGTGCCAGATCTACGCGAACGAAATCTGGCATTTCGAGCTCGCGGCCGATGCGAACGGCAACTGTCCGCCGCTGCTGCCCAACGCGGCGGGGTAGCGCTCGCGTGGCTAGTTGGCGTGCAGGGCCTCGTTGAGCGTGATGCCGGTGCCGTCACGCTTGACGACCTCGACCGCCCCGGTCACCGAGTTGCGACGGAACAGCAGGTTGTTCGCCCCGGACAGCTCCCGCGCCTTGACGGTCTGACCATCGCCCGTCTGCACCTTGGTGCCCGCGGTGACGTAGAGGCCGGCCTCGATCACGCAGTCGTCGCCCAGGGAGATCCCCAGGCCAGCGTTGGCGCCCAGCAGGCAGCGCTTGCCGACGGAGATGACCTCCTTGCCGCCGCCCGACAGCGTCCCCATGATCGAGGCGCCGCCGCCGACGTCGGAGCCGTCGTCGACCACCACACCGGCCGAGATCCGGCCCTCGACCATCGAGGAGCCCAGCGTGCCCGCGTTGTAGTTCACGAAGCCCTCGTGCATCACCGTCGTGCCCGCCGCGAGGTGGGCGCCCAGCCGAACCCGATCGGCGTCGGCGATACGCACCCCCGTCGGGGTGACGTAGTCGACCATGCGCGGGAACTTGTCGATCCCGTAGACGGTGACCGCGCCGCGGCGGCGCAACCGAACACGGACGGTCTCGAAGCCCTCCACCGCGCACGGCCCGAAGTTGGTCCACGCGACGTTGGCCAGCACCCCGAAAATCCCGTCCATGTTGGCGCTGCGCGGCTGGACCAGCCGGTGGGAGAGCAGGTGCAACCGCAGGTAGGCGTCGTACCCGTCGGCGGGCTTGTCGTCGAGCGACGCGATGACGGTCCTCACGACCACGGTCTCGACGTCGCGTTCCTCGTCGCGGCCCGCCAGCGCCGCCAACTCGTCGGGCACCTCGGCCACCGACAGCCGAGCCGTCCCCGACGGTCCGTCGCCGGTCAGCTCGGGTGCCGGGAACCAGGTATCGAGAACCGTCCCGTCGGCGGCGATCGTCGCCACGCCGACGCCTGATGCAGAAGTCACGGGGCTCAGACTAGCGTCAACGGTGTGGCTTCATCGTCGGCTCTCCGCCCGAGCGGCTCATCGCTTGACCTACACGGTGACCCGATCGCGCTGACCGCGGCGTTGGTCGACATCCCCAGCGAATCGCGGCACGAGAAGCGCATCGCCGACGAGATCGAGGCGGCGCTGCGCGAGCAGACCACCGGTTTCGAGGTGATCCGCCACGGTGACGCCGTGCTCGCCCGCACCCACTTCGGAAAGCCGACACGGGTACTGCTCGCCGGGCACACCGACACCGTGCCCGCGGCCGACAACGTGCCCAGCCAGCTGGTCGACGGGGTACTGCACGGCTGCGGCACCTCGGACATGAAATCGGGCGACGCGGTGTTCCTGCATCTCGCCGCCACCGTCGCCGACCCCGCCCACGACCTCACCCTGGTGATGTACGACTGCGAGGAGATCGAGGCCTCGGCCAACGGTCTCGGCCGCATCGAGCGGGAGCTGCCCGAATGGCTCGACGCCGACGTCGCGATCCTCGGGGAGCCTTCGGGCGGATACATCGAGGCCGGTTGCCAGGGCACCCTGCGCGTGGTGATCAGCGCTACCGGAACGAGGGCGCACTCGGCCCGGTCGTGGCTGGGCGACAACGCGATCCACAAGCTGGGTGAGGTGCTGGCCCGGCTGACGCAGTATCAGGCGCGCAGTGTGGACATCGACGGCTGTCTCTACCGCGAGGGCCTGTCCGCAGTGCGCATCGACGGGGGCATCGCCGGAAACGTCATCCCCGACGCAGCCACGGTGACCGTCAACTTCCGGTTCGCTCCGGATCGCAGCGTCGATCAGGCCTACGCCCACGTGTGTGCGGTCTTCGACGGCCTCGACGTCGGGATCGACCTCACCGATTCGGCAGCCGGGGCACTGCCGGGTCTCGGCCGGCCCGCAGCGGCCAGGCTCGTCGACGCCGCCGGGGGCCAGGTACGGGCCAAGTACGGCTGGACCGACGTGTCGAGGTTCGCGGCGCTGGGCATCCCCGCCGTCAACTACGGCCCCGGCGACCCCAACCTGGCGCACCGCTCCGACGAACGCATCGACACCGAACAGATCACCGCGGTGACCGAGATACTCCGGCGGTATCTAACCGCTTGACGGCGCGGATACCCTGGGAAACATGCTGGGAGCAGACCAAATCTCCGGAATCTCCGGATAGTTCCGGAGAACCCGCACGTCCCCTTTCCTGATCTACGGGCCTCTTGCTGCCCGCTTCACGGGAGTTCCCGCATGTCTTCCTCAGTGACCTTTTCCGGTGTGTCGTTCGCATGGCCCGACGGCACACCGCTGTTCGCCGACCTGTCGTTCACCGTCGGCGCCGGCCGCACCGGCCTGGTCGCCCCCAACGGCGCCGGCAAGAGTACGCTGCTGCGCCTGATCGCCGGCGACCTGCACCCCACAGCGGGAGCGGTGACCGTGGACGGCACGGTCGGCTATCTGTCTCAGATCAGACGCTGCCGTTGCTCGACGACCGCAGCGTCGCCCAGCTGCTCGGGGTGGCCCCGACGATCCAGGCGCTCGATGCGCTGGCCGCAGGCGATTCCAGTGAGGCGGTGTTCGCCGCGATCGGCGAGGACTGGGACATCGAGGAGCGCACCCACGCCCAGCTCGACCGTCTCGGCCTGGGCGGCGTCGCCCTCGACCGGTCCCTGCGTACGCTCTCCGGTGGCGAGGTGGTCACTCTCGGGGTGGCCCGGGAACTGTTGCGCCGGCCGATGTCCTGCTACTCGACGAGCCGACCAACAACCTCGATCTCGCCAGCGTCGCCCAACTGGAGAGCGCGCTCGCGGCTTATCGGGGTGCGTTCCTCGTTGTCAGCCATGACGATTCGTTCCTCGACGCGGTGGGCGTCGATCGGGTGCTGCGCCTGGAGGACCGCAGGCTGACGGAGCTCTAGTCGGTTTCGGGGCGGGCTGCGCCCGGTTCGGCCAGAGCTTCGGCCGCCGCTCTGATCGCCTGCGCGCCACGCTCGTCGCCGCGCTCGTAGGCCACGGCGGCCTGGTGCAGGAGCTGCGAGATCTGCGTACCGCTGGTCCGGGTGACGTTCATGGCGCCGGCCCGGGACCCGAGTGCCGCGGACAACGCGGTACCGACGCCGTAGGCGATGGGTCCGTGGGAGGCGGCGACTCCTGCCGGGCCGGGCGTGCCGGCCGCGAGCGCACCCAGACCGGTGGCGACAGCGGTGTGGACCTCTGCCAGCGAGCGCACGCCGTCGGTGTTCACCGTGAGCGGTTCGACCATTCCCACCTCCTCGACCTGCTGACGATTCTAGGTCCGCGGAACAGGGTGGTGGCGCATCAGTTGCTGCCCGCCGCCAGCGCGGCCCTGCCGAATGCGCAGTCGACCACCCCGCGCAGCCGGGTCAGCGTGTCCAGCCCCCGCGGGTCCCCGAGGCGCACCGCATCCGCCGCGGCCCGCAGCGCCACCGCGCTCTGCGCGCCC
>NZ_JBAUJB010000436.1:0-32678 GCF_049683355.1 Mycobacterium sp.
CCAGTCCATGCCGTACTCGTGGAAATCCTGCGACAGGCCACCCCGAGGTCCGCGCCGACGTGGTGCAGCTTGACGTCGACGGTGTTGTCCGCATCCGACGGTCCGTGGATGTTCCCGGTCCATCCCCTGCGGGCTGCCGGGGTGCCCAACCCGGGGATCTCGACGATGTCGATCTCCCCCTGGCGGGGCCAGTCGTATTCGTGGCCCGGTTCGAGGCCGACCGACCAGAACGCCGGCAGCGTGCCCTGGGTGACGGGCATCTGGATGCGGGCGACGACGCGGGTCCCCACGCCGATGGACTGCTTGCCGAAGGTCACCACGCGCGCGGAGGTGTAGTTGTGCGGGGCGCCGAGCCCATCCGGGGCGGCCTCCCTGCGGGCTTCGATGACGAGGTTGCCGTCGGCGTCGATGTAGACGTTGTCACCGTCGGTGTAGTACTGATTCTCCCCGGCGGGCTGTCCCCACCGTCCGGTCTGCAGACCCCAGTACCGCAACGCTTGTCCGCCCGGTTCCGACTCGAATCAGCCGTTGCCCCATCGCTTGTCGTCGATGCATCGGTCACGCGTGTGGCGCCGGAACCCGCTGGATCACTGTCCGACGAGCTGGATGACCCTGTCGCACCCGGATCCGCGGGACCGGCTGCCGCGGTCGCGGCACCGGCGACCACGGCCGCCCCCAGACCGGCCGCCATCAGGCCTCCGGCCAACCAGGATTTGCCGACCGCCGCTCGTGATCGATTGCACCGCCTATTACCCATCACCACATCCATTTCTTCGGCAGGTAATCAAAAGGAGAAGCGAGCATGAATACGCCATCGCCTCAGCGCCACAGAAGAGCGAATACAATTCTCGGTCGGCCAATGAGCGTGACCGCCGGTCTATCGTCCACTATCAGAGTTTTCGGGGGATCGCCGTCTCCCCTCCGCTGGTAGCGAGGCGTGTGCAGCAAACGCTATCGAATCAACATCAAATGTGCTTGCTTTCCTAAAAAAGAGAAATTCCGGTTCGGTATTCGGACACCCACACAGGTGACTACTCGACGCCAATTGCACATGTCAGCGTAGCGCCATGAGTTAGCTGGCAGCCCGCATACAAAGGGCAGCGAGGAACAAGGGCACCGCAGGCGAACAGCTTTCGCGCAACGGTGGCGAGATGCTTCGGCCGCCGCCAATTGCCGGAAGCAGTAGGAGCAAAAAGCGGCGCGCCGAAGCGCGCCGCCCGTGGTTGTGCCGGCGATCAGGCCGACGGAATGATCACCGCGGCCGCAAGTGTGGTCAGACGGTGAAGCCCAGCGCCCGAAGCTGTTCGCGTCCGTCGTCGGTGATCTTGTCCGGACCCCACGGCGGATTCCACACCCAGTTGATCTTGATCTCGTTCACCAGGCCGGCGCCGACCAGTGCACTGCGCGACTGATCCTCGATGACGTCAGTCAGAGGACACGCAGCCGAGGTGAGGGTCATGTCGATCAGCGCAACCCGCCCGGCGTCGCCGTCCTCGACGCCCACCCCGTACACGAGGCCGAGGTCGACGACGTTGATCCCGAGTTCGGGGTCGACGACGTCGCGCATGGCCTCCTCGATATCGGCGAGCAGTTCGTCATTTGGTACTGCCGTATCACTCATCAATTCTCCTCACGACTGTCTGACATGCGCGCCGGCGCCAGCGCCCCGTCTGATTCGCTGGCCTCCGCCAGCGCGGCCTTGAACGCTGTCCATCCCAGTAACGCACACTTGACCCGCGCCGGGTACTTCGCGACACCGGCGAACGCCACGCCGTCGCCCAGCACGTCCTCGTCACCCTCGATCCGGCCGCGCGATGACACCATCTCCGAGAACGCAGCCACTGTCTTGAGCGCGTCCCCGACGCTCTGTCCGATCACCTGATCGGTCAGCACCGAGGTCGATGCCTGGCTGATCGAACAGCCCTGACCGTCGTAGGAAATGTCGAGGACCGTGTCTCCGTCCTCCGACAACGCCACCCGGAGGGTGACCTCGTCGCCGCAGGTGGGATTGACGTGATGCACCTCGGCGCCGTAAGGATCCCGCAGACCGCGGTGGTGTGGGTGCTTGTAGTGGTCCAGTATCACTTCCTGGTAGATCTGTTCCAGTCGCATCGTCAGTTCCCGAAGAACTCGACAGCCCGACGCACACCCGACACCAGCCGGTCCACCTCGCCGAGGGTGTTGTACACCGCAAAAGACGCCCGCGCCGTCGCGGCGATGCCGAACCGGCGATGCAGCGGCCATGCGCAGTGGTGGCCGACGCGCACCGCCACGCCGTCGTCGTCGAGAACCTGGCCCACGTCATGCGCATGCACGCCGTCGACCACGAACGACACCGGCGAACCCCGATCCTCCATGGAGGTGGGACCGATGGTCCGCACGCCGGCGATATCGGACAGCCCGGCCAACGCGGCGGCGACCAACTCGGCCTCATGCTTCTCGACCGCGGCCATCCCGATGTCCTGCAGGTACCGCGCGGCCGCACCGAGCCCCACCACCTGGGAGGTCATCGGTGTGCCTGCCTCGAACCGCTGAGGAGCCGGCGCGTAAGTGGTGGCCTCCATGGTCACCGTCTCGATCATCGAGCCGCCGGTCAGAAACGGGGGCAGCGCGTTGAGCAGTTCACCGCGGCCGTAGAGCACGCCGATGCCGGTGGGGCCCAGCATCTTGTGGCCGGAGAATGCGGCGAAGTCCACATCGAGGGCGTGCAGATCCACCGGCTGATGCGGCACCGACTGGCAGGCGTCGAGCAGAGTCAGCGCACCGACCGCCTTCGCCCGCCTCGCCAGCTCGGCCACCGGCAACACCGCGCCGGTGACGTTCGAATGATGGCTGAAAGCCACGAGTTTCACCCGCTCGTCGAGTACGAGGGAGTCCAGGTCGATGCGGCCGGCATCCGGTCCGTCGGGAATCACGCTGTACCAGCGCAGCTCGGCACCCGTGCGCCGGCAGAGCTCCTGCCACGGGATCAGGTTGGCGTGATGCTCCAGCTCGGTCGTGACGACCACGTCACCCGGGCCGACCGCGGATGCGAAACGGTCGTCGCCGATGGCGTAGGAGACGAGGTTGATGGCCTCGGTGGCGTTCTTGGTGAACACCAACTCACCGGAGTCGGCGCCCACGAACGCCGCCACATCGTCGCGACCCTGCTCGTAGGCGTCGGTGGCCTCCTCCATCAACTGGTGCGCACCGCGGTGCACCGCACCGTTCGAATGGAGCAGGAACTCGCGTTCGGTGTCGAGGACCTGGACGGGACGCTGCGAGGTCGCCCCGGAGTCCAGATACGCCAGCTGGCATCCGCCGCGCATCACCCGTTGCAGGATCGGAAAGTCCGCCCGTATCCGGGTGATCCTCTCCACGTCCAGCGGACGGTCGAACGATGTCGTCATCTCTGATACCTCCTAGGAGGTCGATGCAGCCTGCGTGAAGCGCTCGTAGCCGTTTTCCTCCAGCTCGTCGGCCAGTTCCGGCCCGCCGGATTGCACGATCCGGCCGCCGATGAACACATGCACGAACTGGGGCTCGATGTAGCGCAGGATCCGGGTGTAGTGGGTGATCAGCAGCACGCCGCCGTTCTCGGACTGCGCATAACGGTTGACGCCCTCGCTGACCACTCGCAGCGCGTCGACGTCCAGTCCGGAATCGGTCTCGTCGAGGATCGCGATCTTCGGCTTGAGCAGCCCGAGCTGCAGAATCTCGTGGCGCTTCTTCTCGCCACCGGAGAAACCCTCGTTGACGCTGCGCTCGCTGAAGGAAGGGTCGATATCGAGCTCGCCCATCGCGCCCTTGACCTCTTTGACCCAGTGCCGCAACTTGGGAGCCTCGCCGCGCACCGCGGTCGCCGCGGTCCGCAGGAAGTTCGACATCGAGACGCCGGGCACCTCGATGGGATACTGCATCGCCAGGAACAGTCCGGCGCGGGCCCGTTCGTCGATGCTCATCGCCAGCACGTCCTGGCCGTCCAGGGTGATCGACCCGGAGGTGACCGTGTACTTGGGATGGCCCGCGATGGCGTACGAGAGTGTCGACTTGCCAGATCCGTTGGGGCCCATGACCGCATGGGTCTCCCCTGACTTCACGGTGAGGTCGACACCCTTGAGGATCGGGATGTCTCCGTCGTCGGCCGAGACGACGGAGACATGGAGGTCCTTGATTTCCAATGTGGTCATGGCTACGAACTTCTCGATTCAGTGATTGCTAGTTCTTTTTCGATTGCTTCGGTGAGTCGCTCCCGCACCGCAGGCACGGCGATCTTGGCGATGATCTCGTTGAAGAACCCGCGCACCACCAAGCGGCGGGCCTGTGCCTCCGGGATACCGCGGGCACGCAGATAGAACAACTGCTCGTCGTCGAAACGGCCGGTGGCACTCGCATGTCCGGCGCCGATGATCTCGCCGGTCTCGATCTCCAGATTGGGCACCGAGTCGGCCCGCGCCCCGTCGGTGAGCACCAGGTTCCGGTTGACCTCGAAGGTGTCGGTGTTGGTGGCCTCGGCGCGGATCAGGACGTCGCCGATCCACACCGTGTGCGCGTCGGGCTTGTTCGAATCCGGATCACCCTGCAACGCACCCTTGTACAGCACGTCGGACTTGCAGTTCGGCTGCGCATGGTCCACCAGCAGGCGCGCTTCGAAGAACTGGCCGTCGTCGGCGAAATACGTGCCGAGCATCTGGGCGTCGCCGCCGGGAGCGGTGAAACGCACCGTCGCCGAGGTACGGACGACCTCGCCACCGAGCGTCACGTTGACGTGGCCGAGCACGGCGTCCTTACCCAACCGCGCGTGGTGGGCGCTGACGTGGACCATGTCATCGGCCCAGTCCGCGATCCAGATGACACCAAGGCCGGCGGAGTCGCCGACGATGATCTCGACATTGTCGGCGTAGGTTCCACTGCCGCGCAGGTCGACGACGACGATGGCGCGGGCAAGCTCTTCGACCCGGATCTGCAGATGCCCGTACGCCACCTCACCCTCGCCGGGGCCGGTGACGGTGATCTCGATGGGTTCGGCAACCTCGGTGTCGCGCGCGACGGTCACCACGGTCGCCGAGGCGAACGACGAGAACGCTTGAGCGGCAACACGGTCGGCTGGCGTGCCGGCCTGGCCGAGTCGTTCGTCGCCGCGGCGCGCGGACTCCACCGTGACACCCGCACGCTCGCTGATCTCGATCTGCGACTCGCCGGTGGCGGGCGCGGATCCGTCATGCAGGCCCCGTAGCCGCTTGAGCGGAGTGAACCGCCACAGCTCGTCGCGACCGCCCGGAACCTCGAACGCATCGACGTCGAACGAAGCGAACAGCTCGCCCTTGTTGGCGCCGGCGAGCGTCGAGCCCTTCCTGTTGCCGCCTTCGACGGTGTCGGTGAGATTCTGGGTCACCCGACGGCGCCTTCCATCTGAAGCTCGATCAGCCGGTTGAGCTCCAGCGCGTACTCCATCGGAAGTTCTTTGGCGATCGGCTCGACGAACCCGCGCACCACCATCGCCATCGCTTCGTCTTCGGTCATGCCGCGACTCATCAGGTAGAACAGCTGATCCGCGCTGACCTTGGACACCGTCGCCTCGTGGCCCATCGTCACGTCGTCCTCGCGGATGTCGACGTACGGGTAGGTGTCCGAACGACTGATCGTATCGACCAGCAGCGCATCACATTTCACGCTGGACTTCGAACCGTGTGCCCCCTTGTTGACCTGAACCAGGCCGCGGTAGGACGCTCGGCCGCCGCCGCGCGCCACCGACTTGGACACGATGTTGCTCGAGGTGTGGGGCGCCAGGTGCAGCATCTTGGCACCGGTGTCCTGGTGCTGACCTTGGCCGGCGAACGCCACCGACAGCACCTCACCCTTGGCGTATTCACCGGTCATCCAGACCGCGGGGTACTTCATGGTGACCTTGGAGCCGATGTTGCCGTCGACCCATTCCATGGTGGCACCGGCTTCGGCGCGGGCCCGCTTGGTGACCAGGTTGTAGACGTTGTTCGACCAGTTCTGGATGGTCGTGTAGCGGCACCGGCCACCGGGCTTGACGATGATCTCGACGACTGCCGAGTGCAGCGAGTCGCTCTTGTAGATCGGTGCGGTGCATCCCTCGACGTAGTGCACGTAGGCGCCTTCGTCGACGATGATCAGCGTCCGCTCGAACTGGCCCATGTTCTCGGTGTTGATCCGGAAGTAGGCCTGCAGCGGAATGTCGACGTGCACACCCTTCGGCACGTAGATGAACGAACCGCCCGACCACACCGCGGTGTTCAGCGCGGAGAACTTGTTGTCACCGGCCGGGATCACGGTGCCGAAGTACTGCCTGAAGATCTCCGGGTGTTCCTTCAGCGCGGTGTCGGTGTCCAGGAAGAGCACACCCAGGGCCTCCAGGTCCTCGCGGATCGAGTGGTAGACGACCTCGGACTCGTACTGCGCGGCGACGCCTGACACCAGGCGCTGCTTCTCCGCCTCGGGGATGCCGAGCTTGTCGTAGGTGTTCTTGATGTCTGCGGGCAGGTCATCCCAGGTGGCGGCCTGCTTCTCGCTCGAACGGACGAAGTACTTGATGTTGTCGAAGTCGATGCCCTCGAGGTCGGAACCCCAGTTCGGCATGGGCTTCTTGCCGAAGGTGCGCAGCGCCTTGAGGCGGATGTCGAGCATCCACTCGGGCTCGCTCTTCTTCGCCGAGATGTCGCGCACCACGGCCTCGGACAGTCCTCGCTGCGCGGCAGCTCCGGCCACGTCGGAGTCAGCCCAGCCGTAGCCGTACTTGCCCAGGGAGGCAATGGCCTCCTCCTGGGTCAGTGGAGTCGCCGGTGTGGTCTTGGCCTCCGGTGTGAGTGTCACTACGACACACTCCTTTTGCTCTAGTTGTGGCTCCGGCTCGGGCTGCGTGCCGGAGGTGCTTCGGTTGTACGCTTACGGCCCCGTAACGCCTTGACCGGGCCGAGGGGGACGTGGGTGGTGCACGCGCAGTCGCCGTTGACAATGGTCGCCAGCCGCTGCACATGGGTACCCAGGACCTCGGCCATCGCCTGCTGTTCGGCCTCGCACAACTCGGGGAACTCCTCGGCGACGTGCGACACCGGACAATGGTGCTGACAGATCTGCACACCCTGAGCCGGGCCGCCCACCCGGGTGGTGGTGGTGGCGTACCCGGCGACGGTCAGCGCGTCGGCGATCCGGTCTGCGGCGTCCTCGACGCCGTCGCCGGAAGCCGTGCCGCCCGCCGGTGTGACATCGGCGAGGATGGCGTCGATGCGCCTGCGGGCGAAGGTCCGGATGGCCTCGTCACCGCCGAGTTCACGCAGCTGGCGCATGGCGGCGGAGGCGAGGTCGTCGTAGGTGTGCTCGAGCTTGGCGCGGCCCGCGGCGGTCAGCTGATAGCGCTTGGCCGGGCGGCCCCGCCCCTCCTGCTGCCACGCCGCCGCGGCGTGGGCCTGGGCTTCCCCCGCATCGATGAGGGCATCGAGGTGCCTGCGCACCCCCGCCGCGGACAAGCCCAGGTGCTCCCCGATGCTGCTCGCGGTGGTCGGACCCGATTCCAGCAGGAGCCGGATGATGGCGCCCCTGGTATCGCCGTGAGAGTCTCCGTCGGCAGCGTGCGACGACGCCGACTGCGATGCAGCCGCGCGTGTCACCTGCGAACGGATTTTCACAACACCAGTGTGACGCAATTCCGGAATCGGGTCTAGCAAGGGCACCCTTATCAGGGGCTGTTGCAATGCTCACACCGACTTGCCCCGGGCTGCCCGGGAATTCCGACCGCTACGCTGCCTTCGTGGCTGCCCGCCTACGCTCCCTCAGCACCTCGATCGCCGGCTGGCACGGTGACGAGCGAACCGTGGGCAGTCCCCTGATCGACCCCGAGCTTATCGCCTTGCGCCGGACCCGGCTGTTCGGGGCGACGGGCACGGTGCTGATGGCGATCGGCGCCCTCGGCGCGGGCGCCCGCCCCGTGGTCCAGGACCCGACGTTCGGCGTCCGGCTACTCAACCTGCCCTCCCGCATCCAGACCGTCTCGCTGACGATGACGACCACCGGTGCGGTGATGATGGCCCTGGCCTGGCTGATGTTGGGCCGGTTCGCGCTCGGTAAGCGCAAGATGACCCGCAGCGACCTCGACCGCACGCTGCTGCTGTGGGCGCTGCCGTTGCTCGTCGCGCCGCCGATGTACAGCAAGGACGTCTACTCCTACCTCGCCCAGAGCCAGATCTCGCTACAGGGTGACGACCCGTACCGCGTGGGTCCGGCCACGGGGTTGGGCCTGGACCACTTCTTCACGCTGTCGGTGCCCAGCCTGTGGCGGGAGACACCGGCGCCGTACGGGCCGCTGTTCCTGTGGATGGGACGGGGTATATCCGCTCTGACCGGTGAGAACATCGTCGAGGCCGTGCTCTTCCACCGGCTTGTGGTGTTGCTCGGCGTCGGGCTGATCGTGTGGGCGACGCCACGGCTTGCCCGCCGCTGCGGGGTCGCCGAGGTGAGCGCCCTCTGGCTGGGGCCGGCCAATCCGCTGCTGTTCATGCATCTGGTCGCCGGGATCCACAACGAGGCGTTGATGCTGGGGTTGATGCTGGCGGGCACCGAGTTCGCGCTGCGCGGCATCGACGCGGCGGCGCCGCTGATCCCGCGGCCGTGGACCTGGCCGCGCAGCTCCCGGCAGTGGGCGCGCTGGTACCCGATGGCCATGCTGCTCGCCGGTTCCGTGCTGATCACGATGTCGTCGCAGGTGAAGCTGCCGTCCCTGCTGGCCCTGGGCTTCGTCGCGATGGCGCTGGCGCATCGGTGGGGCGGTACCGTGAAGGCGTTCTTCATCGCGGGCGGGTCGCTGACCGCGCTGTCGCTGGCGGTGATGGCGGTGATCGGCTGGGCAAGCGGGCTCGGGTTCGGGTGGCTGTTCACCCTCGGCACCGCCAACGTCGTCCGGAGCTGGATGTCACCGCCGACGCTGCTGGCGCTGGGTACCGGCCAGGTGGGCATCCTTCTCGGCCTCGGAGACCACACCACCGCGGTGCTGGCCCTGACCCGTCTGATCGGTGTGAGCCTGATCGCGGTGATCGTCACCTGGTTGCTGCTCGCCGTGCTGCGCGGCCGGCTGCACCCGGTGGGCGGTCTCGGCGTCGCTCTGGGAGCCACCGTGCTGCTCTTCCCCGTCGTGCAGCCGTGGTACCTGCTCTGGGCGATCATTCCGCTGGCCGCCTGGGCGACCCGCCCCGGCTTCCGGGCCACCGCGATCGCTGCCACCCTGGTCGTCGGGATCTTCGGCCCCACCGCGAACGGCGATCGCTTCGCGCTGTTCCAGATCGTGATGGCGACGCTCGCGAGCACCGCGATCGTGCTCGTGCTGATCGCGCTGACCTACCGCCGACTGCCCTGGCGGCCCATTCCCGAGCCGCCCCAGGAACCGCCGCCACCACCGGAGCCACCGACTGCCAAGTCCGACGCCTACGCTGAGTCTTCGTGACCTCCCGCTCCGGTGCTGTCCCCGTGCTGCTGAGCGGCGTCAGCAAGCGGTACGGAACGACGACCGCCGTCTCCGAACTCGACCTCGACGTCCAGACCGCCGAGATCCTTGCGCTGCTCGGCCCGAACGGCGCCGGCAAGACGACCACGGTGGAAATGTGCGAGGGCTTCCTCAAGCCCGACGAAGGCCGGATCGAGATCCTCGGTCTGGATCCCGTCGCCGACAACGCCGAGCTGCGGGCGCGTATCGGCGTGATGCTGCAGGGCGGGGGCGCCTATCCGGCGGCCCGGGCCGCAGAGATGTTGAACCTGGTGGCGTCCTACGCCGCCGATCCTCTGGACCCGCAGTGGCTTCTCGACACCCTCGGGCTGACCGAGTCCGCCCGCACCACCTACCGTCGGCTGTCGGGCGGCCAGCAGCAGCGACTGTCGCTGGCCTGCGCCGTGGTAGGCCGTCCCGAACTGGTGTTCCTCGACGAGCCGACCGCGGGCATGGACGCGCACGCACGAATCGTGGTGTGGGAGTTGATCGATGCACTCCGCCGCGACGGGGTAACGGTGGTGCTGACCACACACCAGCTGCCCGAGGCCGAGGAGCTGGCCGACCGGATACTGATCATCGACCGCGGGGTCGCTGTCGCCACCGGCACCCCAGCCGAGCTCATGCGCAACGGTGCGGAGAACCAGCTCCGGTTCCGGGCGCCGCGGATGCTGGATCTGAGCCTGCTCGTCTCGGCGCTGCCGGAGAGCTACCGTGCCGTCGAGACCTCGCCGGGTGAGTACCTCGTCGACGGCCACATCGATCCTCAGGTGCTGGCCACCGTGACCGCGTGGTGTGCCCGTCTGGATGTGCTGGCCACCCACATGCGCGTCGAGCAGCGCAGCCTCGAGGACGTGTTCTTGGAACTCACCGGCCGGGAGTTACGGAAATGACGATCGAGACCAATCGGTTCACTCCGGGGACGTTCACCCCCGACCCCCGGCCGGCGGCGGTGCCGCAGATGCTCAACGCACAGTTCGGGCTGGAACTGCGCCTGCTGTTGCGCAACGGCGAACAACTGCTGTTGACGATGTTCATCCCGATCACGTTGCTGCTGGGCCTCACCCTGCTGCCGCTGGGCTCGTTCGGGGACGACCGGGCCGCCACCTTCGTCCCCGCGATCATGGCGCTGGCGGTCATCTCGACCGCGTTCACCGGGCAGGCGATCGCGGTGGCCTTCGACCGCCGCTACGGCGCACTCAAGAGGCTCGGCGCCACGGCTCTGCCCGTGTGGGGGATCATCGGCGGCAAGTCACTGGCCGTGGTCGCCGTGGTGTTCCTGCAGGCAATCCTGTTCGGCGCCATCGGCGTGGCGCTGGGCTGGCGGCCACCGATCGCCGGACTGGCGTTGGGCGCCGCGATCATCGCGATGGGCACCGTCGTCTTCGCCGCGCTGGGCCTTCTGCTTGGCGGCACCTGGCGCGCGGAGATCGTGCTTGCGGTCGCCAACCTGCTCTGGTTCGTCTTCGCCGGGCTCGGAGCGCTCACCTTGGAGGGCGGCATGGTGCCCACCGCCGTGCAGTGGGTGGCGCGGCTGACGCCCTCGGGTGCGCTCACCGAGGCCCTGTCGCGCGCGATGCTGCTGTCAATGGACTGGTTCGGCCTCGCCGTGCTCGCGGCATGGGGTGCCGTCGCCGCGTTGTGCGCGTTGCGCTGGTTCCGCTTCACCTGACGAGACCAGTTGCGGCAGCAGGTGTTCCAGTTGTCCGACTTCCTCGATGTTGTGTTTCACCCAGGCCTGGGCCTTGTCGTCGTGAAATCGACTGCGGATCAGGCGGTTCACTGGAGCCAACATCGGTGAGCGGGCACCGAGATCCATCACGGTGACGTAGTGTGCGCCGTCATCCCCCGCCGACCAGGTGTGCTCCAGTTGGAAGACCGGAATCCCCGCAACACGCAGCACAAGCCGAATGCCGGTCTCGTCGAGTTTCTCGACTCGGGCGATCTCGTCGGGAGTGAATTCAGGCTTGGCGCCGAACGCTTCGACTATGTGGAACCGCGCGCCCTCCGCGGCGCCACCGGAGGGCGCCGGGCGGGCCAACTCCCAGCGGATGTGGTCGATCGGGTGCCATGCGAGGTAGCGATCGACGGTCTGCCCGGCGTAGGTCATCGTGCCGCCGAGGTGGGTGAACCAATCGAGCAGCATCGCCGGTGTCACCGCCTGTAGCGGACGGTGGTCGAGGGTGATTCGTCGACGGCGGTGTGGGAGTTCAGAGTATGCGATCCGCGCGGTGTCGACCGTCCGCAGCGGACGCAGCACGGGCAATGGCATGTCAACGTCCAAGATACGATTTAGTTTCTTATATGGTCGAGCGTACGTCTCTAGCATAAGATACGCAAGCGTTTCTACCTGGGAGGTGGCTGGTGACTCGACGTCGGGGTGCGCAACTCGAAGACGCGATTCGCTCGGCGGTCTTGGAGCTGCTGAGCGACCGTGGCCCCGAAGGGGTGACGATGGAGGCCGTGGCAGCGGCCGCCCGCACCAGCAAGCCCGTGCTGTATCGGCGCTGGCCCGATCGCCGGGCGTTGATTCGCGACACCCTGCTCGGCATCGCGGCGTCGGCGATCCCGAGTCCGGACACCGGGAGCTTCCGCGGCGACATGCTCGCGGTGCTGCGCGCATGGGCGGCGTTGTTCACCGGCGAACGTGCCGCGCTGATGCGGTCGGTGGTCATGGCGGTGACGGCTGATCCGGACCTGGAATCGACGTTTCGCACCGACGTCATGGGCTGGCGCAAGGACCAGATGACCGCGCTGCTGACCCGGGCCGTCGAGCGCGGCGAGGTGCGGCCGGACTGTCCCGTCGAGGTGGTTCGCGAGCTCGGTCAGAGCGTGCTCTGGCACCGCCTGTTGATCACCGGAGACCCCATCACCGACGAATTGGTGGTGCAACTCGTCGACGAGGTGCTGACCCCGGTGGTACGCCCCTACTACGGAATGTAGTTCCCAAGGCTCTACCATCAGAGCGTGCCCGTCGGACGTACTCTGCCCAAGCTTTTCGTCGGGCTCGTCGATCTGCTTCCCGAACCGAGCCTGCGCGTTCAGCGCTTCGTCGCGGCGGCAGTGATCCTCACCCAGGGCGGCATCGCCGTGACCGGGGCGATCGTCCGCGTCACCGCCTCCGGGCTCGGCTGCCCGACCTGGCCGCAGTGCTTCCCCGGCAGCTTCACCCCGGTGCCACACGCCGAGGTGCCCGGCCTTCACCAGGCCGTCGAGTTCGGCAACCGGCTACTGACTTTCCTCGTGGTGCTCACCGCCGCTGCGGCGGTGATCGTGCTCACCCGGGCCCGGCGCCGTCGCGAGGTGCTGGTCCACGCCTGGCTGATGCCGGTGTCGACGGTGGTGCAGGCGGTGATCGGCGGGATCACCGTGTTGACCGGGCTGTTGTGGTGGACGGTGGCCATCCACCTGCTGGCGTCGATGACGATGGTGTGGGTGGCGACGCTGCTGTACGTCAAAGTGGGACAGCCCGATAGCGCGGTGCCGGTGGCCCGGGTGGTGAAACCGCTGCGGCAGTTGACCGTCCTGTCCGCACTGGCGCTGGCTGCAGTCCTGGTGACGGGCACCATGGTCACCGGGGCGGGTCCGCACGCCGGGGACAAGAGCCTCGAAAGGCCGGTGCCTCGGCTGCAGGTGGAGATCACCACGCTGGTGCACATGCACTCGTCGCTGTTGGTGGCGTACCTGTCACTGCTGGTCGGTCTGGGCTTCGCGCTGCTGGCCGTGCGCGCTCCCCGGCCGGTGCTGACCAGGCTGAGCGTGCTGGTGGTCCTGGTGGTGGCCCAGGGCACCCTCGGCACGGTGCAGTTCTTCACCGGCGTGCCCGCCGCGTTGGTGGCAGTGCACGTGGCCGGAGCGGCCGCCTGCACGGCGGCCACCGCGGCGCTATGGACGTCGATGCGAGAACGGACCGAGTCCGAACTCGTCGAGAGCTGACTCGACCCCGAGGGCGAACTGCCGCTGGCGAAGCCGCTGCTCGGTCTGGCCGAGTTGGCGCCAACCCAGAGACGGCTCGACCAGCTCCAGTTCGAGCACGGTGGGTGCATCCGCACCGCCGAGGACGTCGACGCGCGCGTAGAGCAGGTCGGTGGTCTCGATCCCCAAATGGGCGGCCGCAGCCGCCAGCGCCGCATGGCCGACATCCCAGAGCTCGAAGTCCGGGTCGGCACTCCCGAGCCTTTCCTCGGCGAAGGTTCCCGAGGCATCCAACAGCGGCGCGTGCCCCGGCGGCGGCAGGATCGGCCCCTTGGTGAATGCGTGGGACTGCATGCCGCGGAGAAACACCAGCGCGGTCTCACCGTCGCCGACCCGCGCGTCGTAGGGCTGCACCAGGACACCCTGACCGGCGGCCTGTAGTGCGGCGGCATGTTCGACGGCTTGGTTCGGGTCCGAGAAGCGCAGAGCACCAACCGAACCCGCGCCCACCGACGGTTTGACGACCACTTCGCCGTCCGGGATGCGTACCTGCTCCCCCGGCGCGAAGAAATCGCCGGGAACCGTCGGCACCCCTGCAGCGGCGAGGTCGGCCAGGTAGCGCTTGTCGGTGTTCCACGCGACCACCGCGGGCCCGTTCAGCACTCGGGGCACCCGCCTGGTCCAGGCCAGGAACTCGTCGAGTCTTTCGGTGTAGTCCCACGTGGCGCGCAGGATCACCAGATCGGCCTCGACGGCGGCCGGGTCGTCCCAGGACAACCAGCGGGCATGCAGACCGCGATCTCGAAGCGCCCGCACCAGGCCGGCGTCGTCGCCGTCGCCGTCGGGCAGCGCCGGACAGCCGGCGAGCACGATCCTGGGGTGGAAGACGTCGGGGCGGGCGGGCTTCATGACCGGATCGACTTTACCGAGCAGGCAAGATGGTGAGCATGTACGCCATTGAAGTCGCCCGGACCGGTGGGCCGGAAGTCTTGTCCTACGTCGAGAGGTCGCTGCCTTCACCCGGCCCCGGCCAGGTGCTGATCAAGGCCGAGGCGGTCGGTGTCAACTTCATCGACACCTACTTCCGCTCGGGCCTCTACCCGAGGGAAGTGCCGTTCATCGTGGGCACCGAGGTGTGCGGAACCATCGAAGCCGTCGGTGACGACGTGGCGGCGCTGACCGTCGGCGACCGGGTGGTGACCGCCCAGGGACTCGGGGCTTACGCCGAATATTGCTTGGCGCCTGCAGATTTTGTTGCCTATGTGCCCGACGGCGTGGCGCCCGACGTGGCGGCGTCGGCGCTACTCAAGGGCATGACCGCGCACTATCTGATCAAGTCGACGTACCCGGTGCAACAGGGTGACACGGTGCTGATGCATGCCGGCGCCGGCGGCGTCGGACTCATCCTCACCCAGTGGGCGACCAGTCTCGCCGCCTCGGTGATCACCACGGTGTCGACGCCCGACAAGGCCGAGCTGTCCCGGCAGGCCGGCGCGGTCGAGGTGCTGGACTACCCGGACGACCCGCGGGAGTTCGGTGACCGGATCCGCGAGCTCACCGACGGCAACGGCGTCGCCGCGGTCTATGACGGGGTGGGCGCCTCGACGTTCGAGGCGAGCCTGGCCAGCCTCGCCGTGCGCGGCACGCTGGCCCTGTTCGGCGCGGCCAGCGGACCGGTTCCGCCGTTCGACCCCCAACGGCTCAACACCGCCGGGTCGGTGTTCCTGACCCGCCCGAACCTGGTACACCACACCCGGACTCCCGACGAGTTCTCCTGGCGGGCCGGCGAACTCCTCACCGCGATCTCCGACGGCACCCTCACCGTCACCGTCAGCAACCGCTACGACCTGCGCGAAGCGGAACAGGCCCATCGTGATCTACAGGGCCGCCAGACCGTCGGCTCCGTGGTGCTGGTCCCCTGAATCCGCCGGGCCTGAGCGGCTGGGTTCTACCCTTGTCAGCGTGGCCGAGGATCTGATCGTGACGCGCACCCTGGTGGTGCCCGCGTCCGATCTGAACGAACGCTTCTCCAGGTCGTCGGGCCCCGGCGGACAAGGTGTGAACACCGCCGACAGCCGGGTCGAGCTGTCGTTCGACCTCGCCCGTTCGTCCTCGGTGCCGGAGTGGTTGCGCGACCGGATGCTCGCCAGGCTGGGTAACCGTCTCATCAACGGCGTGCTGGTCGTGACGGCCAGCGAGCATCGCGCCCAACTCCAGAACCGCGTCGCCGCCCGCGAACGCATGGCCCGTGTCCTGCGCGCCGCAGCGGCCGCGCCTCCGCCGGTGCGCCGGCCCACCAAACCCAGGAGGGGTTCGAAGGAACGACGGATCGCGGAGAAGAAGCGTCGCGGCCGGGACAAGATGGGCCGTCGGGGCGCCTGGGATAGGGATTAGGGCGTGAACAGGGTCGGCAACGCCAGGGCGGAATCGACCGCGAGCGCCAGGAACACCACGGCCAGATAGTTGTTCGACTGCAGGAACAGTCTCAGCGGCTTGACCGCCTCACCGCGCCGCACACCGGAGTACAGCTGGTGTGCCATCACCAGGAACCAGGTGCCCGCCACGATCGCCACCGCGGCGTAGAGCCAGCCGGTGGCCAGAGCCAGCAGCAGGGTCGCGATGACGGTCAGCCAGGTGTAGATCAGGATCTGCTTGGTGACCTGCTGCTCGGTGGCCACCGCGGGCAGCATCGGCACGCCGGCCGCCCGGTAGTCCTCCTTGTAGCGCATGGCCAGGGCCCAGGTGTGGGGCGGCGTCCAGAAGAAGATGATGAGGAACATCACCAGGGCCGGCCACTGGATCGTGCCCGTCACGGCTGACCAGCCGATCATCACCGGCATGCAACCGGCGGCTCCACCCCACACCACGTTCTGCGAGGTGCGCCGCTTCAACAGCAGCGTGTAGACGAGGACGTAGAACGCGATGGTGGCGCCTGCCAGGTGGGCCGAGAGCAGGTTCGTCGTCCACCACAACCAGAAGAACGAGGCGACCGACAGCGCCAAGCCGAACACCAGGGCGTGGCCCCGGGGCACCGTGGCACGCGCCAGCGGTCGGCGCTCGGTGCGCTTCATCATCTTGTCGATGTCGGCGTCGGCGACACAGTTCAGGGTGTTGGCACCTGCGGCCGCCAGCAGTCCGCCGAACAGCGTGTTCACGATCAGCAACGGGTCGACGGTGCCCCGTCCGGCGAGAAGCATGGCCGGGATGGTGGTGACGAGCAGCAGCTCGATCACCCGGGGCTTCGTCAGCGCGAGGTAACCGAGCAGCGTGGTGCGGAATCGGTGCGAGGATCCCGCTGCCCCCTCGGTGGAGTCACTGACGAGGTGGCCTTCGCGAATCCTCACGCAACCAACTCCTCAACAGAACAGCGTGCCACGCCACGGGCGTCTACTACACACGATGGTAGACCGCGGGTGCCGATCCCCGTAATTGCAGGGTCGGTTCGCAGAGACCGGGATGACCTCTGCGTCGGCACGCCGTTCCCCATTAGGGTGGTTGATGCGGACCGACACGCCCCCGCCTAGCCAAGGAGTGCGCCTCGTGACCACGACGGAAGAGATCGCTTCCCTCACTCGACCGAACCATCCGGATGACTGGACCGACCTGGACACCCAGTCGGTCGACACCGTCCGCGTGCTGGCCGCGGACGCTGTCCAGAAAGTCGGCAGCGGCCACCCGGGC
This sequence comes from Mycobacterium sp., assembly GCF_049683355.1. GTDB lineage: Bacteria > Actinomycetota > Actinomycetes > Mycobacteriales > Mycobacteriaceae > Mycobacterium. The sequence continues at coordinate 17,075 of NZ_JBAUJB010000436.1, forward strand.
ACCGCGATGAGCCTGGCCCCGCTGGCCTACACCCTCTTCCAGCGGCAGATGCGCCATGACCCGAGCGACGTGCACTGGCTCGGCCGCGACCGGTTCATCCTGTCGTGCGGCCATTCCAGCCTCACGCTCTACATCCAGCTGTATCTGGGCGGCTTCGGTCTCGAACTCTCCGATATCGAGTCGCTGCGGACCTTCAAGTCGAAGACCCCGGGCCACCCGGAGTTCCGGCACACCAGGGGCGTGGAGATCACCACCGGCCCGCTCGGCCAGGGCCTGGCCTCGGCGGTCGGGATGGCCATGGCAGCACGCTATGAGCGGGGGTTGTTCGACCCGGATGCCGCACCGGGCACCAGCCCGTTCGACCACCACATCTATGTCATCGCCTCCGACGGTGACATCGAGGAAGGCATCACCAGCGAGGCCTCGTCGCTGGCAGGCACCCAGCAGCTCGGCAACCTGATCGTCTTCTACGACAAGAACCAGATCTCCATCGAACACGACACCAACATCGCGCTCTCCGAGGACGTCGCGGCGCGCTACCGCGCCTACGGCTGGCATGTCCAGGAGGTCGAGGGCGGCGAGAACGTCGCCGCAATCGAAGAAGCCATCGAGGCCGCCCGCGCGGTGACCGACAAGCCCTCGTTCATCGCCCTGCGCACGATCATCGGGTATCCCGCGCCGACGAAGATGAACACCGGCGGCGTGCACGGCTCCGCATTGGGCGACGACGAGGTGGCGGCCACCAAGAAGGTTCTCGACTTCGATCCCGACAAGAAGTTCGAGGTGCGCGACGAAGTCATCGAGCACACCCGCAAGCTGGTGGACCGTGGCCGCGAGGCGCACGAGAAGTGGCAGCCCGAGTTCGACGCCTGGGCCGAACGCGAGCCCGAGCGAAAGAAGCTGCTGGACCGGCTGCTGGCCCAGGAGCTCCCCGATGGCTGGGACGCGGACCTGACCCACTGGGAGCCGGGTTCGGGGTCCGTCGCGACCCGCAAGGCCTTCGGTCAGGTGCTCAACGACGTCGCGCCGCACCTACCCGAGCTCTGGGGCGGCTCGGCTGACCTCGCGGGCAGCAACAACACCACCATCGAGGGCGTGAAGTCCTTTGGCCCACCGTCGATCTCCACCGACGACTTCACCGCGGACTGGTTCGGGCGGGTGCTGCACTTCGGTGTCCGCGAGCACGCCATGGGCGCCATCCTGTCGGGCATCGTGTTGCACGGGCCGACCAGGGCATTCGGCGGCACGTTCCTGCAGTTCTCCGACTACATGCGGCCCGCGGTGCGGTTGGCGTCGCTGATGGACATCGACACCATCTACATCTGGACCCACGACTCGATCGGACTCGGCGAGGACGGGCCCACCCACCAACCGATCGAGCACCTCGCCGCGCTTCGGGCGATCCCCAACCTTTCGGTGGTCCGCCCGGGCGACCCCAACGAGACCGCCTATGCGTGGCGCAGCATCATCGCGCGCGGCAACGGCAGCGGACCGGTCGGGTTCATTCTGACCAGGCAAGGGGTACCCGTACTCGAAGGCACCAGCGCCGAGGGCGTGGCCAGGGGCGGCTACGTTCTCGACGGAGGCAAACCCGCCGAGGACGCCGACGTCATCCTGATCGCCACCGGTTCGGAACTACAGGTGGCGGTCGAGGCCCGAAAGATACTGGAGGGCAAGAACATCTCGACATACGTCGTCTCGATGCCGTGCATCGAGTGGTTCGAATCGCAGCCCGAGGAATACCGCAACAGCGTGCTGCCGCCCACCGTCTCGGCGCGGGTGGCCATCGAGGCCGGCGTCGCGCAGAGCTGGTACAAGCTCGTCGGCGACACCGGCGAGATCATCTCCATCGAGCACTACGGCGAGTCCGCCGATGACAAGACGCTGTTCCGCGAGTTCGGCTTCACCCCGGAGGCAGTGGTGGCCGCCGCGGAGCGCACCATCGCCAACTAACTAAGGAAATGACATGACTCAGAACCCGAACCTGGCCGCTCTCGCCGCCGCAGGCGTATCGGTGTGGCTGGACGATCTGTCCCGTGACCGGCTCCAGACCGGCAACCTGCAGGAACTGATCGACACCAAGTCGGTGGTCGGCGTGACGACCAACCCGTCGATCTTCCAGGCGGCGCTGTCGAAGGGCAACGCCTACGACGCGCAGGTCAAGGAGCTCGCCGATCGGGGCGCCGACGTCGACGCCACCATCCGGACGGTGACCACCGACGACGTCCGCAACGCCTGCGACGTGCTTGCCAAGCAGTACGAACTGTCCGACGGCGTGGACGGCCGGGTGTCCATCGAGGTCGACCCGCGACTCGCCCACGATTCCGACAAGACCATCCTGCAGGCCGTCGAGCTGTGGAAGATCGTGGACCGGCCCAACCTGCTGATCAAGATCCCGGCCACCGAGCCCGGCCTGCCCGCGATCACCGCGGTGATCGCCGAGGGCATCTCGGTCAACGTGACCCTGATCTTCTCGGTCGAGCGTCACCGTGCCGTGATGGATGCCTACCTCGCCGGGCTGGAGGGTGGCGCGGCCGCCGGCCACGACCTTTCGCGAATCCACTCCGTGGCGTCCTTCTTCGTCTCCCGCGTGGACACCGAGATCGACGAGCGGCTCGAGGACATCGGCAGCGAGGAGGCGGTGGCGCTGCGCGGCAAGGCGGGCGTCGCCAACGCGCGGCTGGCCTACGCCGCCTACGAGGAGGTCTTCCTCGGTGGTGACCGTTTCGAGGCGCTGAAGTCCAAGGGAGCGCGGGTCCAGCGGCCGCTGTGGGCATCCACCGGCGTCAAGAACCCGGACTACTCGGACACCCTGTACGTGACCGAGTTGGTCGCCCCGAACACCGTCAACACCATGCCGGAGAAGACCATGGACGCCGTTGCCGACCACGGGGTCGTCACCGGGGACACGGTCACCGGGCGCGGGGCCGAGTCCCAGGAGGTGTTCGACAAGCTCGCCGCGGTCGGGATCGACCTCACCGACGTGTTCCTGGCGCTCGAGAACGAGGGCGTGGAGAAGTTCGAGAAGTCGTGGCAGGAACTGCTCGACGCCACCCAGGGCCAACTCGACGAAAAGAAGTGACCGGCCAGCTATGAGCCAGCCGTGGCACAACCCGTTGCGGGACAAGCGCGACAAGCGTATGCCGCGGATCGCCGGCCCCTGCGGGGTGGTGATTTTCGGCGTCACGGGCGATCTCGCGCGTAAGAAGCTGATGCCCGCGATCTACGATCTGGCGAACCGTGGTCTGCTGTCGCCGAGCTTTTCGCTCATCGGCTTCGCGCGACGAGATTGGGCCGACGAGGATTTCGCCAAGGTCGTCTACGACGCGGTGAAACAGCATGCGCGTACCCCGTTTCGCCAGGAGGTCTGGGACAGGCTGGCCGAGGGCTTCCGGTTCGTCCAGGGCACGTTCGACGACGACAGTGCGTTCGATCAGCTGAGCGAAACCTTGCGCACGCTGGACGCAGAGCGGGGCACCGGAGGCAACCACGCGTTCTATCTGTCCATCCCGCCGAAGGCGTTCCCCCAAGTGCTCGAGCAGCTCTCCAGGTCCGGGCTCGCCGAGAAGCCGGACGGGTGCTGGAGCAGGGTGATCATCGAAAAGCCCTTCGGCCACGACCTGTCGAGCGCCGAGGACCTGAACAACTTGGTCAACAGCGTCTTTCCCGAGTCGTCGGTGTTCCGCATCGACCACTACCTGGGCAAGGAGACCGTCCAGAACATCCTGGCGCTGCGTTTCGCGAACCAGATGTTCGAACCGATCTGGAACGCCCACTACGTCGACCATGTCCAGATCACGATGGCCGAGGACATCGGACTGGGCGGCCGTGGCGGCTATTACGACGGCGTCGGCGCAGCACGTGACGTGATCCAGAACCATCTCCTGCAGCTGCTGGCGCTCACCGCCATGGAAGAACCGGTCAGCTTTCATCCGTCGGAGTTGCAGGCCGAGAAGATCAAGGTGCTCTCGGCGACCCAGCTGGCCGAGCCGCTGGATCTCAACACTTCGCGGGGTCAGTACGCCGCGGGCTGGCAGGGCGGAGCGAAGGTGGTCGGCCTGCTCGACGAAGAGGGCTTCTCCAAGAGCTCGACGACGGAGACGTTCGCCGCGATCACGGTGGATGTGGATACTCGGCGCTGGGCGGGCGTGCCGTTCTATCTGCGCACCGGTAAGCGCTTGGGCCGCAGGGTGACCGAGATCGCTTTGATCTTCAAACGCGCACCGCATCTGCCGTTCGACGCCACCATGACCGAAGAACTCGGCAAGAATGCGTTGGTGATCCGGGTACAGCCCGACGAGGGCATCACGTTGCGATTCGGCTCCAAGATCCCGGGCAACAAGATGGAGGTCCGCGATGTCAGCATGGACTTCTCCTACGGCTCGGCGTTCGCCGAGGACTCACCGGAGGCCTACGAGCGGCTGATCCTCGATGTGCTGCTGGGGGAGCCGTCGTTGTTCCCGGTCAACGCGGAAGTCGAGTTGGCCTGGAAGATCTTGGATCCGGCGCTGGAGTATTGGGAGTCCCACGGAAAGCCCGACACCTACGAGTCCGGCACCTGGGGTCCCGAATCGGCGTTCGAGATGCTGCAGCGGTCCGGCCGCGAATGGAGAAGGCCGTGACGAGCGCTTGCGCGAGGAACAGAGGACTATGATCGTCGACCTGCCGGACAGCACCACCGATGTCATCAACAAGAAGATCGTGGCGCTCCGCGAGGAGGGCGGCGCCATCACGCTCGGGCGGGTTCTGACCTTGGTCATCGCACCGGACACTGAAGCGCTGCTGGAGAATTCGATCGAGGCGGCCAACGCGGCCAGCCGTGAGCACCCCTGTCGGGTGATCGTGGTGACTCCCGGCGACCGGCTCGCCAACGAAGCCCGGCTCGATGCTCAGCTGCGTGTCGGTAGGGATGCCGGCGCCAACGAGGTAGTCGTGCTGCGTCTGTCGGGCCCGCTGGCCCGGCACGCCAGCAGTGTGGTCACACCGTTCCTGCTGCCCGACACCCCGGTGGTGACGTGGTGGCCTGATGTCGCTCCCCCCGTTCCCGCCGAAGATCCCTTGGGCAAGCTGGCGATTCGCCGCATCACGGATGCGACCAACGGCCCCGACCCGCTGGAGGCGATCAAGAGCCGTCTCGGGGGTTACACAGCGGGAGACACCGACCTGGCCTGGAGCCGGATCACCTACTGGCGGGCGCTGTTGACCTCGGCGCTGGATCAGGCACCGCACGAGCCGGTCGTCTCGGCGCTGGTGTCGGGGCTCAAGACCGAACCCGCCCTCGACGTCCTTGCCGGCTGGTTGGCGAGACGTATCGATGGGCAGGTGCGTCGCGCCGTCGGTGATCTCAAAGTCGAACTGACTCGTTCCAGTGAGACCATCACCCTCAGTCGTCCACAGGAGGGAATCACCGCGTCCATCACCCGTACGGGTAAACCGGACACGCTGGTCCCGTTGGCCCGCAGAGAGACCCGGGAGTGTCTGGCTGAAGACATGCGCCGACTCGATGCCGATGAGATCTACCACGAGGCGCTGGCCGGAATGGACAAGGTGCAGTACGTATGACGCCGATCATCGAAACCTACTCCGACAGTGCCGAGTTGGTGGCCGCGGCCGGTGACCGCCTGGTCGGTGCGATCATCGAGGCTATCGCTGCGCGTGGTGTGGCGGCGATCGTGCTGACCGGCGGTGGGACCGGCATTGCGCTACTCAAACGTGTCGGCGAGCGCAGCGACGAGATCGACTGGGACAAGGTGCACGTGTACTGGGGCGACGAACGTTTCGTCTCGGCCGATGACGACGAGCGCAACGACAAGCAGGCTCGCGAAGCGCTACTCGACCACGTCGGTATCCCGGCCACGAACGTGCACGCGATGGCGGCCACTGACGGTGAGTTCGGTGATGATCTCAACGCGGCCGCACAGGGATACGCCCAGCTGCTGGATGAGAGCTTCGAAGCAGGGCCTGAGTTCGACGTCCACCTGTTGGGCATGGGCGGCGAGGGCCACGTCAATTCACTGTTCCCCGACACTGCGGCGGTGCGGGAGACCGAGCGACTGGTCGTCGGCGTGACGGACTCCCCCAAGCCGCCGCCGCGCCGGATCACGTTGACGCTGCCGGCGGTGAAGCGCTCCAGGGAGGTCTGGCTGGTGGTGTCCGGAGCCGGCAAGGCCGACGCGGTGGCCGCGGCGGTCGGCGGCGCTGATCCAGTCGACGTCCCCTCGGCGGGCGCCGTGGGACGCGAGGCCACCGTGTGGCTGCTCGACGAGGAAGCCGCGTCGAAGCTCTGACCCCCTCGCGCCGGAACTGCATTCCAGCAGACTCGATCAGAGTACAAGCCTGCTGGAATGGAATTCCGGCAAGCTAGTCGACGACCACCACATGCAGTGTGCGGGGTCCGTGGACACCCTCGACGCGGTCGAGTTCGATGTCGCTGGTGGCGCTGGGGCCACTGATCCACGTCAACGGTCGCGTATGTAGTCCCGAGTCGACAAGCTGGGCAACCGCTCTGGGAACATCGTCGACGATCTGCTCGGCACGCACGACGCAGACATGGACATCGGGGACCAGGCTCAGCGCCCGCCGCCCCTGACCCGCTCCGTGGTCGAGGATGATCGTGCCGGTGTTCGCGATCGCCACCGTCGCGGTGGTCACCACCGCATCGACCCGGTCGAGGTCGTAGGCGCCGAGTCCGTCGTCGACGATCCACTCGGCGGCGCCCGGCCAGGCGTCCTGCACCGCCGAATCGGCGATCACCCGCTCGAACCCCCGCACCGCCGCCGCGATCGCCGCACCGGTACCTGACTCGTCGGCCCGCTCCACCTGCGCACGGTAGTCGGCGACGCGGTCCACGAATCGGGCGACGATATCGCTGCCACCGGTGCCGACGGCCCGCCCATAGGTCCACGGCAACTCTTGCACGGGGGGTCGGTCGGCCAGTGCCGCCCGGACCCGCCCGAGGATCTCGGCGCGCGCCTCACTCATCGCCGCCGCCGGTTCGCTGCCACCAGCTCCGGAAAGACTCCGTCGGCGGTACCGGCGCGTCGCGTGCCTCCGACCAGGCGCCCACCGGCCACGGCAGTCGGCGCAGCACCTGCCTGCTACCTGATCGCTTGCTGCGCAACGCTTTACCGACCATCGTCACCGCCCTGCCCACAGCTGCCCACCGCCGGTGTCCGGCGAACGTCCAGCTCGCCGCGGTCATCACAAGCTGCTCACCGGACGGCACTCCCCCGCGGCGTTCGTCGACCACCCGGGTCCGAAGGTGCACCAGCATCGACGGGATGTCGATACGCACCGGGCAGACGTCGAAGCAGGCCCCACACAGGCTGGAGGCGAACGGTAGTGACTTGTCGATGTCGCTGCCGGTGCCGCGCAACTGTGGGGTGAGCACCGCCCCGATCGGACCGGGGTACACCGAGCCGTAGGCGTGGCCACCGGTGCGCTCGTAGACCGGGCACACGTTCAGACAGGCCGAGCAGCGGATGCAGCGCAGCGCGGCGCGACCCTGCGGATCGGCCAGCACCCGGGTCCGGCCGTTGTCCAGCAGGACGATGTGGACGGTCTTCGGGCTGTCGCCAGCGACCGGACCGGTCCACACCGACGTGTAGGGGTTCTCCCGTTCACCGGTACTGCTACGGGGCAGCACCTGGAGGAACACCTCCAGATCACGCCACGACGGCAGCACCTTCTCGATGCCGACAACCGAGATCAGCGTTTCCGGCAGCGTCAGGCACATCCGGCCGTTGCCCTCGGATTCGACCACCACCAGGCTGCCGGTGTCGGCGATCGCGAAGTTGGCGCCCGACACCGCCACCCGGGCCCGCAGGAACTTCTCCCGCAGGTGCAGCCTGGCCGCTTCGGCCAGGCGCCGCGGCTCGTCGGTCAGGTCGTCCGGTGCCGCACGGCCGACTTTGCCCATCTCCCGCAGAAAGATCTCGCGTACCTCGCCCCGGTTGCGGTGGATCGCCGGCACCAGGATGTGGCTGGGCCAGTCGTCACCGAGTTGCACGATGAGCTCGGCCAGATCGGTTTCCCACGCAGCGATCCCGGCGGCAGCCAGCGCCTCGTTGAGTTCGATCTCCTGAGTGGCCATCGACTTGACCTTGACGACCTCGGCGGCGTCCTGCGCCCGCACCAGATCGACGACGATGCGGTTGGCCTCCTCGGCGTCCCGGGCCCAGTGCACCCTGGCCCCGGCGGCGGTGGCATTGGCCTCGAACGCCTCCAGGTGCTCGTCGAGGCGGTGCAGCGCCGCGTCCTTGATGGCTTCCGCGGCGAGCCGCAACTCCTCCCAGTTGTCGAGCTCACCGACGGCCGCGGCGCGTTTGGCACGGATGGCGCCGGTGGCGTGGGCGAGATTGCGGCGCAGCACCGGATCGGCCAGCGCCGTCCTCGCCGCCGTCTGGAACTGCGGAAGCCCCAGAAACGCCTCGGTGACCCCGACGTGCGGCCGGTCGCTCACGCCGCACCCCCGGTGTTGACCAGGATCTCGGCCAGGTGCATGACCCGCATTCCGCTGCGCTGACGCGACAGCACCCCACCGATGTGCGCCAGGCACGAGTTATCTCCGGCCACAAGGACTTCCGCTCCGGTATCAAGTGCCGCTCCGGCTTTGTCGGCACCCATCGCCACCGAGGTCTCGGCGTTCTTCATCGCGAAGGTACCGCCGAAGCCGCAGCACTGCTCGGCGCCCGGCAGGTCGACGAGGTCGATCCCGCGCACCGCTCGCAGCAACCGCAGCGGACGGTCACCGACCCGCAGCATCCGCAGCGAATGACAGGTCGGATGGTAGGTCACCCGGTGCGGGAAGTAGGCGCCGACATCGGTCACGCCCAGGACGTCGACCAGGAACTCCGAGAGCTCGTAGACCCTCGGTGACAACTCCGCGACGGCGGCCTGCAGCCGCCCGTCACCCGCGCGCCGCGCGACGGCGCCGTGCTGGTGGCGCACCGACCCGACGCAGGAACCCGACGGTGCGACGACGGCGTCGTACCCGGCGAACGCGGCCGCGAAGTTGCGCACCGCGGGGATGGCCTCCTCCGCGTAGCCGGTGTTGGTGAACATCTGCCCGCAACACGTCTGTCCGGCCGGGAAGTCGACGTCGCAGCCGAGTCTGCGTAACAGCCGCACAACCGCTTTGGGCGTCTCTGGCCACATCACGTCGTTGAAGCACGTGGCGAACAGCGCAACCCTGCGAGACGTCATCATGGGGGAACATAGCCGACTCCCCGACGGCACGCGTCATACTGGCCAACATGGCAGACAAAGGCAGACCAGCAGTCCGGACCGGTGGCGAGCGGATCAGGAAGCTCGCCCAGGCGGCGCTGAACGCCGACGTCACCGTCGAACAGGTCGACACCATCCTGGAAGGTCTGACCGAGACCCTCGAAGACCTGAACAAGTCCACCGGCAACCTCGACGCCACCCTGGAGCGGTTCAACGACACCATCAGCCGAATCAACGAACTGGCGCCCCGGCTGAACGCGGTGGTCGACCGGATGGAAGCCATCGTCGTTCGGGTCGAGCGGATCGTCGGTATCGGGGAGTCGGTCATCTTCCCGCTGGCGGCCACCGAACAGGCGGTCCGCGGCGCGGTGAACAAGGTCCGCCGCAGCGCCGGTCTGTGATCGCTACCCGCTGTTGCGCAGCGCTGTGGCCAGCCCGCTCATGGTGAGCAGGATGCCACGCTGAACCAGCTCGTCCTCGTCGCCGGAACGGTAGCGACGCAGCAGTTCGACCTGCAGATGGTTCAGCGGTTCCAGGTACGGGAACCGGTTGAACACCGACCTGGCCAGCGCCGGGTTGTCGGCCAGTAGGTCGTCGTGCCCGGTGATCAGCTTGTGCATCCGGATCGTGCGCTCATGCTCGTCGGCGATCTTGTCGAACACCCGTCTCCGAAGCGCTTCGTCCTCCACCAGTTCGGCGTAGTGCGCAGCCAACCCGAGATCCGATTTGGCCAGCACCTGCGCCATGTTCGACAGCACCGTCGCGAAGAACGGCCAGCGTCGGTACAGGTCCTGCAGCACCTCGAGCCGGGCTTCACCGTCGTCGCCGTCGGCGATCCACTCCTCGAAGGCGGTCCCGGTGCCGTACCAGCCGGGCAGCATCACCCGCGACTGGCTCCACGCCAGCACCCACGGGATGGCCCGCAGATCCGAGATCGACGTGGTCGGCTTGCGCGACGCCGGCCTGCTGCCGATGTTGAGCGCACCGATCTCGCTGACCGGTGTCGACGCCTTGAAGTAGTCGACGAACCCCGGTGTCTCGTGCACCAGCTCGCCGTAGGCCCGTTGGGCGCGCGCCGCCAGGTCGTCGAGCACTTCGTATGCCGACTCGGACAGCTCCCCCAGACCCTCGGTGTCGAGCAGCGTGGCTTCCAGCGTCGCAGCCAGCAGGGTCTCGAGATTTCGGCGCGCGATCCTGGGTTCTGCGTACTTGGCGGCGATCACCTCGCCCTGCTCGGTGAGCCGCAGCGAGCCCTTCACCGCGCCCGGCGGCTGCGCGAGGATCGCATCGTAGCTCGGGCCACCACCGCGCCCGACCGTGCCACCGCGGCCGTGGAACAGCCGTAGCCGGATTCCCGTCTTGCGCGCCGACTCCACCAACTCGAGTTCGGCGCGGTACAACGCCCAGTTCGCGGCCAGGTAGCCGCCGTCCTTGTTGGAATCCGAATAGCCCAGCATGACCTCCTGGCTGTCACCGCGGGCGGTGACGACCGCGCGGTACAACGGAAGGTCAAGTGCCGCTTCCAGAATCGATGATCCCCGCTGCAGGTCGTCGATGGTCTCGAACAGCGGCACGATCCCGACGGGTGCGTACGTCCGCTCCGCGGATGCGTCCAGCAGCCCGGCCTCTTTGAGCAGCAGCGCCGCCTCGAGCATGTCCGACACCGATTGGCACATCGAGATGATGTAGTTCGGCACGGCCTGGGACCCGAAGACGCGGACCGCCCGTGCGGCCGCGGCGATGATGTCAAGCTCCTTGTGCGCGAGCTCGGACAGCTCGGCGTCCGGACCGGTCAACGGCCGACGGGTGGACAACTCCCCGGCGAGCAGCTCGACGCGTTCGGGTTCACTCAACGAGACATAGTCGGCGTGCACCCCGGCCCACGACAGCAGCTCGGCGACGACCTCCTCGTGCACGTCCGAGTTCTGCCGCAGATCCAGGCCGGACAGATGAAACCCGAACACCCGCAAGGCCTCTCGAAGCCGAGCCAACCGATCATCGGCGAGAACGGCGCTACCGTTGCCGCGGAGCGAGTCGTCGACGGCATCGAGGTCGGCGAGCAGCTCTGCGGGCGTGTGGTAGGCCTGCATGCCGAGGTCGAGTTCGTGTTCGGGCTGGCGGTCGAGTATCTGTTGTGCCGTCGCGGTCAGGCGGGCGTGGACCACCCGCAGCGCCCGCCGGTATGGCTCGTCGGCGCGGGCAGGTTCGTGGCAGGCCTCGGCGAGTGCGGCCACCGCGTCGCTGATGTGCACCAGCCGCGACGACATCGACAACTCCTCCTCGAGCGCGGTCAGCTCGACGAAGTAGTGCGCGAGCGCGGTGTAGGCGGCACGGCCGGTCGCCAGCCGGACAACGTCGGCCGTGACGTTCGGATTGCCGTCGCGGTCCCCGCCGATCCACGACCCCGGGCGCAGGATCGGCGCCTCCAGCAGTTCGCCACCCGGCCAGCGGGCCTGGAACGCGGCTCGGACCTCGGCGTTGACCTGCGGTATCACCTCGAAGAAGGCGGCCGGATAGTAGCGAAGTCCCGTTTCGATCTCGTCCTGGATCTTCAGCCGGGACAGCCTGATCAACGCGGTCTGCCAGAGCGTGAGAATGTGTCGCCGCAGTTCACGCTCGACGTTGCGGCCGTCCTCGGTGGTGGCATGGCCGTGCAGGCGCAGCCGCATCAACTCGGTGATGCGGTGCTGGGTGTCGAACACCGTACGCCGCCGGGTCTCGGTGGGATGGGCGGTGATGACCGGCGAGACCAGTGCACCGACGAGCGCGTCGGCAACGGCTCCCGCGTCGAGTTCGGCCGAGTCGAGTTTCAGATAGGTGGCGGCTAGGCTGCTGTCCTGCGGTGGCGCTCCAGCAGCCTCGTGGACCGCCCTGCGACGCTCGCGGTGGATGTCCTCGGCCACGTTGGCCAGCAGTGCGAAATGGGTGAATGCGCGGATGACGGGGATGGCCCGATGGACATCAACACCGTCGAACAGCTTGGCCATCTCGGCACGGTCGATCTCGGATCTGCGCACCCGGAAGGATTCGACCCGGGCCCGCTCGACGAGATCAAAGACCTGGTCACCGTTCTGCTCGCGCACAGTGTCGCCCAGGATGGCACCGAGAAGCCGGATGTCCTCACGCATCGGCTCGGTGGCTTCCCGGCCCACCTTGGTCCGCTGCACGGCTCCGATGGGTTCCAGGGCAGCGTCGGACGTCGGGTCAGAAACCTCAGTCATGTGTCCAGTATCGGCGGCGAGTTGCCGGCGTGCAGGGTGGAGAGCCGGCGACGTCGAGGCCTAGCCGTACTTGATCTGGAGAGCCGTGCCGACGATGGACACCACCCAGATACCGGTGACGAACAGCGTCAACCGGTCCAGGTTCTTCTCGACCACGGTGGAGCCGGACAGGCTGGACTGCACGCCGCCGCCGAACAGGCTGGACAGACCGCCACCTTTGGCGCGGTGCAGCAGTACCAGGAGCACGACCAGCACACTGGTCACGACCAGGATGATCTGCAGGGCCAATTCCATGGCCGCCAGACTACAGGGCGCGGGATGCGCCCCAGGGCTGCGGGTTAGGGAGGGGGCCGCCCGCCGCGATGGCCGACAGAGTCGCGAACTGCTCACCGTCCAGCGACGCCCCACCGACCAGCGCACCGTCGACGTCGGCCTCACCGACGATCTCACCGACGTTCTTGACGTTGACCGAACCGCCGTAGAGGATCCGCACCCCGGCAGCGACGTCGACAGACGCCAGCGCGGCGAGTTCGGTGCGGATGGCCTCACACACCTCCTGCGCGTCGGCCGCACTGGCCACCCTTCCGGTGCCGATCGCCCACACCGGTTCATAGGCGATGACAGCCTCGGCGATCTGGTCGGCCGACAACCCGGCCAGGGAGCCGCGGAGCTGACCGAGGTTGTACTCGACATGGTTGCCGGCTTCCCGGATGTCGAGGTGCTCACCGATGCAGATGATCGGCGTCAGCCCGTGCTTGAACGCGGCCGCCGCCTTCGCCGCGACCAGCGCGTCGTCCTCGTTGTGGTAGGTCCGCCGCTCGGAGTGCCCGACGACGGCGAACGTGCAGCCGAGCTTGGCCAGAAACGCGCCGCTGATCTCACCGGTGTAGGCGCCCGAGTCGTGCTGCGAGAGGTCCTGCGCGCCGTAGGTGAGCCGCAGTTTGTCTCCGTCGACAAGCGTCTGGACGCTGCGCAGATCGGTGAACGGCGGGATCACGGTGACATCGACTTTGTCGAAGTACTTCTCCGGCAACGAGAAAGCGATCTTCTGCACCAGCGCGATCGCCTCGAAATGGTTGAGGTTCATCTTCCAGTTGCCGGCGATCAACGGCTTACGCGACACGAGAGTCTCCTAGTTCAGTCCGACAGGATCTGGATGCCGGGCAGCTCTTTGCCCTCAAGGTATTCCAGCGAGGCGCCGCCACCGGTGGAAATGTGGGAAAAGCCGTCCTCTGGCAGGCCCAGCTGGCGCACGGCGGCTGCCGAGTCCCCACCGCCGACGACGCTGAAGGCGCCTTTGCCGGTGGCGGCGACGATGGCTTCGGCCACCCCCTTGGTGCCGGCCGCGAACGCCGGGAATTCGAAGACCCCCATCGGGCCGTTCCAGAAGATGGTTTTGGCGTTGGACAGCAGCGCGGTGAACCGTTTCACCGACTCCGGCCCGACGTCCAGCCCCATCTTGCCGTCCGGGATCTTGTCTGCGGCCACGGTCTCCGCCGGGGAATCGGCTGCGAACTTCTCTGCAACGACGATGTCCACCGGCAGATGCAGCACGTCGCCGTAGGTGTCCAGCAGCTTGCGGCAGGTGTCGACCATGCTCTCTTCGAGCAGCGAACTACCAACTGAGAGTCCCTGTGCGGCAAGGAATGTGAAGCACATTCCGCCACCGATGACCAGGCTGTCGGCCTTGGTGGCCAGGTTCTCGATGACGGCGATCTTGTCGGAAACCTTGGATCCGCCGAGAACCACCGCGTACGGCTTCTCTGTGGAACTGGTCAGCTGCTCGAGAACCTTGACCTCGGCAGCGACCAGCGTTCCCGCGTAGTGCGGCAACAACGAGGCGACGTCGTACACCGAGGCCTGCTTGCGGTGCACGACACCGAAACCGTCGGAGACGAACGCACCGTCCTCACCCACCAGCTCGACGAGCGCCCTGGCCAGCGAGAGGCGTTCGGCGTCGTCCTTACTGGTCTCCCTGCCGTCGAATCGGATGTTCTCCAGCAACAGGATGTCACCGTCGGTGAGCCCCTCGGCGCGGGCGAGCGCATCGGACCCGACGACGTCGCCGGCGAGCTGGACGTGCCGGCCCAGCCTCTCGCCCAGCGCCGCCGCGACCGGGGCCAGGGAGAACTTGGGCTCCGGCTCACCCTTCGGCCTGCCCAGATGCGCGGTGACGACCACCTTCGCCCCGGCATCGCTGAGCGCCTTCAACGTCGGAACCGACGCGATGATGCGGCCGGGGTCGGTGATCGCGCCATCATCGAGCGGGACGTTCAGGTCGGAGCGCACCAGCACGCCCCGCCCTGTCACTCCCTCTGAGAGAAGGTCGTCGAGCGACTTGATGCCCATCGCCCTCTACCTACTTTCCCGTCGCTTCGCTCGCCCTCAAAGCGACTTGCCGACCAGGCCGACCAGGTCGACCAGCCGGTTGGAGTAGCCCCACTCGTTGTCGTACCAGGAGACGACCTTGGCCTGGTCGTCGATGACCTTGGTCAGACCCGAGTCGAAGATCGAGCTGTGCGGATCGGTGACGATGTCGCTGGACACGATCGGCGCGTCGTAGTACTTCAGGATGCCCTTGAGCCTGCCGTCGGCGGCCGCCTTCATCGCGGCATTGATCTCGTCAGCGGAAGCGGACTTGGCCAGCTCGACAGTGAGGTCGGTGACCGAACCGGTGGGGATCGGCACCCGCAGCGCGTATCCGTCCAGCTTGCCCTTGAGTTCCGGCATCACCAGACCGATCGCCTTGGCCGCACCGGTCGAGGTGGGCACGATGTTGAGCGCCGCGGCACGGGCCCGGCGCAGATCCTTGTGCGGACCGTCCTGCAGGTTCTGGTCCTGGGTGTAGGCGTGGATCGTCGTCATCAGACCCTTGACGATGCCGAACTCGTCCTGGAGCACCTTGGCCATCGGGCCCAGGCAGTTCGTGGTGCACGACGCGTTGGAGATGATGTTCTGGCTGCCGTCGTACTTCTCGTCGTTGACGCCGAGCACGATCGTGATGTCCTCTTCGCTGGCAGGCGCGGAGATGATGACCTTCTTGGCGCCCGCGTCGAGGTGGCCCTGCGCCTTGGCGCGGGCGGTGAAGATGCCGGTCGACTCGACGACGACGTCGACTCCCAGGTCACCCCAGGGAAGGGCGGACGGGCCCTCCTTGA
>NZ_JBAUJB010000437.1:0-1849 GCF_049683355.1 Mycobacterium sp.
CGGCAGTGGCTGAACGCGAAGAGCGGGAAGTCGATGCCGAACTGTTCGCAGATCTCCGAAGTCACGTCAGCCAGTATGTTCAGCTCTGCGGCACCCCCAGCACCGGGGTGCGCTGCAGGAACTGCTCGACCGCGGTCAGCAACCGCTGCCCGTCCAGCAGTGCGGGGTCGTTGTGACCGGCGCCTTCGACGGACACGAACTGCTTGGGTTCGGAGGCGGCCTCATAGAGGCGACGCGACTGCGCCGCGGGCACGATGTCGTCGCTGTCCCCCGCGATCACGAGCAGTGGCACGCGCAGCGCGCCGATGCGGTCGATGGACGGGTAGCGATCCAGCAGCAACCGCCGCACCGGAAGCCACGGGTAGTGCACACCGGCGACGTCGGCCAGGGACGTGAACGGTGAACGCAGCACCAACGCCGCAGGGGGCTGCTCGACGGCCAGGCCGACCGCCACCGCGGCGCCCAGCGATTCGCCGAAGACGGCCATCCGACCGGGATCGACACCAGGCTGGCGGGCCAGCCAGTCGTAGGCGGCGCGCGCGTCGTCGGCCAGTCCGTCCTCGGTGGGCCGACCGGGGTTTCCGCCGTAGCCGCGGTAGTCCGGCAACAGCACGGACAGCCCCATGCCGTGCAGGGCGGCGGCCAGCGGGGCCCGCATCGTGCGGTCACCGCCGTTGCCGCTGAGCACCAGCACCGCTGGGCCCGGGCCGCCGGGCAGATACCAGGCGCCCAGTTCCAGCCCGTCCGTGGTGGGGACGACCACGTCGCGGGCCCCCGGCAGCACCGTCGACGCCGGCGGCACCGCAGCGGTCGACGGGAAGTAGATCAACCGACGCTGCTGCGACCACAGCAGTCCGAGAAGTCCCGACGCCACCAACGCGACGATAACGGCGATGCGAACCGCTCGGCGACCCGGCATCTGCTGCTACGCGCGCAGCGGCGCGCTCGCGAACGCGCGCAGCCCGTCGGCCGGATCGATGGCGGCCCGAAAACCAAGCACCCGTTCGGCTTTCGCCGGGTCGGCGACGATGTGGCGGACGTCGCCGCTGCGGTACTGGCCGGTCACCACCGGCGTCCCGTCACCACGCGCGTCACACAGCGCGGCGGCGACGTCGAGGATCGACACCGGCCTGCCCGAACAGACGTTGAACGTGTCGAAACCGTCGGATCCGGCCTCGATCGCGGCGACGTTCGCGGCGGCGATGTCGTCGACGTGGACGAAGTCGCGCATCTGCCCGCCGTCCTCGAAAACCCTTGGCGGGTCACCTGCTTCGAGTGCGGAGCGGAAGATCGCGGCGACACCCGAATAGGGGGTGTCGCGTGGCATGCCCGGTCCGTAGACGTTGTGATAGCGCAGTGCGACCACCGAGCCGCCCGTCGACTCGCTCCAGGCCAGCGCGTAGTGTTCCTGGGCGACCTTGCTGGCCGCGTAGAGGCTGCGCGGTCGCAGCGGCGCCTCCTCCCCGACGAGCGCCCAGCTCACCTGCGCGCCGCAGACCGGGCAGCGGTGGTCGAACACTCCGCTGTCCAGGTCCGCCCGGGCGCGGGGGGCCGGGTCGACGGCGCCGTGCTGCGGGCAGCCATAACCACCCTGGCCGTAGACCACCATCGACGAGGCGAGCACCAGGCGGCGGCAGCCCGCGGCGAACATCTCCGCCAGCAGCACCGCGGTGCCGTAGTCGTTGTGCGACGCGTAGGAGGGGCTGTCGGCGGCGTCGACGCCGGCACCGACCACCGCCGCCTGATGGCACACCACGTCCACTCCGGCGAGCAGCTCGGCGACGGCCGCGCCGTCCCGGACGTCGAGCCGGTGCACGCCTGCGGGCAACTGGGCGCCCTCGCCGTGCGC
>NZ_JBAUJB010000438.1:0-7890 GCF_049683355.1 Mycobacterium sp.
GGCGCACGGTTTTGCGGTCCAGGCCGCAATGCGCGGCGATCCTGCGGTACCCCGGTGCCGGCAGCCCCGCCACCCCCAACCACACTCTGAGCACTTCCCTGATCTCATTCACACTGACCTCCCTAAAAGCCATGCCCGCACCTCCGTTGACGTGAACTGTCACGACGATCGAACGGGCAAACGAAGAGACCATAACTGGCAATCCAGGTGGTCCCATCACCCTGGCAAAATCAGGTCAAACTGGTCCCAAGCTCATGGCAAACGACAGTTGCGCAGCGGGCCGGCGCGGGAACGGAGGTGTCGGCCACACCGTGCCAGTCGCCCATGTCGTCCCAGCATGACGCGGCCATTTATAAGTTCCTCGAGGTCGAGGTGCCAGGTAGCGAGCACCAACGGGGCCCGCGCGCAACCCCATACAGAACCCACGACCCCAACGACCCTCACCCACACCCACACCCTCGGCTTCGGTGACGATAGTCCGTCGATCACCGTCTGTGCCTTTGTGGTCTCGCTCGTTAGTTCGTCGGGGGTGGTAGCCAGGCGGTGGGATCGCCCAGGTAGAGCCCGCAGGCGCAATCGAGAGCTTCTTCGGGGGTTCCGGCGAATGCGCCGCTGGGCAGGATCGAGGCTTCGTACTTGCCGGTGCTGGCGAGGTAGATCGCGAATCCCCACCGGTTGGCCGATCCGCCGTAGCGCAGTCGCATCAGCGTCATTGTGGTGTCGTCGTCGAGGGTGACGGCGATGTAGGCGAAGGCGCTGCGGAAGCGGGTGTCGACCTTGCCGATCTGCGGCCAGCGTTCGCGGGCATGGGTGATCAGCCGCAGCCGCAGAGAGCTTTTCGTCGATTCGGGTGGGGACGGCATGGGTGTGATCGTGCTCGACCGACGCCGCTGATGCGGTGATCGGCGTGTCGGAGTCCCCCAACACTGTGACCGGTGTGATGTGTGAGGCATGAGTGATAGATGTGAGCCAACGGCCGGTGAGCTGTCATGGTGATGGCCAGCCCGTATCAGGTCAGGTTGTCCGATACCGACCGGACACTGCTCCAAGCGCGGGTGCGTGCCGGCACGACACCACAGAGAATGGCGCTACGCGCGTTGATCGTGTTGATGGCCGCCGACGGCACCACCAATGCGACCATCGCCGAGGAACTCGGGGTCTGCCTCGACACAGCCCGTAAGTGGCGGGCCCGGTTCTGCAACAACGGCGTTGACGGGCTGGCCGATGCGCCCCGCTCGGGTCGGCCACCGGTGTATTCGGCGGGCGAGGTGGCCCGGGTCAAGGCTTGGGCGTGTGAACTTCCCGCCACCCACGGGCTGCCGCTGTCGCGGTGGAGCGCACCCGAGCTGGCACGTCAGTTGGTGGCTGACGGGATCGGCGCCTCGGTGGCCACGGTGCGGCGCTGGCTCGCCGAGGACGCCCTCAAACCGTGGCAGTACCAGTCGTGGGTCTTCATCAGCGACCCGCAGTTCGCGGCCAAGGCTGCCGTCGTACTCGATCTGTACGCCACACCTACCAGGGTGTGGCCTTGGGCGCCGACGAGTACGTCATCTCCGCCCGACGAGAAGCCCTCCATCCAGGCCCGCGACCGCTGCCATGCCACCGCGCCGGCAGACAAGGCCCAGCCGCCACCGCCGAATCGATCCTCGCCAAAGTCGCGCGAGCACGCACCACCCTCAATACTGTCAACTAGCACTAGCGCGCATCTGGCGTATCGGTGCACCGACACCGCGTCCACGAGCTCACTACCCTCACACCTGGTTGATCGCGCTTGCCGTATCCCGCACGCTCGTGAACTTGGACCGCCCGCCTTTGCGCGGCGTCGACGAGCGGAGTGGACCGCTTGTTAGAGCACTGCCTGGTCATTCTTGTACTGCTCTAGGGCCTCCCAGGAGATGCCAGCCTCGAGCAAAATCTCTTCTGTATGTTGACCGTGCTCCGGAGCTCCCGTCGGAATCACCTGTTGCTCATCAAACTGCACCGGATTTGCGGGTAGGGCATAGGGCGCGCCGTTCATCGCCGTGACGGTCGGGATGTAGCCGTTGGCAACGACGGCCGGATCGCTGCTCAGTTCGCTGGGGTCTTGCACGACAGTCCAGGCTCCCGACAGCGGGGCAAGGGCCGTGCGCCACTCGTCGACGGTTCGGCCGGCGAACACCTCGTCGAGGATTTGGATAAGTTCCACCCGGTTTAGGAATCGCGAGTGCCCATCAGCGAACCGGCTGTCTGTCGCCAGGTCGGGGCGACCGATGAGATTCGTCACCTCGGTATAGAACTTGTCCGCCTGAAGCATCATCAGCATGATAAAGCGGTTGTCCTTGGTGCGATAATTGCCTACCAATGGATTAGGTGAATCGCTATGCCCAAACGTGGGCAAGGGCGCCTCTTTGTAGAGGTTGCTCGCGGTGACCAAAGGAGTCATGGTGTAGGCGGCCAGCCCAAGAAGCGAGACATCGACGACGGACGTTTCGCCAGTTGTTGTGCGTTTGTAGAGTGCGGCGGCGACTCCGCCGGCAATCGTCACCCCCCCTAAGAGATCACCGAACGCGGGCGTCGGCCGGACGGGCTCCTGAACCTCGTCAGGCGTCAGTGCTTGCCCTACGCCACCTCGCGACCAGAACGAAACGGCGTCGTAGCCCGGCCGATCGGAATCGGGTCCAATAGGCCCATAACCCGATCCGCGTACATAGATGATGTCGGGGTTCACCGCGCGGATGTCATCAACGTCTATCCCGAAATGCGCGCGTCTGCTCGGCAGGTAACTCGTCAAGAACACATCGCAGGACTTGGCGAGTTCGAGGAGCACCTCGCGACCGCCCGCGGTGGTCAAGTCGATGCCAATGGATTTCTTACCTCGGTTGGGCATCTCAATCATGTAGTTGACGCCACCCGCGCCGGCGGGGATAAGGCCCATCGTTACCAGACCACGCTGTGGGTCTCCCCCCTCCCGAGGTTCGACCTTGATGACCTCAGCACCCCATTCGGCCAACACCGCCCCGGCGGCCGGGACGAAGGTCCAGGCCGCGACCTCCAGCACTTTGATACCTTGCAGGACGTTGTTCACCGTCATTTTCAGACCTTTCTGACAGGTTCGCACACCGCTGAACACGTCCAAGTCGCCGTACGTCATTGCGCAGGCCGTGTTCCCTGACACAGTTTAAACGCTTATTATTAGCGTTAACGTAGCAGAAGGAGCCTGGGCGGCCGGTTTGAGGTCGCAGTTGTCATTGCGCGCAGTTGTCATTGCGCGTGTGAACGACACTCCCGCCAGCGAGCCTTGCTCGAGTTGAACGTTCTTGTCCTGCGGGGCAGCGAAATGGTAGCTTCCGTCTACGGGCTCAGCTATCTTCCTATCTTTATCCAAAAGGGGCGTGGTGATCAACATCGGACCTGGTCCCGATCAGCTGGCGCTGCGCCAGAACGTGCGCGACGTTCTCGCGGCCGAATGCCCGCCCGATTTTGCGCGCCAGGCTTTCGCGGATCCGGAACACTGGCGCGGCTTGTGGAAGTCGGTCGTCGACTTGGGCTGGACGGCGATCGCCGGCGACGAGTTCTGCGCCATCGACCTCGTAATGGTGCTGGAGGAGTGCGGCGCCGCGATCGCGCCGATGCCCTTGCTCAGCAGTGTCGGTTTAGCCGCTGGGGTGCTCAAGGCCGCTGGTTTGGACAAGACACTGTCGGAGATCGCCGACGGCGCCGTCGCGACGCTTGCAGCCCAACCGGCCGGCCATCGGCTGCCGGGTGTACCAATGACATTCGCGGACCACCGGGTGCGCGGCCGGGCGATCAGTGTGCCCGATTTGTCGCGCGCCGAGATCGTCGTGATACTTGCCGCATCGGCCGACCAGACCCTCGCCGCCGTCGTCAAACCCGGCGCGGGCGTCGGCATCACGGAAAAAGAATCGATCGATCCGTCACGCCCGATCGCGGAGCTGACAGTCGATGCCATTCCCGACGCGACCGCACCCGTCGACGTCGAAGCCGCGCTGGCGGTCCCGTTGCTAGCGGCAGCCGCGGAGCTCGTCGGTGTCGCGGATACGGCGCTGCATCGCGCGGTCGAGCACGCGAAGTCGCGCGTCCAGTTCGGCAAGCCCATCGGGGCGTTCCAGGGCGTCAAGCATGCGCTCGCGGACACCTACGTCGCGGTGCAGCGGGCCCGCAGTCTGGCCTACGCGGCGGCGGCCCGCATCGAAGACCCTACGGCCATATCATCGCAGCGCTGGACATCGGCTGCGCTTGCAAAGGCCGCAGCGGGCGAGGCCGCCATGAAATCCACGCGTGTCGCGGTCCAAACCCACGGTGCGATCGCGCAGACCTGGGAACACGACATGCACCTGTACGCGCGGCGGGCGTGGCTGGGCGAGGCACTGCTGGGCGACAGCCGAACGCTGTATGCCGCCGTCGGCCGCCGCTTCTTCGGGGGTGCGCGATGACGTCCCCGTTGGTGCAAGAGTTCGCCGATTGGCTGGCGGCATTCCTACCGAACGACTACTACAACGAACGTTACCGCGAGTACCGTTGGGACATAACGCTTCGCCGCGACTACCAGAGCGCGGCATTCGAGGCCGGCTGGCTGCAGCCCACCTGGCCACCGGAGCATGGCGGCAGATCGCTCGCCGTGGCCGAGGCGCTGGAGATCCGGCTGGAAGCCGCCATTCGTTGGGCGCCAAAGCTTCCCAACATCGCTGGCGTCAATGTCGCTGCACCCGGGGTTCGCGAATTCGGCACACCGGAGCAGGTGGACCGCCTGCTCGTGCCAGCGCTGCGCGGCGACGAATGGTGGGCGTTAGGCATGTCCGAGCCCGAGGCCGGATCCGATTTCGGTAGTTTGCGCACCCGCGCCGAACGTGACGGTGACGTCTTCCGCATCAACGGCCACAAGATCTGGACTACCCAGGCGCACGAATCCCGCTGGTGCACACTCTACGCCCGGACCAGCTCAACAGCACCCAAGCATCAAGGCATTTCGTGCTTCATTCTCGATTTGCATTCGGCAGGAATAAGGATAAACCCCATTCGGATGGCATCCATATCCGATGAGACGTTCTGCGAAATCTTCCTGGATGACGTCGAAGTGCCGGCTACCAGCTTGCTTGGCGCCGAGAACGCGGGGTGGCAGGTGGCGATGTCGTCGCTTCACCACGAACGCCAGATGATCTGGGTGATGAATTGGGTGGAGATTCAGCGTGCCTTGGGCGCGATCCGTGGCGCCGAGCCCGCCACCTCTGAATACCTTTTCACCGAGGTGGGTTCGCTGCTGGCGGACGCAGAAGCCTTACGCGCAAACGGCTACCGTGGGTTGGCCAACGAGATCGCCGGCCGAACAAACCCTGAGACGCAGATTCTGAAACTGCTGGGCTCGCAAACGCTCCAACGAGTTTGGGATCTGGTAGCTGCGGCAGCCGGCGCCTGTTCGGCCTACAACGCAGATCTGCTGTTCGAGCGACAAGATGCACTCGCCGCATCGATCTATGGCGGCACATCAGAGGTACAGCGCAACATCATTGGCGAACGAGTGCTCGGGCTGCCGAGGGGATAAGGCACGTGGATTACGATCTGGGCAGAGATGCCGGGCAGCTGCGTGAACGGTTGCGCACGTTGATCCGCAACCACGTGCCGGAGGGGTTCCTCGGCGCGTTTAGTGACGACCCGCAGGATTTCGCGACGACACAAGCATTTTGCAAGGTGTTGGCCTCCGAGGGACTGCTCGCGCTGGCATGGCCGAAGGAGTTCGGCGGCGGTGGGGGATCTATCTGGCACCAGACCGTGCTGCGTGAGGAGATGTGGGCGCACCACGAACCTCGGGGGCCGCAGTACATGGGCATTAACTGGGTCGGGCCGGCGATCATGCGGCACGGAACGGCCCCACAGAAAAGGAAGCACCTTGCTGCGATCGCCGCCGGCGAAGCGGTCTGGTGTCAAGGCTTTTCCGAGCCGGAAGCGGGCACGGACCTGGCATCACTGAGGACCCGCGCTGTCGCGAACGGGGACGGCTGGCTTGTCACCGGCCAGAAGATCTGGACGTCATATGCGGAGATGGCATCCTGGTGCGTGCTTGCCACGTGCACCAATCCCGACGCGCCCAGCGCTGAGCGGCTCACGTTGTTCCTTGTCCCGATGGACCGCCCCGGAATTACCGTTCGGCCGATCTGCTCGATGCTCGGCCGGCACCATCTTAACGAGATATTCCTCGACGGTGTGCGGGTGCACCCGGACGAAGTACTCGGCAAGGTCGGTGACGGCTGGCGGGTGATGCGCGAAGCGCTCGCGTTTGAGCGGGTCGGGATCGCCCGCTATGCCCGGTGCGAGTCGCTGCTCGAGCGGCTCCGCGCGGAGGTGGGTGAGGATTGGGGAGGGCTGCCCGAATCGCTTCGAACTCGTTGGGCCCGGGCGCTTGTCGACTTGAGGGTTGCTCGGCTCCTGGCCTACCGTGCTGTGTCGTTACAGGAGGGCCCGTCAGCGCCGGGGGCGGCTTCTGCCGCCCGCATCGCCGGGACGACGTGTGACCAGCAGGTGGCCGAACTGCTGGTCGACGTGCTCGGGGCGACGGCGCTCGACAGCGGGCCTTCCGCCCCGCTTTTTGGCGCGATCGAAGACCACTGGCGTTACGCGCAGGCCGCAACCGTCGCATCGGGGACGATCGAGGTGCAGCGCATGCTCGTCGCTCGAGAGGTGCTAGGAGTGGGCCGGTGAACACCGAGCTGCCCCAGGATGTCGCGGATTTCGCCGACACCGCGATGCGCCGATTCAGGCGGGTCGGCGGCCCGCCCGCCGCGTTGCAGGCCGAGAGCGACGAAGCTCCCCGCCTGGCAGCCGCGGCGGCGCTGCGCGACATTGGCGCCGACGAATTGGACATACGCGCGTCAACCGGCGACGCGCTGGCCGCCGCCGTCCTGTGTCAGGCCGCCGGCGCCACGATGCTGCCCTACCCGGTCGTCGAGCAGCTGCTCGCGATCGACGGCGCCCGGCTGGCGCTGGTAGACCCGGCCGCTCCACGCATCGACCACGGGGACCTGCCCGGGGACTTGGTCGTCGCCGACCTGGATGGACGGCGCTATCCGGCACAGGCGGGCATGCGCACAGCCGGGAAGCTCGGGCCGTTCCTGGTACTGACCACACTAGGCGATCCCGACGGCTCCGTGCCGCAGGGCGATGTCGACATGCATCTGGTGTTGGGCGCGTGGCGCATCCTCGGCGCGATGCAGCGCTCGCTCGAGATCACCCGGGACCACGTCATCGCCCGAACCCAATTCGGCAAGCCCCTGGCCGAGTTCCAGGCCGTGCGGTTCGCGGTGGCCGATGCCGCCGTCGCGGTGCGCGGTCTGCACGAACTGGCCAAGTACACGGTGTCCCGCTCGATGTCGGTGCCGCCTGCCGTACGCTCGTCGGATGCGCTGGTCCTTCGCCTCAAGGCGGTCGACACCGCTCTGGAAGTCCTACGAACATCTCACCAGATGCTTGGCGCACTTGGCTTTTGCGATGAGTCTGACATTAGTGTCCTCGACAGGCACACCCAACCTTTGCTGCGGCTGCCCGTGAGCGCCGCAGAACTCCACTTGCGGTTGCTGCCTCTAATCAGCGATGGTCATCTGGAGACCCTGTTCTCGGAGTCCGTGTGAGTGCCGCTCGCTTGCGACGTTTCCGTGGTGCTCGACCGGGCACCCGAGCAAACGCGGAGGCAATCGTCGTCCAAGCCCGCTTAGCCTCAATACCGTCTACTTAGTGGTGCCGCTCGTAAGTTCGTCGGGGGTCAGGTTTGGGCTGTCGGGTCGTCGAGGTAGAGGCCGCAGGCTGTGTCGAGTGCGTCTTCGGGCGCGCCGGCGGTGAACCCGGTCGGCAGAATCGAGTCTTCGTAGCCGTCCTTGCTGGCGAGGTAGATCGCGAAGCCCC
>NZ_JBAUJB010000439.1:0-9123 GCF_049683355.1 Mycobacterium sp.
CATGAACATCGTCCAGCTGCCCGGCATGGGCGGGATCTTCCGCATCGCGCCGCCGCTGACCGTCACCGACACCGAACTCGACGAAGGTCTGGGCATTCTCGACGACGCTCTCGCAGCGGTCCTGCGGCGATGGAACCGAACTGCGACTACAGCTGGGCGGGTAGCGGGCCGGTGAGATTAGACGGTCGGCACCACAGGGTCACCGCGAGGGTGAGCGCGGCCGCCACCGCGAACGCCGCCTGAACGCTGACCACGTCGGCCGTTCCGCCGAGCAGCGCCGCCGCGATCGGCCGGGAGCCGAGGAAGCCGACCAGCCACAGCGCCATGATGCGGCCCCGCAACTCCTCCGGCGCGCGCTCCTGCACCACGGTGCTCAGTCCGGTCATGGCCCAGCCGAAACCCAGCCCCGCCAACGCGAACCCGGCCATTGCGACAGCCGGTCCCGCCGCGATGGCCAGCACCGCACCACCGGCGGCCAGCCCCGCCAATCCGATGCTCGACACGCGCGCCGAGGCCATCCGCCCCCGCATGAGGGCCAGCGCCACCATCCCGACCGCCGCGCCGATGCCGAACACTGCGGACAACGTCCCCACCAGGCGGGCGCCGCCGCCGAGCTCATCGGCCATCGAAGGCGTCAGCGTGATCGACGGGTCGGAGGCGAAACCGACCGTGGTCACCGCGATCAGTGCCAGCAACAGCGGGCGGTCAGCCCAGACGTACTTGAGTGCGGCGCGCACCCGGTAGTCCGCCCCGGAACGCCGTACCGGGGGTGCCGGAAACCGCACGGCGACCAGGAAGACGGCGAAAATCAGGTGCAGGCCGGCGCTGACGGCGAAGCCGGTGGCCGAGCCGAAGTGCGCGGCCAAGTAGGCACCGGTGGCGGGACCGGCGATGCGGCCGATGGTCATCGGGATGCTGTTGAGCGCCATGGCCGTGGAGAGCTCACCGGGACGGATCAGGTTGGGCACGATCGACTGCATCGCCGGCCCGCCCACGACGAAGCCGAACCCGACCAGCCCGGTTCCCAGGAGTATCGGAATCGCGGTGGCGGTGCCTTGCAGCCCGGGTTCGAGGAACAGCCACATCGCCACGGACCCGGACCCGGCGATGCACAACACCCGGCCCAGCAGAATCTGACGTACCGGGTTTCCGGTGTCGGCCCACTTGCCGCTGGTGGGGCTCAGGATCAGCTGCGGTGCGAACTGTACGACCCCGACCAGGCCGACCATGAGCGCCGAGCGCGTCGCGTCGTACATCACGATCGCCGCGACGATGCCGTGGGTCCACACCGCGACGACCGAGAACATCTTTCCCCAGAACAGCGCACCGAAGACCGGATCGAACATCAACCCGAGCGCACTCCGCGATTGCGGCGGGGCCGTGGTTTCCGTGGTTTCTGCGGTCACTCGGTCCCCGCGCCTTCGAAGCGTTCGGTCAACCGGTCCAGCAGGCCGACCAGCGTGTCGACATCGGTGTCCGGCCAGTCGGCGATCGTCTCGGCGACCAGATCCCGGCGGCGATCCGTCACGGTCGCCAGCGCCTTGCGGCCGACGTCGGTCAGCATCAGCGCACACCGCCGCTGATCGTCGGGGGCCGAGGTCTTGGTGAGCAGGCCGGCCGCGACGACGGCAGCCACGGTGCGGCTGGCGGTGGACTGCTCGACCGCCATGAACTCGGCGACGTCGCGGATCGAGGCGCCGGCCTCGGTGCGTTCGCATTCCTCCACGGCGCGCAGCACTCGCAACATCGACACGTTCGTCACCGACTCCGCTCCGTCGAGGAGCCGCCGCCGCCGCCAGGCCCGGCGCTGCCGCGCGAGGTGAATGCGCGTGAGCAGGTCGTCGAGTCGGTCGTAGCGGGCTTGCGTCACTATATATGCATAGCACATGCATATATCCGCGGCCGCGGCTGGGTGCAGTCAGATTTCTGTCACCGGTCGGTGCGGGCCGGATGTGATAGACACTGCGCTATGTCCGCCGTGAGCAGCGAAGTCTCGTCGACGGCCTGCCATGAGTAGCGACCGCCTGCTGACCCCGGGCGAGACGTGCTGGCGCGTGGAACGTGCCGATCAGCTGGCATGCATCATCGACGGCGCCGACTACTTCTATCAGTGCAAGGCCGCGCTGCTGCAGGCCCAGCGCCGGGTCCTGCTCATCGGGTGGGACTTCGACACCCGGATGACGTTCGAGCGCGGCGGCAAAACACTTCCCGGGCCGAACCAGCTGGGCACGTTCCTGCGTTGGCTGGTGCGGGTGCGGCCCAACCTCGACATCTACCTGCTGAGATCGAATCTGCGGCTGCTCCCGGCATTCGAAGGGATGTGGGGTGACTTCACGCCCGTGGCGTTGTTGAACTGGCTCACCCGCGACCGGCTGCAGTTCGCCATCGACGGTGCGCATCCGACCGGTGCGGTCCATCACCAGAAAATCGTGGTGATCGACGACGTGATGGCGTTCTGCGGCGGCATCGATCTCACCCACGGCCGCTGGGACACGCGCGAGCACCTGCAGAATAACGAGTTTCGCGTCGAGAGCGGAAGTACATACGGCCCCAGGCACGAAGCCGCCTTCGCGGTCAGCGGCCCGGCCGCGCGCGCTCTCGGCGACCAGGCGCGGGAACGATGGCGGACGGCGACGGGCGAGTACGTGGCTCAGGTGGTCGTCGACCACCGGTTCTGGCCGGACGGACTCGAGCCACTCATGCGCAACGTCGATGTCGGGATCATGCGCACCATGCCGGAGATGGACAACCACAGCGAAGTCCGCGAGGTGGAGGCCCTGAACCTCGCGGCGATAGCGGCGGCGCGTCACACGATCTACCTCGAGAACCAGTACCTGGCCTCCCGCACGCTCGCCTTCGCGCTGGCCCGCCGGCTGCGCGAACCCGACGGCCCGGAAATCGTCATCGTCATCCCTCGTAGCTCGGAGAGCCGTCTTGAAGAACAGGCGATGGACAGCGCGAGATACCGCCTCCTGCATGAACTTTGGCAGGCAGATCAGCATCAGCGACTGGCTGTGTACTGGCCGGTGACCGACGAAGACATGCCGATCTACGTGCATTCCAAGATCATGGTGATCGATGACCGGCTGTTGCGTATCGGTTCCTCGAACCTGAACAACCGGTCGATGGGATTCGACAGCGAGTGCGACGTGGCCGTGGAGGCAGACCCCGCCGCCGCGAAGCACGACGAGCTCCGCCAGACGATCACATCGGTGCGTAACCACTTGGTGTGCGAGCACCTCGGTGTGTCCGCCGACGAGTTCGGGGACGCCCTGCAGCGCCGGGATTCGTTCCTTCAGGCGGTGGAAACGCTACGCGGAGAAGGCCGGACGTTGCGGCGGTTCACCGAGGAAACCATCGCCGGTGAGGCCAGCATGCTTGCCGAGAACGATCTGATGGATCCCGACCATGTGCCCAAGTCCGTCGGCCGCAGCGTGCAGCGCTGGATCGAGCGGCTGAGCGATTTCGCGCCGAAAACCCGCCCGCCCAAGGGCGGCTAGGCCTACCGGATCGAGCACCTCACTCAGTCGTCCTCGAACCACCGCTCGGATCGGCGTTCTTCGGTGGCGACGTACTCTTCGCTGTACGGTGCCCGCGGTGGTGTGAGTTCATCGAGTCGCTCGTTGATGGCGTGGGCAAGCATGTCGTGCTGAATTCCGGGCGGCGCCATGGCTCCGTTGAGATAAGCGTCGACTTCGATCTCGCCTGCATCGCCGCCCAGCGCGAAGTACCGCACCCAGAGTTGTCCGACGGTGAGCTCCGAGGCGTCGAGGGCCTCGTGGAACCGTTGACTGAGGCGAGTGGTCATCGGTCTGAGTCGGCTACGGGTCGAGTGGCGCGATTGTTGCGCCAAGTGCATCAGATGTCTGTGTGCGCTCTGTCTGTCCAGGCTTCTCCGCGACATCACGATACCGGTTGCGGTGGCGATGTTGTCGCGACTGCGCAGTGTTTCTCTGGTGTCCGCGCTGAGTTGCTCGACCGACTGTGCGGTGTGCACGTTGCTCACGAAGATCGCAGCCTGAGCCGCGAACCGTCGCAAAACATCTTCCGCCGCCTCGTCGTAGCTGTGTGGCCGCTCTGATCTGAGTACACCTTGATGGCGCCCCATGTCTTCCCGCCGGCTTCCAGGCTGGAGCTCAGGACAGATCGCATTCCCAACCGGGCCGCTTGCGGCGACCAGATCGGCCAGCGTTCCTCGGTTGTCAGGTCGTCGCAGCGGACCACAGACGAGGTTGCCCATGCGGTCAGGCAAGGCCCCTCGTCCAACCCGTACTGAAGCCGGTCCATCGTGTCGACGACGGGGTCGGTGCTCGAGGACGTCGTCGGCTTGCCGCCACGCGTCAGCAACGTGACCCCTGATCCCACGCTGCCGGCCAAGGTGTCGCGTGCCAGCGAGGTGATCAGCGGCAATGCGGTCTCCATGGTCTGCTCGGTCAGCAGTATCCCCGACAATCGTGCATGCACGGCGGTGAGCCCATCACCGAAGTCCAGCGTGGGTCGTTCCATGGTCACTGCACCTCCACGCGGTGGAATTTCGCGGCTGTCGCTGCCCCACCTGGGGCATAGCGGTTGACTACCCGGTGCGTCCGGCATGAACCGTGCTCGCTCAGATGTGTTCGAAAACGAGAGGTGTCAGTGGACGCGCAGGATCGTGGTCGCCGACCGACGGACGGCAGCGGTCCTGAGCTCGGCGACAGATGAGTAGTCGGCGTCGTTCACCAGCTCGAACACCGCTTCCGTGGAGGGGTAGTTGCCGAGGAAGATCAGATCGGGCACGACGTCGTCGTCATAGGCCGATTCGGGGACGAAACGGGGGACGACGTAGCGACCACCGACCTTTTCGACCAGCGGCTGCGCAGCGCTCAGATACTCGTCGTAGCGTTCGCGGCCACCGTTGTTGAACCACAGCATGTTCAGCACGGCGACGCCGGGGCTCAGCACGGCCGGTGTGGCGTCGGGTGGATCGATCGTGCAGCGGGTGAGCACCGCCCGCTCGACGGCGTCGGTGCGGAGGTGGGCGACCTCCTGGTAGCGCTCGCTGCTCCACATCTGATCGAAGGCCTGTGCCGACGGGTAACGCACGAAGCCGACGAGAAACGGGTCGAAACCGCCCTCGAGGGCATCCTCGGCGACGAGGAAGGGGGTACGAGCTCGGCATCCACCTCGCGAGGATCGGCATGACGCCGGCCGCGTACTTCGCGTACAGATCGAAGCCGTCCGGTTTGAACCACAGCGCGTTGAACATGGCGATCGGCGCCGTTGATGACTGCTCCAAGGGGCGACCTCGCTGCAGCCTATGCCTCTGCGAGCGCCTCGCCGATCTCCTGGGTGACCCGGTTGTGCTCGTCCTGGATCAGTAGGTGCCCGGTGGCCAACACCAGTGCGACGGGCCACTCGATGATCTCGACGGCGGCGAGCACGCCGAGCGCCCCGTAGAAGGCCAGCTGCTCGGGCCTGGGCAGACGGACCCGCCCGAGCACCGGCAGATCCACCGCGAACGACTGGGCTTCGCGGACCGCCTGCACGGCTTCTCGTTGAGGCGTTGTCCGCCGCGAGGATTCGGCCATTTGTCGCCTTTCGGTCATGGCGTGTTTGCTTTCTGGACGCCGGTCGTCTGGACCGTGGGAGACGTGTCCAACACTGGTACCGGTGCCTCCTCGGACCCGATCTCTGTGGTGTCCCATTTCATCGCGATGCCGCTTCGTGAAATGTACGCCGTGTTGTGGCGGCTGGGGGTGCTCGAGATCGAGGACTGAACGCGGCTCAGCACCCGCGGGGCGATTGCGGCCGCCGCGGTGGCCACCCCTGCTGTTCCGAGTGCCTGTGTCCAGCCGATGGGTCCCAGCGGCGTACACCCCAGCAGTTGGCTGACTCCAGGGGTGCTGATGAGCGCGCCGAGCGCGACCAGCGAACCGGCGGCCGTGGTGACCACCAGTGGGCTGTGCGAATCGATGAGCGTCTGACCCAACTGGGTGGAGACGAGCGCGACCAGCGCCACCGTCGACGCCCGTCGCGGCTGCAAGGTGAAACCGGCCATCAACCACGCCGTCGTCGCGGCGGCCGCGGTGGTGGTGCCGCGGATCGCGACAGTCCGCCACAACGCTGCCTGGTCCGGTCCACGGCCAGCGCCGTCATCGGTGCCCACTGCGGGACTGACGGCCAGTGCCGCCGCCGGCAGGGCGTCGGTCATCATGTTGACGAGCAACAACTGACGGGTGTTCAGCGGCGACCGACCTGTCAGAGCGGACCCGACGATGGCGAACGCGACCTCACCGGCATTGCCGCCGAGCAGCACCGCCACCGCGGCCTGGACCCGACGCCACAACTGACGGCCTTCGTCGATGGCGTCCAGCAGGGAGCCGATGCGACCGTCGAGCAGCATCACGTCGGCGGCCGTGCGCGCCGGGTCGGTGCCGTGGCCAGCCACCCCGATGCCCACCGTGGCCGAGCGGATCGCCGCTGCGTCGTTGGCGCCGTCACCGACCATCGCGCAGACCAGGCCGCTGCGTTCCAGTGTCTGCACCACCTGGACTTTGTGTTCCGGTGTCATCCGGGCGAACACCACTTTGTCGCGCACCGCGGCTTCCTGGCCCCGACGCGACAAGGCCTCCCATTCGGAGCCGCTGATCACCTGATCGAGCGTCACCGGCAGCCCCAGCTCGGCGGCGATCGCTGCCGCGGTGACCGGGTGGTCCCCGGTGGCCAGCCGAACGGCGATGTCCTGATCCTGGAGCGCCCTGAGTAGCCCGGCCGCCTCCTCGCGCGGGGTATCCGAGATACCCAGCAGCCCGGCCACCTGCAGGTCGCTGCCACACAGTTCTGCGAAGGCCTCGTCGCTTTCGCGCGCGGCTTCGACCTGCGCGGCCGTCACCGTCCGGCGCGCCACCGCGATGACGCGCAACCCGGACTCCGCCATCTCGTGTATCGCCTCGGCGAGCGAACCGTTGGTGCCCAGGCTGGCCGAGAGCACCACTTCCGGCGCGCCCTTGAGGACGAGCTCAGTCCCGATGAGCGAGGCCGAGAACGGTCTGCCGGACCTGAACGCCAGGTGCACCGCGTCGCCGTTGTGCTCCGGTTGCCCGGTGGGCGCAGCGGCGATCACCGCGGCATCGGTGGCGTGCTCGTGCCGGGCGCCGTTCTTGGGGGCGGTCGCCGCCGCGGCGAACGTCAGCACCTGTTCGTCGGTGAAATCCGCTGTGCTGTGCACACGGGACACCCGCAGCCGGTTCTCGCTGAGGGTGCCGGTCTTGTCGAAGCACACCACGTCGATGCGGCCGAGCGCCTCCACGGACTTCGGGCTGCGAACCAAGACGCCCGCCCGGGTGAGCCGGCGCGCCGAGGCCTGCTGCGCGAGGGTGGCGACCAGCGGCAGGCCTTCGGGCACGGCAGCGACGGCGACGGCCACGCCACTGGACACCGCCTGACGCAGCGGCGCCAGGCGCAGCAGACCGAGACCGCTGACGAGCGCACCGCCGGCCAGGCTGAACGGCAACGCCCGATTGGTCAAATCCCTTAGCTGAGACTGCAACCCGACCGCAGAACCCTGCGCCGGAGCCACCTCGGCCGCCCGTCGCACCTGCGTCTGCGCCCCGACAGTCGTCACCACCGCCACGGCACTACCGGCGACCACGGTTGTCGTCGCGAAAAGCATGCAGCTACGTTCGGCGACCGCGGCGCCCGGCGTGGACTCGGGTTGCTTCGGCACCGGCAGAGACTCACCCGTGAGCGAGGCCTCGTCCACCTCGAGGTCGGTGGCCTCGACGATCCGGCAGTCGGCCGGAATCACTTCACCGGAACGCACCTCGATGAGTTGGCCGGGAAGCAACCCTGCTGCGCTGACGCTCTCGTAGCAGTCCTCGAGGCCGTCCTCGAGCAGCAACCGGGCCGGCGGGTCCTGCACCGCCAGCAGGCGACGCAACAGCCGCTCAGCGCGTACCTGCTGGGACGCGGCCAGCACTGCGTTGCCGGTGAGGACCGACCCGACCAGGATGGCGTCGACCGGTGACCCCAGAAGGGCACTGGCCGCCGAGCCGACGGCCAACACCGGCGTCAACGGATCGGACAGTTCCTGGCGAACAGCCGAGCCCAACTCTGCCACCAGCCGAAGCGCCGGCCCCGTCACGTTGCCAACCAGCGCCGAGGAGGTGCTGGCCGACGCGGCCAGCCGCGATCGCGGTGGACTCGCCTGAATCGTCGGCTGCGGCAGCGCCTCTCGAACCTGGTCCACCGACATCGCGTGCCATTCGTCCATCGGAGCCGGTGTCGGCACCGGGGCGGCGAACACTCCCCGAGCCAGCCATAAGCCGGTGGCCAGGCCGGCGGCGGCGCCGGCGGTCACAGGCCCGGGGCCGCGACCGCGAACCCCGGGGATCATCAGAATGGAACCCAGAAGCGTTGCACTGGTGGCGAGTTCGACACCACGGCGGCTGGCGCGCCGCGCCGCAGGGATGGCGTGCATGATCCGCCATGCCGAGCTGAGCTCGGAGATCAGCACGTCGGCCTGCCACGGTGGCTGCCGCCCCGGGCAAGCAAGGCCGATCGCCACGTCGGCAGCGGTCAGTGCCCGCCCGGCGTCGCCGGAAAGCACGGCCACGGTGCGCCCGTCGGCCTGCAGAGCCTGCACGGTGGCCAACAGTGCGGAATCCATGGATCCCGCCACCGGCCGCAACTCGTCGAAAGACGAACGCAGCTCGCCGAGTTCCTCGCACGTCACCGACACCGCCTCGATGTCGGCACGCCGGATCGCCGCGACCACGTTCGCCGCCAAGGGGTGCGGGGTACGGCCGACAAAAACCTGCGGGACAACCTGCGAGGCCTTTTCGGCTTTTCCGTTACGCGCCACGCGGTCGCGCCGCGGGACGTCGTGCCACCCGGCACCCAGCGCGCCGTTGTGGACCTGTTCCTGCGCCCACTGCCAGATCGCGGCGCGGTCGTGCTCGGCAACTGCGCGCAGCCCGCCGACCCGTAACCGGTCGGTGAGCAGGACGCGGGGATCGACCACCACGGCGTCGGCGCGGTCGAGGCGGCGCAGCGCATCCGGACGCAGCGTGAGCACGTCGTGATGCTCGGCCAGCCCGCGCCCCAACGTCGCCGCGAACGCCTCACGCGCGTGCCGGGCGGCTT
>NZ_JBAUJB010000440.1:0-8372 GCF_049683355.1 Mycobacterium sp.
GAGGCGGGAGAGCTCTTCAGCGAACGGGAGCGCGCGGCGCTGGCTCTGACCGAGGCCACCACGGAACTCGGCCATGGCGGTGTCGGCGACGACGTCTACGGCTGGGCCGCCGCGGTGTTCTCCGACCGGGAGCTGGGTCAGGTGATCTCGATGGCTGTCACGATCAACGCGTGGAACCGCATCAACGCGGCGGTACGGATGCCACCACCGCGGCGCTGAGGTCTACCGTCGGCGGCGTGCAGACCCGTTCCGGTGCGCAGCTAGTCGTCGACGGCGACATCGTCCGCAAGCTGCACCGGATCGGGACGGACCCGCGGGGCCTGGCACAGCGATTGCGGATCGCGGCCGGGTCGGCGTCGCTGTTGTCACCGATCTCGGTGGTCCCCGAGCGCGTCGGGCTGCGCTGGCAGACGAGCTGGCCGAAGGTTCACACCGTCGCCGTCGACCCCGATCGGGCACCGTGGGCCGAGGCGGGCAGGCTGCTCGCCGCGCTGCACGCCGAACCCGCGCCCGCCCGCGCCCCGGTACACGGATGGCCGCAGCGACTGCGGCGTGCCGTCACCCACCTGAAGGACGCGACCGGATCGGTGCGTCGCGCCGCCGCCGCCCTGCCCGACGAGGTGTGGCGCGCCGGGTCGGCCGGTCGACCGCTGACAATGGTGCACGGCGACTGGCATCTCGGCCAGCTCGGACGGCGCAGCGCGGCCGCGCCGTGGCTGCTGATCGACGTCGACGACGTGGGTGTCGGTGACCCGGCATGGGATTTGGCGCGGCCGGCCGGATTCTGGGCAGCCGGGCTGATCCCCGACGACGACTGGGAGACGTTTCTCGACGCGTACCGCGGGAGCGGACCGGCCTCGAGGACGTTGCCCGCCAGTGACCCGTGGCCGGTACTCGAACCGTTCGCCCGGGCGGCGGTCGTCCACGCCGCCGCCTCGGGCCTCGCTCACGGGGATTGTGATGAGACTCAACAGGCGCTGCTGGAAGCCTGTGAGCGAATGGTCTAGCTGGAGAAGAACAGCCGGCCGAAGCCCTGCTTGCGGTAGTGCTTGTTGCCGCGGTGTCCCCAGCCGGGCCCGTAGCCGCCGTAGCCGCCGCCGTACCCCTGCTGTTGCGGAGGCATCGGGGGAGGCGCGGCCTGCGCGAACCGGTTCTCCATCTGGGTCAGCGACTCAAGCTCGCCGAAATCGAGGAAGATGCCCCGGCAGGTGTCGCACTGCTCCAAGTGGACCCCGTTGCGTTCGTAGGTCTTCATGACGCCTGCGCATTTCGGGCACAGCAGCGTGTTGGCGGCACCCGAGGTGGGCAGGGGCGGTGGCTCGTATGGCGGAATGCTCATGAATGGTCAACGGACGACACCGCCGGGAAGTGCCATTGGACCCTAGGACGCCTGACCGGCGCCGACGACCATCGTGAGCATGGACGCGACTAGCGCACCCGACGCACCGGTCACCGAGCTCACCGCGGACGAAAGCTGGGCCCTGCTGTCCGGTGTGTCGCTGGGCAGACTCGTGACGACCGTGGGTGGGTGGACCGAGATCTTCCCTGTCAACTTCGTGGTCCAGCACAAGACGCTGCTTTTTCGCACCGCCGAAGGCACCAAGCTGCTGACCTCGGTGCTCAACGAACACGTGGTGTTCGAGGCCGACGACCACAACGTCGCCGAAGGCTGGAGCGTGGTGGTGCGCGGCACCGCCCATGCGCTTTCCGGCTCAGCCGAGATCGAAGAGGCCAGGCATGCCGGGCTCTATCCCTGGGTCGCGACCCAGAAGCTGCGCTTTGTCCGCATCACGCCCGAGACGTTGACCGGGCGGCGGTTCGTCTTCGGTCCGGAGCCCGACGAGTACTACACCCAGTAGGGCACCCGCGCGCGGTACTGGCGCATCGCCAGCGCGGCGAAGATCCATCCGACGATCGTCAGTGACACCACCACCACCCAGTGCCGCAGCTCCTGTTCGGCGCCCAGCAGTGGGGCGCGGACGATGTCGAGGTAGTGCAGCAGGGGGTTGAGCTCGACGATCCTGGCCCAGTCCCCGGCACCCTGGCTGCGCAACGTCGACTCGTTCCAGATGATCGGTGTCATGAAGAACAACAGCTGCACCAGACTGGCCAGCAGTGGCCCGATGTCGCGGTAACGCGTCGCCAGAATCCCGAAGCACAGCGCCACCCACACACAGTTCAGCGCGATCAGGGCCAACGCCGGGATGAACGTCAGATCCGTCCACTGCCACGGCTTCGGGAAGATGATCGCGATGATCACGAAGATGATGATGTTGTGCGCGAACAGGATCATCTGCCGCCACACCAGGCGATAGACGTGCACCGACAGCGGGGTCGGGAGTTGCTTGATCAGGCCCTCGTTGGCGATGAACACGTCGGCGCCCTCGAGGATCGACGCGTTGATCAGATTCCAGACGATCAGGCCGAGGGTGACGTACGGAAGGTGCTCGGACAGTTCGAGTTTGAACAACACCGAGTACAGCGCGCCCATCGCCACCGCGGTGGTGCCGGTGGCGATGGTGATCCAGAAAGGGCCGAGCACCGACCGCCGGTAGCGCTGCTTGATGTCCTGCCACCCCAGGTGCAGCCACAGTTCGCGCTTGCCGAAGCCGGCGAGGAGGTCGCCCCACGCCCGCTTGAACGTTCGGGACTGCGCGGCGGCGTCCATGATCGTCATGTGTTGCCTTTCCCGTCGCCGTGGAAGAATCGTTCGCGTCGGCCCAAGCGCCGCAATCGAATCCACTCGCGCAGCCCGGCGGGGTCGCGTTTGGTGACCAGGAAATACCAGCCGTAACGCAGATACTCCTGCAACACAAGCTTGCGCATCCCGGGCTGGGATTGCAGATACCCCCGGTTGCGGTAGGTGAAATACCGTTTGGTCGGGTTATCGGGGTACTGCGCGTGCATGCGGCCGCCCAGGATCGGCCGGAACTCGTCGCCGCCCTGCGGGTGCAGGTAGACCGCGTGCAGGCAGGTGCCGAAGGGCAGGCCGGAGCGCAGCAGCCGGCGGTGCAGTTCGGTCTCGTCGCCGCGGAAGAACAATCGCAGGTCGGGCACCCCGACAGCGTCGATCGTGCCGGCACGAAACAGCGCGCCGTTGAACAGGTGCGCGATGCCCGGCATCAGGTCCGGAAGCGCTGACTCGGTGCGCAATTCGCTGACCAACCGGCGCCACCGTAGCCCGCGGCGCAACGGGAATGCGAGCCGGTCCGGATCGTCGAGGTCGCAGATCATCGGCGAGACCTCCGCCAGACCGTGCCGCTCGGCGCACGCCAGCAGCGTGGCCAGCACCTCGCTGTCCTGCGGGCGTCCGTCGTCGTCGGCCAGCCAGACCCACTGCGCCCCCAGGCTCAACGCGTGGAGCATGCCCAGCGCGAACCCGCCCGCGCCGCCGAGGTTGCGGTGCGACCCCAGGTAGGTCGTCTGGATGGGTTGACCGGAAACCAGGTCACGCACCCGCTCGGCCGGGTCGTTGGGAAAATCGTTGTCCACCACGATCAGGTGGTCGGGGCGGCGGCTCTGCGAGCAGACCGCGTCCAACGACTTGGCGAGTTCGTCGGGGCGGCGGTGGGTGACGACGACCGCGATTATCTGCTCTTCGCGCGAGCGCTCATCGACGATGTGCTCTTCGCGCTCATCGGTCATGGGTGTGCGCCGTCTCTTCCAGGACCTCCCGCACATGTCGTGCGGCGTCCTCACCCTCGTAGGCCCGCACCACGTCCTCGATCTCGCCCGACATCTTGATGGTGCCGTGGTCGATCCACATCGCGGTCTTGCACAGCCGTGCCAGAAAGTCGTTGGAGTGGCTGGCGAAGACCAGGATTCCGGAGCGTTCCACCAGCGCGGCCAGCCGCGTCTGGGCCTTCTTCAGGAAGTCCGCGTCGACGGCGCCGATGCCCTCGTCGAGCAGCAGGATCTCCGGGTCGATGCTGGTCACCACCCCCATCGCGAGGCGGACACGCATGCCGGTCGAGTACGTGCGCAGTGGCATCGACAGGTAGTCGCCGAGTTCGGTGAACTCGGCGATCTCGTCGACCTTGGCCAGCATCTGCTTGCGGGTCTGCCCGAGGAACAGGCCGCGGATCAGGATGTTCTCGAACCCGGAGATCTCCGGGTCCATCCCGACGCCCAAGTCGAACACCGGCGCGACGCGCCCGCGCACGGTCGCCATACCCCGTGTCGGTTCGTAGATTCCCGACAGCAGCCGCAGCAGCGTCGACTTGCCTGCGCCGTTGTGCCCCACGAGACCGACCCGGTCGCCCATCTCCAGCGACATCGTGATGTCGCGCAGTGCCTCGATGACGACGACGTTGGAGTCGTTACGTCCGATGGCGCCGCCCGCCTTGCCGAGAAAGGCCTTCTTCAGCGAGCGCGACTTGGCGTCGAAGATCGGGAACTCCACCCACGCGTTGCGCGTCTCGATGCGCGGCGCGGAGGAAAGCTGCGGGTCGTAGGGGGTGGCCACCTCGAGCTCACAAATACTGACCGGTGCCGGGATGCCCCGGACCGCGTTGCCCCGGCACGCTCACACCGGGCGGCAATGCGCCCCGCATCTGCTCGAGTTGCTGGCGGGCCGCCATCTGCTGGGCGAACAGTGCGGTCTGGATGCCGTGGAACAGTCCCTCGAGCCAGCCGACGAGCTGTGCCTGTGCGATCCGCAGCTCGGAGTCCGACGGGATGGCGTCCTCGGTGAACGGCAACGTCAACCGCTCCAGCTCGTCGCGGAGCTCGGGGGCAAGGCCCTCCTCGAGCTCTTGGATGCTGGTGTGGTGGATGTCGCGAAGTCGACCGCGGCTGGCCTCGTCCAGCGGTGCCGCGCGGACCTCTTCCAGCAGCTGCTTGATCATCGTGCCGATCCGCATCACCTTGGCGGGCTGTTCGACCAGGTCGGTCAGCGACTTTCCGTCGCTTTGCGCCATGTCCACCTCGCCCGCGTCTCCGCCGATGATCTCGATGTTGTCGTCGTCGGTGTTGCTTGTCATGTCCCTTAGAGTGCCCCAACAGCGCTTGTCGGATGCGGTTGGGTTCCCGCACCCGGTTCGGTGCGGACCCTGCCGTCCTCGGATTTCACAGCGGTCCTTTCCGAAGTGATCTTCTCCCACCACCGTGTTTTGTCCAGCGGCGCGCTGGGCACGCCGACCCCGCAAACCCCGGACGGCACCGATTTCGGCGCCGGGAGCAATCCGCCGACCCGGCTCCGCATGTCGTCCGGAGCGCGTCGAACGGTGCGATTCGCGCGGCCATGGTGTCCGGCAGCGCTCGTCGGCTACATACGACACGGGTTGCCCCGACGGTCGCCAGCAACAACGGTGCAACTAGCGCTCCGCACCCGGAGCTCGCTGGACTAGTATGGCTGCGCAGATGACCCGTTCCGTCTCGGCGCGGGGAGCAGGATGCAAGGTCGGGCATCTGCCGAGCTGGCGCTATTCGTGCTGGTACGGCGGAATTCGCTGACGCAATAAGGTGGCTGGCATGGCATACGACGTCGCCCGGGTGCGTGGTTTGCACCCGTCGCTGGGCGATGGCTGGGTGCATATGGACGCCCAGCACGGCATGCTGCTGCCGGACTCCGTGAGCCGCGCCGTGACGACCGCCTTCCGGGGTTCGATGCCTACACCGTCGGGCCCGCATCCCTCGGCCAGGCGCAGTGCGGCGGTGCTCACCGCGGCCCGCCAGGCGGTGGCGGATCTGGTCAACGCCGACCCGGCCGGTGTGGTCCTGGGGCCTGACCGCGCGGTGCTGTTGACGTCCCTGGCCGAGGCCGCGTCCGGACGCGTCGGGTTGGGCTACGAGCTGGTGGTGACACGCCTCGACGACGAGGCGAACATCGCGCCGTGGCTGCGTGCCGCGAACCGCTATGGCGCCAAGGTGAAGTGGGCCGAGGTCGACATCGAGACCGGTGAGCTGCCCACCTGGCAGTGGGAAACCCTGGTGACCCGGCCCACCCGGTTGGTCGCAATCACTTCTGCCTCTTCAACTTTGGGCACGGTGACTGAGCTCGGCGAGGTCACCAAGCTGGTGCACGAGGTCGGTGGGCTGGTGGTGGTCGACCATTCCGCCGCGGCGCCGTACCGGCTGATCGACATCGACGAGATCGATGCCGACGTGGTCGCGGTGAACGCCGTCGCGTGGGGTGGTCCGCCGATCGGCGCGCTGGTATTCCGCGAGCCCTCGGTGATCGAGGCGTTCGGATCGGTGTCGCTGAACCCCAACGCCACCGGACCTGCCCGGTTGGAGCTCGGAGCGCATCAGTTCGGCCTGCTCGGTGGTCTGGTTGCCAGCATCGAATACCTTGCGAACCTTGAGGATTCGGCGCAGGGAACCCGCCGCGAGCGGCTCTCGGTGTCGATACGGTCCGCCCAGGCCTACATGAGCGGGCTGTTCGACTACCTGCTCTCGTCGCTGCGCTCGTTACCGACGGCCATAATGATCGGGAGCCCGGAGGTGCGCATCCCGGTGCTGAGCTTCGCCATCGAGAACGTGCCTGCCGAGCGCGTCGTGCAGCGTTTGGCCGACAACGGCATCCTCGCGATCGCGAATGCAAGTTCGCGGGTGCTCGACGTGATCGGAGTCGACGACATCGGCGGCGCGGTGACCGTGGGCCTGGCCCACTACAGCACCACCGCCGAGGTCGACCAGCTGGTGCGGGCGTTGGCGTCGCTTGGGTGAAACCGCCCGTCAGCGGCTAGACATCAACGCGCAGAAGCACTTTGCCCGATACGTCTCCTGAGGAGAGCAGCTCGTGGGCGGCGCGGGCCTCGGCCACCGGGAACTCGGCGCCAATCACCGGCCGGACCAGCTCGTCGGCCACCATCGGCCACACGTCGTCGACCACCCGGGCCACGATGTCACTCTTGCCTCCGGGACCTTCGACAGGGCGTGCCCGCAACGCGGTCGCGCTGATCCCGCCGCGTTTGCCGAGCAACTTGGCGATGTTGAGCTCTGCCTTGGCGCCGCCCTGTATCCCGATGATGACCAACCGACCGTCGTCGGCAAGCGCGTCGACGTTGCGGTCCAGGTAAACCGCACCCATGATGTCGAGGATGACGTCGGCGCCACCGGCGCTGCGCACCACGTCGACGAAGTCCTCGTTGCGGTAGTCGATGGTGATCTCGGCGCCCAATTCGGCGCACAGGTCGAGCTTGTTGCGCGAGCCCGCGGTGACGGCGACCCGGCAGTTCAATGCCCGGGCCACCTGGATGGCATGGGTGCCGATGCCGCTGGCGCCACCGTGGACCAGCAACAGCTGTGATGCGCGCAGCCCGGCGGTCATCACCAGGTTCGACCAGACCGTGCAGGCCACCTCGGGCAACGCCGCCGCGTGCGCAAGCTCCACACCCTCCGGCACGGGCATCACCTGGCCTGCGGGAACGGCCACATATTCGGCGTAGCCGCCGCCTGCCAGCAAAGCGCAGACCTGTTGCCCCGGCGACCAGTGGACGACGTGGTCGCCCACTGCCTCGATCGTCCCCGACACTTCGAGGCCGATGATGTCGCTGGCCCCGGGCGGCGGCGGATACTTGCCCGCGGCTTGCAGCAGGTCGGCGCGGTTCACCCCGGCTGCGGTGACCTTGATGAGGACTTCGCCGGGTGCGGGCGTGACGTCCGGCACCGGTTGCCAAACGAGTCGGTCAGAGGATTCGGCCACGATCGCAAACATCCATACAACGCTACTACGCTGCAGAAACCCACCGCGTTTCCGATAGCAGCAATACCGTCACCACCCTTACTATGTGCTGATGGAGGGGTACTATGTGCTGATGGAGGGGATCATCGGGGGGCGCACGGCGAGCGATACGCCGGGGCTTGACATTGCTGAACAACGCGCATGGCAGAACTTTCTCGACGCCGGTTTGAGGATGTACGCGAGCATGAACCGGACGCTGGTGGACGAGCACCGGCTTTCATTGAACGACGTGCGGCTGCTGGATCTGCTGGCCAGGTCGTCGACGGGATCGGCGCGAATGGGGGACCTGGCCGAGGGGTTGATGTCGTTGCCGAGCCGGGTGACGCGCCAGATCCACCGGCTGGAGAAACAGGGGCTGGTCCGTCGCGGCGCGAGCCCCGACGACGGTCGTGGCGTCGTCGCCCGCATCACCACTGAGGGCAGGGAGGCCCTGGGAGCGGCGATGCTGACCTACGGCGGGGCGGTCCGCACCCACTTCCTCGACAGGCTGACCCGTCCGCAGATCTCGGCGATGGGTGAGAACTGCAGGCGGATCAGCGAGGCGCTGAAGTCCGGGACGCCTTCGGCCAAGATCGGCCGCGTCTAGACTGTCCCGCGGTGGCGTGGCAGAGCGGCCTAATGCACTCGCCTTGAAAGCGAGAGTCGGCTAACACCGACCGGGGGTTCAAATCCCTCCGCCACCGCG
>NZ_JBAUJB010000441.1:0-7854 GCF_049683355.1 Mycobacterium sp.
CTCCTCGATCGGCGCGTCGACGGCGCCGGCCACGGCCTGCACAGTGGCGGCGCGCACGGCCTCGGCGATCTCGTCCACCGTCGCGGCCGCGAGGGCATCGAGGTCGGTGAAGTTCTCGTAGAAGTAGCGCTTGTTCAATCCCGCCGCGGCGCAGATCTTGTCGACGGTGATCACCCGCCACTCGTCGCCGGCCATGGCGTCGAGCGCAGTCTCGATCAACCGCGCACGGCGCCGGCTGCGTCGGTCGGCCGCGCTCTGGCCTGCGTAGCTGCGTTGCGGCGTGTCGGGCACGCCTTGATCGTCGCATCTCCGGCCCCAGGGGCGGGACCCTTGATGACACGTGTCACGTCAATCTGGCACATTTTCGTACCAGAACTAGGGTAGCGAGATGCGTCCCTGCGGCGCAGCGAAGGAGGGCATTGATGACCGACGTGTCGACAGCGGAACAGCGAGTTTCTCTGATGGCGGAGTTGAAAGACCTGGCGGCGACGTCGCCGGTGCTGGCCCGCCGGCTGGGATGGGACCGGTTGCGCGAGATCGGCGCCGCCGGCCGCCACGACGAGTTGCGCGCACTGTTCGGACGCGGTGACGCACCGGAGGGTCCTCACGGTGCGATGGAGGGGATGGTCGTCGGGAAACTGTTCGGCATTCCCGAGGCCCAACTGGCGAACCCGCTGATGAAGCTCGACCCGACCTGGCGGGACAAGACTTTCGACCAGGCCGCCGGAACGGGTTTCAACCGGCTCAGCCCGCTGGGGAAGTACACGCTGCGGGCGGTCGCGCCCATGTACCGCGGGATGCGCCGGGTCGGGTCCGAGGTCGAGGGATTCGACTTCCATCACCGGATCGACACCGCCGCGGCCGCTCCCTTCATCAAGGTGCGCGCGCTGGACTACGGTTCGCCTGAGCATCGCAACCCGAGCGTGCGGACCTTCCCGATCAAACGCACCCGCGACGAGATCGTGGAACTGCTGCCCGGCCTGTATCTGGGCCGGCGCTGTTGACGATGCCCAGCAGGGAGGTCCGCCTGATCGCGTACTTCGCGTTGCGCGAGTTCACCGATGAAGGCGCAGTTCGGTCATGAGCGACCTCGCCGGCGCAGTCGTGTGTGTCACCGGCGGTGCCCGGGGGCATCGGCAGGGCAACGGCCGCCGAGCTGGCACGGCGCGGTGCGAACGTGTTGATCGGCGACCTCGACGCCGACGAAGCCGCACGAAGCGCTGCCGAGATCGGAGCTCGGTCAACATATCTGGATGTCACAGACCCCGCGAGTCTGACCGCTTTCCATGAGCTCGCCGGTGCCGAGGGTCCACCCGCGATGCTGGTGAACAACGCCGGTATCCAGCACATGGGGCCGTTCGCCGAGCAGCGGCTCGTGCAGTACCACCGGGAAGTCGCGGTCAACCTGGTCGGTGTCATCAACGGGATGCATGTGTTTCTTCCCGGAATGCGCGAACGCGACCGCGGCCATATCGTCAACATCGCGTCGATGGCCGCCAAGGTCACCACCCCGGGGATGTCGGTGTACTGCGCCACCAAGTACGCGGTCGCCGCGCTGTCGCGTGCCGTGCGTGCTGAAATCGCCCGGCACCGCAGTCAGTCTCACTACCGTGATGCAGACCGCGGTGCACACCGAGCTGACCGCAGGGGTCTCGCTGGACC
Source organism: Mycobacterium sp. (assembly GCF_049683355.1). Classification (GTDB taxonomy): domain Bacteria; phylum Actinomycetota; class Actinomycetes; order Mycobacteriales; family Mycobacteriaceae; genus Mycobacterium. Next base: position 1,663 of record NZ_JBAUJB010000441.1, read on the forward strand.
TGTTGCCGACCCGGCAGCCGGAGCAGATCGCCAGGGTGATCGCCGACAGCGCGGGGCATCCGCATCGCGAGATCACCGCCCCCCGTTGGCTGGCGCCGATCGGCGCGCTGGAGGAGATCGCCCCGGAGCCGTTCATGCAGCGTCTCAAGAGCCTCGCGACGCTGCGCCGCCCACCCGGGCATTACGACCCCGCGGGCCGGCGGGCCTACCTCGAGCGGATCGGCCGATGACCGCGGTCCTGTCGGGTGAGACCGCCGCCGGCGCCAAGAACCGCCTGCAGTCGGCCGCCGCATCGGTCACCTCCCGCTACCCCAGCAGGGACCGGCCGCTGGCGTCGCCGGCGCAGTCGTCGCACCTCAAACCCGTGATGGGCAACTACGGGTTCCCGTTCCTCGGCCACCTGATGAGCTCGCTGGTCGACCCACTCGACTTCGCCAGGAGCCGTTACCGCCGCTACGGGCCGGTCTCGTGGGCCGGGGGAGTCGGGTTTCGCATCGTCACGTTGCTGGGCCCCGAAGCCCTGGAGGCAGCCTGGATCAACAAGGACAAAGCCTTCTCCAGCACCCGGGGGTGGGCGCCGGTCATCGGGCCCTTCTTCCACCGCGGCATCATGCTGCTCGACTTCGAAGAGCACTGCGATCACCGCCGCATCATGCAACAGGCCTTCACACGCACCGCCCTCGACGGATATCTGGCACTGATGCGACCCGGCATTGCCAGGACAGTGACCAGTTGGCCCAGCGCCCAACGTTTTCCGTTCTACCCCTCGGTCAAGCACCTGCTCCTCGAGCAAGCCGCCGAGGTGTTCGTCGGCGCGCCACTCGGGCACGAGTCCGATCGGTTGTCCGCCGACTTCCATGACACCGTGTGCGGGGGCCAGGCGATCCTGCGCGCGGACATCCCGGGCGGAGTGTGGGCGCGCGGGTTGCGGGCGCGCGAACGCCTCGAACGGTACTTCGCCGCTCAACTGCCCAGCCGGCGCGCCGGAGACGGCGCCGACCTGTTCTCGATGCTGTGCCGCAGCCGCAGCGACGACGGGCAGCGGTTCAGCGACGCGGACGTCGTCAACCACATGATCTTCCTGCTGATGGCCGCCCATGACACCAGCGCCATCGCGATCTCGATGCTGGTCTACGAGCTCGGCCGTAACACCGGGTGGCAGAACGTGTTACGTGAAGAGGCGATGGCAAGCGGCGCCGGCGATCTCGAGCCCACGGACGTCTCGACGCATCCGCTGCTGGACGCGGCGTTCAAGGAGATCCTGCGGATGTACGCCCCGGCGGGAACCCTGTTCCGGCAGGCGATCGAGGACACCGAACTCGCCGGCCACTACATCCCCCGCAAGAGCCAGGTGGCCATCAACGTCTACGCCTCCATGCGGCTGTCCGACTGGTGGCTGGACCCCGACCGCTTCGACCCCGGACGATTCCTGGACGGCGCAGACGCAGCCTTGGTGCACCGGTACGCATTCGCCCCCTTCGGCGGCGGTGTGCACAAGTGCATCGGTCAGCAGTTCGCCGACATGAACGTCAAGGTGATCATGCACCAGCTGCTGCGACACTTCGACTGGTCTGTGCCCGGAGGGTACCGGCTCCGGCTGACCTGGGGGACCGGTCCCACCCCCGCCGACGGCCTTCCGATCACCCTGCGGCGGCGCCAGCCCCATTAGCCTCGGTGCCGTGACGGAGTTATCCAGACGGCACCTGCTGCTCGGCAGTGCTTCCCTGGCCGCCCTCGCGGTGGCCGACCTATACCAGCGGCAGTGAGTCGTCGCGCCGCAGCACGAAGAAGTACGGCGCCCGGATGCCGCGCAGATCCATTGCGCCCAGGACGGTTTCGGATCCGGCGGAGTCGTCGAGAAACCGGAACACGTCGTTGATCGGCAGTTGGTCGTAGATCATGGTCGCGGTGTCCACGTCGCGGTAGCGCGTCGTGCGCAGTCGGGCCTTGGGTCCGCGTGCCTGAAGGGCGAGCTTGAGCGTGGTGATCACACCCGTGAAGTTCTGTCGCTTCAGGGCCGGGATCTTGGTGGCCAAGCCGAGGCCGCCGAACGCCAGCGCGGGGTTCAGCGCCCACAGCGCGGCACCGTCGCCGGTGGGGAACAACAGCGGGTGAACGGTTTCGGAGTCCAGGAACGCTTTGCCCCACCATCCGCTGGCGGCCAGCATGCCGTCGAGCGGATGGCCGGTGGGCAACTCGGCACCGTGCCACTGGCCGATCATGAACTCCGGTGCGAGGTGGGGCAGGAGTCGAACAGGGCCAGCGCATCGGCGGTGGTGGTCGGGGCGTTGGGAAGGACGTCGGTGAGCGAAAGCATGCCCACACGTTACTTGACAGCTGTCAAGTCAGGCACACTGTATCGGTGCGACCCGATACCCCCTGTCCCTGCGGAACCGGCGATCCCTTCGGCCGGTGCTGCCTGCCGCTGCACATCGGCGACCGACCGGCACAGATGGCCGAAGAGCTGATGCGGTCTCGCTACAGCGCGTATGTCGTCGGCGACACCGAGTACGTGTGGCGGACGTGGCATCCGCGCACCCGTCCGGAAGACATCGGGAACGGCACGGTGACGTGGTCGCGACTCGAGATCATCGATGTCGCCGGTGCCGGCGAGGGCGACGAATCAGGCGAGGTGGAGTTCCGCGCCCACCACCGCCACGGCGTCATGCACGAACGGTCTCGGTTCGCCCGGCGCGCCGGCCGGTGGTTCTACGTCGACGGAGACGTGCGCGACTAGCGCACCGACGTAAGGATCCGGGGGCCGCTTTCGGTGATGGCGATGGTGTGTTCGGAGTGGGCGGTGTTCGACCCGTCCGCCGATCGCAGGGTCCAGCCGTCGGCGTCGATCACCAGACGGTCACTGCCGCGTGCCCACCACGGTTCCAGGGCGAGCGCCATTCCGGGCCGCAGCAACAGGCCGCGTCCACGCCGGCCGCGATTGGAGACGTGCGGATCCTCGTGCATTGTGCGTCCCAGCCCGTGGCCACCGAACTCGGCGTTGACCCGGTACCCGGCCTCGGTGGCGACCTCGCCGATCGCAGCGGAGATGTCACCGAGGTGACCCCCGGCACCGCGGCGGCGATGCCCGTGTCGAGTGCGCGTCGCGTCGATTCGATCAGCGCTGTGTCGGCGTCACCGTCACCGTCTCCGGCGCCGACGCCGACGACGACGGTGACCGCGGCGTCGGCCACCCAGCCCTCGATCGACACCGCGAAGTCGAGGGTCAACACGTCGCCGTCGCGCAGCACGTAGTCGTGCGGCATACCGTGCAGCACAGCGTCGTTGACCGACAGGCAGATGACGTTGCGGAACGGGCCGCGACCGAACGACGGGGCGTAGTCCCAGTAACACGATGTCGCGCCGCGGTCGTCGACCAGCCCGCGGGGCCGGTGCTCGAGCTGCATCAGGTTCACTCCCGGGTGCGCCTCGGCCGACAACGTCTCCAGCGTCTGCGCAACGAATTCACCGGTCACCGCCATCTTGTTGATCTCTGCGGCAGTCTTGAGCTCGATCACGCGTGATCCCCGTTTCAGCACCGGTATTTGAATACCGACTATGCTGGCCCCATGGTGCGTGTACCTCTGAGTCCGGATCAGGTGCGAGCCGGGCAGCGCCTCGGCGCGCTGATCAGGGCGGCCCGGGGCGGTCGCGATCCCGAGGTGATTGCGCGGGACGCCGGGATCTCACCGGAGACACTGCGCAAGATCGAGGTCGGCCGGATGCCGAGCCCGGGTTTCGGGACGGTGGTCGGGCTGTGCGGTGCCCTCGGGCTCCCCGTGCAGGACGTCGTGGACGCCTGGGACGGTGTCGACGACCAGCCGGTGGCCATCTAGGCCGTCGGTCAGGCCAGCAGGCCCGCCGGATCGGTGAACGGCAGCTCGAGGTCGGCGGCCACCTGCTCGGACAGCAGCGCGCCCTCGTGGGTCGAGAGTCCCTTCGCCAGAGCCGGGTCGGCGCCGCAGGCGCTCTTCCAGCCCTTGTCGGCGAGCTTGAGGACGTAGGGCATCGTGGCGTTGGTCAGCGCGAAGGTCGACGTCCGCGGCACTGCGCCCGGCATGTTGGCCACGCAGTAGAAGACGGTGTCGTGCACGGGGAACGTCGGGTCGTCGTGGGTGGTAGGCCGCGAGTCTTCGAAGCAGCCGCCCTGGTCGATCGCGATGTCGACCAGGACCGCACCCGACTTCATCTGGGCGACTGTCGAATTGGTGACCAGCTTGGGCGCCTTCGCGCCTGGCACCAGAACAGCGCCGATCACGAGATCGGCTGCCTTGACCGCATCGTCGAGGTCCAGCGTCGAGGAGTAGCGGGTCTCGATGGCGCCGCCGTATTCGGCGTCGATCTTGCGCAGCGTGTTGACATTCAGGTCGAACACCGTGACGTGTGCGCCCATACCCCAGGCCACCGCGGCGGCGTTGTCGCCTGCCATCCCGCCGCCGATGACGACGACCTTGGCCGGGGCGACGCCGGGGACGCCGCCCATCAGCACGCCGCGACCGCCCTTGGTGCGCATCAGGTGGTAGGCGCCGACCTGCGCGGACAACCGCCCGGCCACCTCGGACATCGGCGCGAGAAGAGGGAGTGCCACCGACCCGTCCGATCCGGTGGTCTGCACGGTCTCGTAGGCGATCGAGGTGGTCCCGGAGGCCAGCAGCGCGTCGGTGCACGGCCTGGAGGCAGCCAGGTGGAGGTAGGTGAACAGCGTCTGTCCTTTGCGCATCCGCGAATACTCGGCCTCGATCGGCTCCTTGACCTTGAGCAGCAGGTCCGCCTCGGCCCACACCTCGTCGGCACCGGTGACAAGCTGTGCGCCCGCGCGCTTGAAGTCCGCGTCCGAGATCGCCGATCCGTCGCCGGCGCCGGACTCGATGAGGACCTCGTGACCGCGGCGGACCAGCTCGGCGACCCCCGACGGGGTGATCGCCACGCGGAACTCGTTGTTCTTGATCTCGGTCGGGATGCCGACACGCATGATCGCTCCTAAGAGTGTTGGTTGTTGGTGCCAATTGTGAAGAACTGCCCGAGTACACGCAATATTCTTGACTATCTTTCGATAGTCTGGGCTCATGGGTGAAGATTCATCACAACCTGCCGCTCGGCAGCCGCGGTCACCGAAGGATGTTCGGCCGGCCGTGATCGATGACGTCGACCGGCGGATCCTGACCGCGCTGCACGCCGACGCCCGCATGTCCAACAGCGCGCTGGCCGAGCTTGTCGGTATCGCCGCGTCGACCTGCCACGGCCGGGTGCGCCGGCTGCAGGAGGTCGGCGTGATCCGCGGCTTCTACGCGGACATCGACCCGGCCGCCATCGGCCTGACGCTGCAGGCGATGATCTCGGTCAGCCTGCAGTTCAACGCGCGCAGCAAGATCCGCAACTTCATCCAGCACATCCGCCGGATGCCCCAGGTGATGGACGTGTATTTCCTGGCAGGCGCCGACGACTTCATCCTGCACGTGGCCGCGCGGGACACCGACGACCTGCGGTCGTTCGTCGTGGAGAACCTCAACGCCGACGCCGATGTCGCAGGCACGCAGACGTCGCTGATCTTCGAACATCTGCGAGGGGCGTCGCCGTTGTGACGTGTTGTCAGCCGACCAGTTCGGGATGAAACGTCGTGACCATTCGTCGGATCCCGTCGCGCCAGTCGACCGTCGTGCCGCCGGTGAGCTCACGCATTCTGGTGGAGTCGGTGGGTCCGCCGCGCAGCGCCTGGGTGCTGTCCTCGAACACGGGCTCTCGGCCGACGATCGAACCGATGTAGCGGGCCCACTCCTGCAGGCTGACTTCCTGTTCGCCGCACCAGTTGGCGGTGGTGGCCGGTACCGACGCCGCGTCGAGCAGCTTGGGCAGCGTGGCGATGATGTCGTCGTCGTGGATCGGGTTGTAGCGCGCCGGCCCGCCGGGCGGAACCGGAATCGGAGCCCCGTTCAGCATCATCTCCATGTGGTAGAACGGCCAGCCGCCGTGGTCGCCGTAGGGCACGTTGAGGCGCGCGATGACGGTCGGCACACCGAGGGCCCGCGCCACCGACCGCGCCACCACCTCACCGGCGATCTTGGAGATGGAGTAGGTGGGGAACATCGACTTGTGGTTGTCCCCGAGCGCGGTGGACTCGGTGCGGGGTTCGTCGTCCGGCGGGTCGTAAACCGCCGCCGAGGAGCACTGCAGAAAGGCTTTTGCATCGGGACAGTG
>NZ_JBAUJB010000442.1:0-3201 GCF_049683355.1 Mycobacterium sp.
GCCGCACTGGAGAAGGACATCAAGAATTGGATCAAGAACTGGAACTCCGACCCGAAACCGTTCGTCTGGAAGAAGACCGCCGACGAGATCCTCGACTCACTCGCCAAATATATTCAACGAATTTCCGTCGCGGGACACTAGACGGATGTGGACATCGCAAGTTGCCTGCCGACCTCGTGCAGGTATCTCTCGGAGCCGCCGAGGAAGGCGCTCCAGCCGAGCAGGCGTTTGAGATATAAGTGCGCGTCGTGCTCCCAGGTATAGCCGATGCCGCCGAAGACCTGGATCGCAGTATCGGCAACGGTCGCCAGCCGGCCCGCGAACGCCTTAGCGCGAACAGCGGCCAGGTGGCGCTCCGCGGGCTGAGCGATGTCCGCCGCCCACAGTGCGTGTAGAACGCCGCTGCGCGCGAGTTCGACGGTCTCGTACATGTCGACGCAGAGGTGCTGTACCGCCTGAAAGCTTCCGATGGGCCGGTCGAACTGACGTCGCACCTTGGCGTATTCGATCGCAAGGTTCATCACTGCCGTCGCGGCACCCAATGCGTCTGCCGCGTGGGCGATCAGCACGTCGTCCACGAGTGCCTCAATGTCATTTGCCGACGGGGAGGCGAGGCGCTGCGCGGCCACATCGTTGAAGCTGACATCGAACAGCTTTCGCGTCTGATCCACGAGGGCCCGCTCTGTCATGGACATGCACGAGGACGCCGAATCGACGGCAAAGAGTCCCGTGCCGCGGGCGTCGTCGGCCAGGACGAGGATAACGTCGGCGGCGGCCGCGTCCGGTAGCGCATCAATCGTGCCGCGAAGGGCCCCATTCTCGACGACGGGACGCGGACCACGCAGCGGGCCGATCGTCGCGATCGCGGAACCGTCGGCGATACGGGTCAACAGCGACGCAGCAGCCGTCCCGGTAACCATCAGCTTCAGTGCGCGAGTCACCGCAACCGCGCTCGACAGCCAAGGCCCCGGGTGCACCGCGGCACCGAGTTCCTCCGCCACGACGCCCGCCTCGACCATCGCCATGCCAGAGCCGCCGTATTCCTGGGGTACCAGCACGCCGGTGGCGCCGAGAGTGGCCAATCCACTCCATACCTCACCTGTGGTGCCGGTTGGATCATCGAGCATCGGTCGGACATAGTTCGGCAGGCTGGCCTTTTCAGCCAGGAAGCGGCGCACGGTGTCGCGCAGGGCCAGTTGCTCGTCGGTCACTTCGAGGTTCATCGGTGCCCTTTGCTCTTTGCGCAATTGCTCATCGCCGCGGCAATCCCAACACTCGCGTTGCGGTGACGCTCTTGTTGATCTGTGTCGTTCCACCGGCGATGGTCAAGGAGCGAGACGTGAGACGATACTCTGACCACCGTCGGTTTCCTCCGAGCGGTGCGAGCACGTCGAAAGCCAAGGCCGCAAGTTCCTGGCCGAGCTCGGCCCACACGCTCTTGGCCAGGCTGGCCGACCCCAGCGCGTCGCCGCCGTGCAGCGTCGCGGAAATCGACCGTTGACAGAGCACCTCGAGGTACTTGATACGCACGGACACCTCGCCCAGGCGGCGCAACGTGGCCGTGTCCTCAAGCACCGGTCTTCCGTCGACCTCGCAGTCCGCCATGTCGGCCACCAGGTCCTGCAACTGCACGTCTAGCTGGGCATACAAGCGGGCCGCTCCTGCCCGTTCGTGGCTCAGCGTGGTGGTGGCCACCTGCCACCCCCCATTGGGCGGGCCAAGCAAGGCGTCGACGGGCACCCGCACATCGTTGAAGAACACCTCCGCAAAATCGGTGGCGCCGTTGAGTGTGACGAGCGGGCGCACCTCGATGCCAGGCGACGTCATATCGACGATCAGGCAAGAGATGCCCTTGTGCTTGGGGGCGTCCGTATCGGTGCGCACATAGAGCTGACACCAATCGGCGCGATGCCCCAGCGACGTCCAGATCTTCTGGCCGTTGACCACGTAATCGTCACCATCGAGCACCGCGCGGGTACGCAGCGAGGCGAGGTCAGACCCTGCTTCAGGTTCCGACATGCCCTGACACCAGATGTCGTCGGCGCGGACCATGCGGGGGAGCAGCGCACGTTTCTGCGAATCGGTGCCGTATTGCATGATCGCAGGCGCGATGTTGTTCATTCCGATCACGTTGAGCTGCGCCGGCGCTCGTGCACGAGTCGTTTCCTCCGCGTAGGCGAGTTGCTCGAGCACGGTCGCGCCGCGACCGCCGTACTCCTGCGGCCAGGACACCGCACCCCAGCCCGCATCTGCCAGCGTGGCATCCCACGCACGCAGCGTCTCAAACGTGTCAGGGTCACGGCCACGCCTGCGCCCAGCGGCCACCACCTGTTCGGTCAGGTTCGCGGCCAACCATGCGCGCAGCTCCTTGCGGAACTGCTCGACCTCCGGCGGGTATGAGAAATCCATGGTGTCCTGTCGGGATCGGTCATCAATTGGTTTCTTTGTTAAGTTATCTTTCTTTATATATTAGGTAGCATAGCTGCCGCTGCAGTTACAGTTGGCGACGGGGTTCTACAAGTGGCGCGCGGCGCAGGTGGCGGGACCCTCGCCGGCCCAGCAGCGCCGTGAGGCCATCGACGCCAAGGTCAAGGGTTCCACGACGCCTCCGATCAGGTGTACGGGCTCACCGCGGATCCTGGCCGATCTGCGCGACGACGGGTCCACCTCCAGGGGTCAACCCCAGTATGGACAGCCACCGCCGAATCCATCCTCGCCAAAATCCAGCGCGCACGCACCAAACTCGAACAAGTAGTCAGCCAAAACTGAGACGGACCACTAGGCGCGCCGTTCGACGCTTTTAATCCCTTAACTGTTGCCGCACCGGCTGCTACGTATCAAGCGCTGCACGCCGATCCGGGTGTCCACCCCATTGGGAGAAAAGGTTTCGCCCTGGCCGGCTATGACGATGTGCGGGCCGCCGCTCGAGCCCACGACGTGCTGATCTCCGGTCAGGGCATCACGATTTAGCTGCATCGCTGCCGACGTTGCTGACGCTCGATGAGCCGCGGCACGGGGAACTACGCCGGTTGCTTACCCCATTGTTCACCACACGACGACTCGCAGCGCTTGAGCCTATGATGCGCCAGCTAACAGGGTCGGCGATCGAGAGGATGCTGGACCGTCCAGGCGCCGATGCGGTCAGCGAACTTGCCGTGCCTCTGCCGGTCGCTGTGATGGCCGCGCTGTTGGGCGTACCGG
>NZ_JBAUJB010000443.1:0-2409 GCF_049683355.1 Mycobacterium sp.
GGGCCGCGCCGCAGTGGACGGAGCTGGGCCGTGAGCTGCTGGGCAGCGACGACCTGAGCTCGCTGCGCGAACCGCAGACCTGGGAGCGGCTCAAGAAGGTCGACCCCGGACACATGTGGTGGATACGGTCCCAGTTGCGGGAGGCGCTGGTCGAGGACGTGCGCGCCCGGATCCGGCGCTCCTGGCTCGACCGTGGCGCCGCGGAGGCCGAACTCGGCTGGATCGCAACAGCTTTCGATCCGGCGGTGCTGACCATCGGTTTCGCCCGCCGGGTGCCCACCTACAAGCGGCTGACATTGATGCTGCGCGATCCGGACCGGCTGGAGAAGTTGCTCCTCGACGACAAACGCCCCATCCAGTTGATCGTTGCGGGTAAAGCGCATCCGGCCGACGAGGGGGGCAAGGCGCTGATCCAACAGGTGGTGCGCTTCGCCGACCGCCCGCAAGTGCGCCACCGCATCGCGTTCCTTCCCGACTACGACATGTCGATGGCCCGGCAGCTGTACTACGGCTGCGACGTCTGGCTGAACAGCCCGTTGCGGCCGCTCGAGGCGTGCGGAACCTCCGGGATGAAGAGTGCGCTCAACGGCGGGCTGAACCTGTCGATCCGCGACGGGTGGTGGGACGAGTGGTTCGACGGCGAGAACGGGTGGGAGATTCCGACGGCCGACGGGCTGGCCGACGAGGACCGGCGTGACGACATCGAGGCGTCCGTTCTCTACGACCTGCTCGAGCAGACCGTGGCGCCCAAGTTCTACGACCGGGACGAAGACGGGATCCCGACGCGTTGGGTCGAGATGGTCCGCCACACCCTGCAGGTGCTCGGTCCCAAGGTGCTGGCGTCGCGGATGGTGCAGGACTACACCGAGAAGTACTACATCCCGGCGGCGCGGTCGCTGCGGCGGACGATCGAACCCGGCAGCTCCAGCGCCGGGGAGTACGATTCGCCGTTTGGTGCCGCCCGTGAACTCGCACAGTATCGACTTCGCGTCCACCGCGCCTGGCCGCAGATCGAGATCACCGACGTGGACAGTTACGGGCTGCCCGACACACCGTTGCTGGGTTCGCAGCTCACGCTGACCGCGCAGGTGAACCTTGCGGGGCTGCACCCCGACGAGGTGTCGGTGCAGGCGGTGCTCGGCCGCGTCGACGCTGCCGACGCCCTGGTCGATCCCGTCGCCGTACCGATGCGGCACACCGGCGCCGCCGACGGCGGCAAGCAGATGTTCACGGCGACGACACCGCTGCCCATCACCGGTTCGGTCGGCTACACGGTCCGGGTGCTGCCGCACCACCGGCTGCTCGCCGGCGACAACGAGCTCGGTCTCGTCACCCTGGCGTGACGGTCAGCGGAACCGCTTGAAACAACGCTCCACGTCGCCGAGAACGCCGACTCGGAACGCGTCGATCCGGGAGAACCCGGACGGCACGGACTCGCCGTTGACGTCGCTGGCCACCAGGCCGTTGGTCAGGATGCCGGACACCGCCTCGTCGATGTCACCTGCGGTCAGCGCGATGGTGTTGCCGTCGGGGGTGGTGACCTTCTTGCTCATCTTGACCGTCGCGACCCCGCTCAGGCACGCCGTGCGCAGTGCGGCCGCGGCGGTGTCGAGCTCCACTCCGCCGCGTTCCTGCTGGATCGCGAGCATGTACCGGGACACCAGCACCGAATAGGCCATGTTGTCGCCGGTGGCCAGGTTGCTGCCGTCGCGGGAGATGCCCTGCGTGCCCAGTTCCTCGAGCTCCGGCAGGTCGACGACGATGGTGTTCCGGGACGGGCAGAAGGACGCCGGCGGGCTGGGCCGGACATCGCCGCAATTGTCTGCGTCGGCGGGGTCGAAGCTCAGTGCCGGGGGGTCGGCGGGCTCGAACAGGATCCCCATCGCGTCGATGATGGAGCGCACCGAGTCCTCGGTCACCGCGAGCTCCCCGGTCTGGTCCTCGGGCAGGAGTACCGGCAGGTCGCCGCGCCGTTGGCCGATCTCCCGCAGGTCGATTGCCGAGCACGCCGCCGGGCCGTCGGTGAAGCCGAACTGAAACGCCGACACCCGCTCGAACGCTGAGCCGTGCTCGTCGTAGCCGGCGTCCGGATCACCCTCGTTGAGCAGCGGGTCCCGGAACGAGATGACGCCCGCGAGCACGTTGTTGAGCCCTTCGCCGGTGCTCAGCGTGAAGCGTGGGGAAGTGTCTTCCGCCACCCAGCGCATGTATGCACCCGACAGGCAGTCCGCCTGTTGTTCGTTGACCAACGTGGGGGTGTCCCGTTTGGACATGCCGGACAGCCGCGCCACGGCATGGCCGTACTCGTGCGCAAGCACCATCACCACACCGATGTCGCCGTGTGCCGCCCTCAACGAGGGCAGCAGTTCGCCGCGGTCCCAGCCCAGCGTGCGGTCCGGATAGCAGAAG
>NZ_JBAUJB010000444.1:0-6790 GCF_049683355.1 Mycobacterium sp.
AGTGGTTGGACACCACCAGGGCACCGCCGGCCGGGAAGGTGTCCAGGCCGCGCACCTCGGCGCGGTGCCAGCCCTTGAGGAACAGCTTGAGCAGGCCCATCACCCGCTCGGTGAGCACCGGGTCCCACTTGGTGATCTCGGACGGCGTCGCATCTGACGAGCTCACCGTGGCCCCCTTTGGCTTCGGATTGAAACGTGTTCTAGTTTTTCAGTGTACCCAGTGCTCACGGCCGTCATGCATCGCTGTTGACCTTAAGCGCTGTTGAGGGCGCACGATGGCGAGATGGCCACCGACCTAATGGGAACCGATCAGCGTGTCCTTAACGGGGATCTTGGTTCTTGGGCGGGAGGCTGATCATCGAGCCGCCAGCCGGTGAGCACTAGGGCGACGCGCGAACACTTCTGGCGACCGCGGTGGCCGACGTGGAGGCGATGGTCGCCACGATGACCGGGTACCTGGTCGACTCGCAGCAGGACCCGCAGCAGCTCTACCGGCTCGGGCTGGAGTCGGTGCCGTTCCTGCTCGCGGTGGGCGACCTGCTGCTGGGCTGGCTGCTGCTGCAGCAGGCCGAGGTGGCTCTGGCCGCACTCGACGGTGACGTCAGCGACCGCGACCGTGCCTTCTACACCGGAAAAGTCGCGACCGCGAAGTTCTTCGCCAAGAACGTCCTGCCGAGGCTGACCGCCCAGAGCGCGATCCTCAAGGCCGTCGACCTCACCGCGATGGAGCTGTCAGAAGAGCCCTTCTGAGGCGCCGAGGCGCCGAATGCACGGTTTCTGACGGAAAACCGGTGGCGATCCGTCAGAAACCGTACGTTCGAGGGTGTTGTCAGGCCGGCGTGTAGCCGAACGGCAGCAGAATGCTCTTCGCCTCGGTGTAGGCCTCGATGCCCTCGGGGCCGTTCTCCCGGCCGATGCCCGAGTTCTTGAAGCCGCCGAACGGGGCGCTGGGGTTGAACGCGTACATGTTGACCGCGTAGGTGCCGGTGCGGATTTTGCGGGCGATCTGCAGCGCCTTGTCGTTGTCGGTGGTGTAAACGCTGCCGGCCAGCCCGTAGACGGAGTCGTTGGCGATGCGCACCGCGTCGTCTTCGTCCTCGTAGGCGATCACCGCGAGCACCGGTCCGAAGATCTCCTCCTGGGCGATGGTCATCGAGTTGTCGACGTCGGCGAACACCGTCGGCTGCACGAACCAGCCGCTGTCCAGGCCGTCGGGTCGGCCACCGCCGGTGACCACGCGCGCGCCCTCGTCCACACCCTTCTTGATGTAGCCCTCGACACGCTCGCGCTGCTTCTCCGAGATCAGCGGGCCGATCATCGCGGCCGGATCGTCGGGCAACCCGATCGGCATCGCCGCGACGGCGGCGGACAACTTCTCCACGACCTCATCGTAACGCGACCGCGGTGCCAGGATCCGGGTCTGGCCGACACAGGCCTGACCGCAGTTCATCAGGCCGGAGAACACCAGCATCGGCAGCGTCGAATCCAGGTCGGCGTCCTCGAGGATGATGGCCGCGGACTTGCCGCCCAGTTCCAGCGTGCAGGCCTTGAGCTTCTCGGCCGCGATCTTGGCGACCTCCTTGCCGACGCCCGAGCTGCCGGTGAAGGTGAACTTGTCCAGTTCGGGGTTCGCGGTCAGGGCGCGTCCGGTCTCGGCGCCGCCGGGCACGATCGACAGCACGCCTTCGGGCAACCCGGCCTCGGCGAACATCTCGGCCATCGCGAACACCGACAGCGGGGTCTCGGCCGCAGGCTTGAGCACCACCGTGCAGCCGGCCAGCAGTGCGGGCCCGAGCTTGTTGGCCGCCAGGAAGAACGGCACGTTCCACGCCGTCACGGCCCCGACGACACCGATCGGCTCCTTGACCACCAGCGTCTGGCCGTAGACACCGTCGCGGATGTCCTGCCAGGTGAACTTGTCCGCAGCACCGACGTAGTAGTTGAACGACGACATTGTAGCGCCGTACTGCATCATGTCGACGATCGTCGGCGGCTGGCCCGTCTCGGCGGCCAGCAGGAACTTCAGCTCGTCGCCGCGCTCCTCCATGATCTTGACCGCGCGGCCCAGGATCTCGGCGCGCTCCGCCGGTGTCATCTGCGGCCAGGGTCCGTCGTCGAAGGCCTTCCGGGCGGCCGCGCAGGCGGCGTCGACGTCGGCCGCTGACGCCAGCGGAACCTTACCGACCAGTTCGCCGGTGGCGGGGGAGTGGACCTCGATCACATCCGAGGTGGCCGGCTCGACCCACTTGCCGCCGATGAACAACTTGTCCCACTCGGTCTTGAAGGCAGTGCTCTGGGTCATATCGCTCCTCGCGTGCGCGGTGTCATGCCCGTCACATTACCCCCGATGGGCGAAACGAGACCTGTTGCAGTTCAGCCCCTCAGGACGGCTGCAACACCAACACCAGATTGCTCACTGCGAACTCACGGAGCAGTGGCACCCGGACCGTGCCCCAGGCCCATCGGGGGTGGTAGCGGGGGAATGCGGCGATCAGAGCGCCGGTGCTCACAGCCCACTTCAGCCCGTCGGCGGCGGACACCGCGAACAACGACGAGCCGTAGTCGTTCTTGGGTCGGTGGCCGTGCTTGCGGGTATAGCGCTCGGCGGCGCGGCGGCCACCCAGGTAGTGCGTCAGGCCCATCTCGTGGCCGCCGAACGGGCCCAGCCACACCGTGTAGGACAGCACCACCAGCCCGCCGGGCCGGGTGACCCGCAGCATCTCCTCACCCAGGCGCCACGGTTCGGGTACGTGTTCGGCGACATTGGAGGACAGGCAGATGTCGACGCTGCCATCGCCGAACGGCAGCGCGGTGCCCGAGGCCCGGACGAAAGCCCCTTCCCGACGCTGCAGCCGGGGGCCTGCGGCGTGCATCTCCCGCGGGTCGGGCTCCACTCCGACGTAGCGCAGGCCTGCACCGCTGAACGCCGGCGCGAAGTACCCGGGTCCCCCGCCGACGTCCAGCACGGTGCTGCCGGTAGGGGCGGTGCCGTGGACCGCTGTCCACAGATCGGTGACCAGCGCGACGGTGTCCTCGGCGAGCGCACCGTAGAACCTGTCGGGATCACGCTGCTCGAAGCGGAACTCCGACAGCAGCCGCAGCGACCGCGACAACGTCGCCCGCCGGGCCAGAAGGTCAGTTGCCGCCATCTCGGTCACCCTAGGACCCGACTACTCTGAACCCGATGTCTGACCTACCCCTGCGATCAGTGTTGTTGCTGTGCTGGCGCGACACCGGCCATCCGCAGGGTGGCGGCAGCGAGGCCTACCTGCAGCGCATCGGTGCACAGCTCGCCGACTCGGGGGTCCGCGTCACGCTGCGCACCGCCCGCTATCCCGGCGCCGCGCGGCGCGAGACCGTCGACGGGGTGGAGATCCAGCGCGTCGGCGGGAGCTACTCGGTATATGTCTGGGCCGGGCTGGCGATGGCCGCGGCCGTGATCGGCCTGGGCCCGCTGCGGCACGTGCGCCCGGACGTCGTCGTCGACACCCAGAACGGGCTGCCCTTCATGGCGCGGCTGGTCTACGGGCGACGGGCGGTGGTGCTGGTGCACCACTGTCACCGCGAACAGTGGCCGGTGGCGGGGCCCGTGATGAGCCGCATCGGGTGGTTCGTCGAATCCTGGTTGTCGCCGCGGCTGCACCGACGCAACCAGTACGTCACGGTGTCGTTGCCGTCGGCGCGGGACCTCACGCTGCTCGGCGTCGGCGCCGACCGCGTCGCGATCGTCCGCAACGGTGTCGACGCCGCCCCGGGCGCGACGTTGACGCAGGCACGGTCGACGACCCCGCGGGTCGTCGTGCTGTCCCGGCTGGTTCCGCACAAGCAGATCGAGGACGCGCTCGGAGCGGTCGCCCGGCTGCGCTCCCGGATACCCGGGCTGCATCTCGACGTGCTCGGGGACGGTTGGTGGGCCGACCGGCTCGTCGACCATGCCGCACTGCTCGGCATCTCTGATGCGGTGACCTTTCACGGCCACGCCGACGATCACACCAAACATGCCGTGCTGCAACGCAGTTGGGTGAACGTGCTGCCGTCCCGCAAGGAGGGTTGGGGGCTGGCTGTCGTCGAGGCCGCCCAGCACGGGGTACCGACCATCGGCTACCGCGCGTCCGGTGGGTTGGCGGATTCGGTCGTCGACGGCGTCACCGGATTGCTCGTCGACGACCTCGACGGTCTGGTCGACGGCCTCGACCGGATGCTGTCCGATGAGGTCCTGCGCGAGCAGTTGGGCGTCAAGGCGCAGGTCCGCAGCGGTGAGTTCTCGTGGCAGCAGAGTGCCGCCGCGATGCGGGTGGTGCTGGAGTCCGCACACGCCGGCCACCTCGTCAGCGGCGTCATCTGAGCACCATTCACAATCTGGGTCACCACACGTCCACCAAGTGCAGATTCATCCAGGGAAACCGTCGCCGCACGCCCGTATTGCCGTCAACATAGTGCCCATGCTGGGGGCGGCGAGACGGGTTCTGGACTACCGGATGACCGTCGCCGAATGGATCGGCACCGCGCTGCTGCTCGGCGCGCCGTACCTGGTGATCGGCGTCGTGTCGGCGCTGGCACGCAGCGGCGCGTCCGTCGACCTCGGAGCCATCCTGTGGTGGCCGCTGCTGCTGATCCCCGACGTCTGCACGACATGACCGGGAACCGCATTCGCATCACCCGGCGGACCGCCCGCTGGAGCGACGGCCCGGTGACCGCCGCCGATGCCATGGACTTCTGGTCGTTCGCCGCGGGCGCAGCCAACGTCATCATGCAGCTGTCGCGCCCCGGCGTCGGGTACGGCGTCGTCGAGAGCAAGGTCGACTCCGGCAACCTGATGAAGCATCCGTGGAAGCGGGCCCGCACCACGTTCCAGTACCTGGCCGTCGCGGTGCTCGGCTCGGACGAGGACCGCGCGGCTTTCGTGAGGCCGTCGACGCGGTGCACCGCCATGTCAGGTCCGGACCGGACAGCCCGGTGCGATACCACGCATTCGACCGCGACCTGCAGATGTGGGTGGCGGCTTGCCTGTTCGTCGGTATCGAGGACACCTACCAACTGCTGCGCGGCGAGATGACCCACGCGCAGGCCGAACAGTTCTACACGTCGGCGTGGCCCCTGGGCACCACGCTGCAGGTCAGCGCGGATCAGTGGCCCGCCACCCGGGCGGACTTCGACCGCTACTGGGACGCGGCGTGCGAACTCGTCGACGTGGACGACGTCGTGCGCGCCTACCTTCTCGACCTGGTCAACCTGCGGATGATCAACCCGGTGCTGGCTTTTCCGTTCCGGCCACTGCTGAAGTTCCTGACCGCAGGTTTTCTGGCGCCGGTGTTCCGACACGCGCTCGGCCTGTCGTGGGGTCCGGCGCGGCAACGCTGGTTCGAGCGGTTGTTCCTGTTCGTGGCGTTCGCCAACCGGTTCCTGCCGGGTTTCGTGAGGCAGGGCGGTAGCCACGTGCTGCTCGCCGATGTCCGGATGCGGGTTCGCCGGCAGCGCCGACTGGTCTGAGGAGGCGACGGTGCCCGGAATGCGTCAAGCCACGCGTCGCCTGCTGAGCAAGCAGCTGAGCGTGGCCGACGCCATCGAGGCGGCGTTGTGGCTGGCGATCCCCTACATCGCTGTCGGTCTGGTGTGGGCCTTCTTCCAGACCGACGAGCTCCGGCAGCTCGAGGGCGTCCTGCAGCCTTGGCTGCCCGCCGGCGCGGGGATGGCTGCCTACCTGATCGTTGCCGGGTTGTGGCCCGTCTACCTGGTGCTGCCGGCGGTCTGCGTGGCCTGACCAACGCGCCTGCGCAACCCGAACACCAGCATCCCGGCCAGCCCGCCGACCAGCAGGCCCAGCCACACGGCGTGCGCGGCGAGCATCACGGTGCGGTGTGGAGAGGCCGCCTCGTCCCCGCCGACGGCGTAGACCGTGATGTCGCTGTCGCGGTAGGCCACCGGCATCCGCAGCCCCGGTCCGCCGCTGGTGACGACGACCCAGCCCACACCCTCAGCGGCGAGCCGTTCCCGGTCAGCCCTGGCGAGCAGCAGCCGCTGAACCTCACGAGCGTGCGCACCCTCGCCGGGCACGGTGCGACCGGCGATCGTCAAGTCGCCGGTACTGAGCACGTCGGCACGCACCCACCGCGGCAGCGGATCGAGAACCGGGGCGTCACCGGCCCACGCGAAGCTGCGCATGCTGTCCACAGGCAGCACCGCGACCGGGCGGGGATCGGCGTTGATGACCGCGGCCGCGGCCTGCCACCCCGGGGGATAGCGCACCGGCGTCACCCGGCCACCCACACCCCACGCGAGATCGGGCAGTGTCGCGATCAGCGCGGCGCAGCAGACCGTCGCCGTCGCAACCGCCGGGATCCGCGGTCGCAGCGTGACCACGGCGGCAGCACCCGCCACCGCGTAGCCGGGCACGGCCAGCGCCACCCACTTCTGGCCGTCCCGGAGCACACCCAGCCCCGGCAGCGCGCGGATCAGCGCCTCCAGCACGGCGATCCCCGAGCCCGTCGCCATCAGCGCGGGCGCCACGACCGCCGCCGCGGTCACGACCAGCAGCGGCACCGCAACCCGGCGGCGCACCAGCAGCGGCACGCCCACCGCGACCACAACCAGCAGCACTACCGCGGACACCAGCGCAAAAAGTGTTGTCCGCGAGGCCGGCACCGCTTCGGCGTTCCACAGACCGCCCAGGCTCGCCAGGCTTCCCAGCGTGCCCAGCCCCGGCTCGGCACGCGCCGCGAACGCCGTCACCCCGGGTTCGGCGGTGGTGTCGGCCCACCCACCCGCCACAGCGGAGGCCACCAGCCACGGC